>JARLHM010000251.1 GCA_031292235.1 Syntrophaceae bacterium | reverse complement strand
CTCGTCGGCTTACCATCAGGAAACCCTGTCACGCTCATTAGACCGCTCAATGCCTGAACTACGGTGTCGTATGCAGGTTCAAATTTCATGGGCCCTGTTTGTCCAAATCCAGATATGGAGCATACGATGAGTTGTGGATACTTTTTAAGAAGATCATCCGGACCTAACCCAAGCCGTTCCATGGTTCCTGGCCGAAAATTTTCCACAACTACGTCTGCTTTGGAAATCATCTTTTTTGCGAGTTCTAGATCCTCAGTATCCTTAAGATTGAGGGTGATACTCTCCTTGCCTCTATTTACGAATTCAAAATAGACAGAAGAGTTGTCTTCGTAAAATGGGCCAAAAGCCCTGCTGTCGTCCCCAGTTCCAGCTTTTTCAATTTTAATCACCCGTGCGCCTTGGTCAGCTAGCATCATCGTACAAAAAGGCCCACTTAGAACATGGGTGAAATCGATGACCAGGATGCCGCTCAAAGGTTTGCTGTTTAGATTTTGGCTCATTGAATCCTCCTTCAAGTAATCGGATATAGTTATTCATCTTCTCACCAAAATCCCGATCAGGCAAACCCACAGCCGCTGCTCCCTTGGACTTGCAACCGAATTATGTGATGCGAGCAAAACCTTCCACTCATCGAAAGGACCATATCCCCGACTCCTTCCACTCACGTAAGTAAATGGTTAAGAATGGTTCATTATTCTGCTTGACATTATGCTTTTGGATTGTAACATTTTCCCCGACTACTACCAAGCAGATTCACCAAGAATTTTATAGGCCCATCGCCCGAATATGTTACCCACCTTCGCAACCTAGCATCTGACTGGATAGCTGAAGTGTTACCACTAGGCTTGTCTCTGTTGCATTGAGGCGTGGTATCGTGAGAGTTGGGGTTTTTCTTTGCAAGTGCCTTGTGGTTATCTTTTGAGCGGTATTTCTTTCTCAAGCGTGTTCACCAAAAAGAGGTATGGATATGAGTTCAAGGCGCGTAAATGTGGTTTTCGGTCTGCTCTGTTTGCTGATTTCCCTCCATGTCTCTGATGCCGTGGGGCAGGAGATTGGCCCCCCGGAAATCCCCAGATTGGACGCATCGGTTTACCAGCGATGGATTGCCGCCGGTGCGGCAGAGCAGCAAGACTGCTGGTCGGCGGCGTCTTTACACGTGGGCTGGATGACAGTCCCGAATCAGATCCACGTAGGCTACGATGGACTTGTTCTTCCCGGGGCATGTATATCGTCTTTTTTCGTCTATCCTCTCAGCGGGGTCGAAGTCGGTGGCTCGTTGCCGATCCGATTGGCGGACCGGTATGTTCTCAGAGTGTACGGCTCTTACCTCATTGCTAACAATCCACAAGCTGGCCAGAAACTCACGTGGACCAACAACCCTCCAGGAACCCGAGAATGGCGCCACAGCAATTCGGAGTCGTATAAACTTGGAGGAGAAATGCTGTATCGAATATCCAGCGAGACGGCTCTGGTGGGTGGGTTCCGATTGGAGTCTCTCCTTACCAACTTCAGCGATCCAAACCCGGATTACATCTATACGGCGGCTTGGATGCAAGCGCAGACCACGGTAACAATTTATGAACCGTACGTAGGAATTCGTTTGCAACAGTGTCCGAGACTAGGTGGCCTGAGCCTTCAGGCCGTAGCATTCCCCTTCCTTTTTGCCACCATTCAACATCTCAACGTTTGCGACAACAATGGAGTTCCGTATGCGCATACCGGGAGTCAGTATGCGCACGAAGGGTTTTTCGTGGAAGCTTCGGCCGAGTACCGTCGCGGGCTCTTACAAGGAATGGAAGTTGCGGGATTCGTTGACTGGAATATTTACCAAGGACATTGCCCCATGACCATCGAACGCCACCAAGGCGGCGTAAACCCCGCCGTCACGACAGGGGCTGTTGCTTGGTCTCACCTCATTAGCTCCTTGGTGGTAGGAGCTAAAGTAGAGATGTTATGGACTCTACCTTTTTGAAGGGCTCTTTATGAAAGAATCTGTTTTTGATTTATGCCTTTGACTAGGAGGAAATCATGTCATCGTCAGACAAACTGAAACACGTTGTACTCATGGTCCCTAGCTCTCACGAGCCTCTGGAACTAGATGGGAATTGCCTCTGCTGGGGTAGAAGCCTCGTTGGAAGTCACTTTTACACCACTAAAGAAGACTGAAGAACTGGGATTCTGATCTATACTGTTTACGTGAACGAATGCCGCCAGTAACAGCAAACAACCGCTGATCCCTATTCCCGATTTTGCGGCGCCTTTCTCCGCAAGAAAAACGACTGAGAAGAATTGCGACTGCAAGATTTCAGGTTCCGATTAGATCTGCGCAAGGGCTTTTCTGGCTTGCCTTTTGACGCTGACCGTTTTAAGATAACAAATCATGATAACCCCTAGGCCACTCCTTGGGGGTTTTTTGTGTTACAATAACATGAAAAGTCTAACACCTAAACCAAACCTCACTTTCTATAAAGATTTGACCAGGAGAAGAAAACAGTGAGCGAAGACGAATCAAGGATGTCGTTTCTCGATCATCTAGAAGAACTGAGAAAGAGACTTATCCGAAGTGTTATCGCCATTGTTTTAGGCTTCTTGATTTGCGTGGCTTTTTCTGAACATTTATTCAGCTTCTGGGCCGCTCCTATTATCAAACTGCTTCCGAAAGATTCGTCTCTGGTTTTTACAGGACTACCGGACCCGTTCTTTGTTTACCTCAAGGTAGACTTTGTAACAGCGTTTTTTTTGGCCTTGCCTCTAATAATGTATCAGATTTGGCTATTTATAGCGCCTGGACTGCTGGAAAAAGAGCGTAAACTGGCGGTCCCGTTTGTGTTCGCCGCTACAGTTCTGTTTTTCCTGGGGGCCATATTTGCTTATTTTATTGTTTTTCCAGCGGCGTTCAAATTTTTCCTGGGTTATTCAACACCTGAACTAAAGCCAATGATTGCGATCCGGGAATATGTTTCATTGGTCATGTTGCTTATGCTGTCATTTGGTCTGGTCTTTGAGACCCCTATAATCATCGTATTTATGGGGTTGCTCGGTATAGTCGATAGCGCATTCCTGAAGAAGGGACGTCGTTATTTCGTTGTAATCGCGTTTATTATCGGCGCGATCTTGTCACCGACGCCGGACATAATTAATCAATCCCTAATGGCCGTACCTATGTTATTATTTTATGAAACCGGCATTTTTATATTGAGCCTGATAGAGAAGAAACGGGCACGTGAGGCGAAACTTCAAGAAACCGAAACCGACAAACCTGATGAATAGCCTAATTGATATGTGGCGCCGTAGACTGACTCAAAACATAGAAGAACTCACTGGAATCCTTGCTTTCCTCTGAGTTTTACCCCATAAGAACGAATTGATGAAAGGGCTCGTTGTAGATTCTTCGAGTCCTGTTTTTTATGCGAAAATGAGGGAGTAAAAAGTTGTCAGGCACGATGTCCGAAAGCCGTGGCAAATACATAAACGTCTCTTCCACCAGTCGGAGATTTGCCCGATTCTTCAGTCTATTAAGCGCTCTGGTAGTGCGAGATGTGACCAGCCGCTACAGGCGTTCGTCACTAGGAATGTGGTGGGCGTTTATTCAGCCCGTGGTGTTGATGCTTCTGTTTAACATGTTACGCGGTTTCGTGAATATTCCCAGCGATGGCGTCCCATACATTCTATTTAGTTATACCGGTCTGGTGCCATGGACATTCTTCACGAATTCAGTTTCAGCTTGCGGACCAAGTATCATACAGAACGCTGAAATAATAAAAAAAATCTCAATGCCTAGGGAGGTCTTTCCTCTAGCGGCTGTTTTTGCGACCTTGTTTGATTTTGGCATGTCAGCCATCATACTGGCGATTCTGATGTTCTGGTACAAGGTTTCAGTAGGTTTAACGCTACTGTGGGTCCCTCTTCTGGTGATCTTGACGATAGGCGCGTCATTTGCCATCGGTATTCTCCTTGCCGGTCTTGGCACATTCAGGAAGGATTTCATTTTTGCGACCCCGTTCCTGACGCAGGCCTGGCTTTTTATAACCCCGGTAATCTATCCTTTAAGTTCTGTTCCTGAAAAGTGGCGCTCTATTTACATGTTGAATCCAATGGTTGGAGTGATTGAAGGTTTCAGGTCCGTATTGATTAAGGGGCAGTCTCCTGAAATCAAGCCGCTCGTATTGGCTATGGTCATGGTGATCCTTATAATGAGCATCTCATGGCCGCTTTTCCGGAAATTGTCGGATTATTTCGCCGACGTTTTGTGACAGTATCATGTCCAGTGATGTAACTATTAGAATTAGTGGCCTGTGGAAAAGATATGGCCTCCCAATGCCACGGTTTATCCATAGAGGAATAAACCTGATAAAGGGACGAAACTCGGAATATGAAGATGGAGACTGGTGGGCCCTCAAGGATGTTAGTCTCGAGGTCCGCCGGGGTGAGACCCTGGGCATAGTTGGACGTAACGGGGCAGGCAAGAGTACATTGCTCAAGGTTTTGGCAGGCGTGACGATTCCCACCAAAGGCAGGGTTGAAATCTTAGGTCGCATTTTCCCAATGATTGAATTGAACGCTGGTCTTAACACAGAATTGACGGGAAGGGAGAATGTTCGGTTGCTGGGCGCCATTATGGGGCTATCCCGTTCCGAAACAGAACGAATTCTGCCGGATGTTGAAGACTTTACGGAACTTGGTGAATGGTTCGACAAACCAGTCCGGATGTACTCGAGTGGCATGTTGAGCAGGCTGGGATTCGGAGTCGCTGTGAACATCAAGAGCGATGTGGTCCTGATTGATGAAACCTTTGCTGTTGGGGACCTAAAGTTCCAGAATAAAAGTCTCGCAAGGGTTAGAGAACTCCGTGAGAGTGGAGCTACGATTCTGCTGGTCAGTCACAGTCTCGAAACCCTGCAATTTGTGGCAAAGCGTGGAATATTGTTGGAGCAGGGCAAACTCCTCGCTGATGGTTCTGCTCTTGAAGCTATCAACGCCTATGAGACTCTCGTGTTCAGGGCTGAACAAAAACGCGTTGAACATCGAGTGAGAAGCCGCATCACCAGTGAGGACGTAAACATTTTCGGAGCCCGTTTGTTTGACCAGGATGGAAATACATTGACCGAAGTTAGAGCCGAGCAGCCCTTTGGAATCGAGGTTGATCTGCATATTCATAGAGATCTCGAACATCCCATGTTTTCTCTAGGGCTTCATAATATGGCAGGCATTCTGTGTAAGTGGAATGTTTCCAAGGAGGATGGGCTTATTGGGCCCGGCCCTCGAAACCACTATATACTACGGGCCTGGTATCCTGAAAACAGGCTATCAACAGGAGCGTATGAGGCTCATTTTGCGGCTCGTGACGCAGCGACTTTCGAAACTCTGGAAAGGATAGCCGGAATAATAAACTTCGCCGTAATAGGTCCTGAAAGATCTCGAGGGATAGTGTGTGGAAAGGTTGAATGGACATTGATCCCATTTGACGAAGTTCAAAATTCGACCGGTTCTAACAATTCGATCTCGGACGATTCATCAAGGGAACAAACTTATGACTGAGTCGCTCGCTCATTCCTGGAACCGTCTTATGAAATGGAGAAGTGAATGCTTCAGGCGATTCGGGTCTATCGGGAATTTCCCGATCAAAACGCCTGACGACGAAATTTCGTCATTTCTCCAATCCAATACTAAAGTTCTGGACATTGGCGCTGGCGCCAACAAACCTTTTGAGAGAATAATTCGAGCTGTGACACCTCTTTACCACTGTCTCGATACTGACCCTGGCGGTGTTTTTGATTTTCGGTCCTTTTCGGAAATTCCCGAAGATCTGAACTTCGATCTGATTATTGCGAACCAAATGTTGGAGCACTTGACTGTGCCGGGGGCAATGGACGTCGTCACGTCCGCTTTTTCAAAACTCAACCGGCCAGGGAGGCTTGTAGCGACAGTCCCGAACACTGCGCACCCTGTTCGTCAGAGAGATATCTCCCACATCACACCTTGGGGGGCCAACGACCTGTATAGTCTTCTAAGATTCGCCGGTTTTGAAGTCGATGGAATTTCACGTTACAACAAGTTTCCTCTGACATCCGATCCCCTCAAACGTTGGGTGGTAGAAACCGTATGTGTGGAATTTAGAATAGACTGGTGTGACAGCCTTATGATCACGGGCACTAAGCAGGTTCTAGCGGACCCCGTCGAAAGGACACGACAGTGAGCGAAGCCCCTAGGCATTGTGACTTGATGATTGATGGAAGAAATTACACTGTAGAGGTTTTCCGCAGGACCATCCGATCTGTTGACGCTCCAAAGCTTATCATTGTTTCTCACCTAATAAACGAGATTGGAAAAAGCCTTTTGAAAGCGTGTCTTGACGGTGTGAGGCATTTTACCCCGGAGAGTCATGAGGTATGGGTGGTGGATAACAATTCTCCACGGCAAAACCTCGAATGGTTGCTGGATAGAGATGACGTAAATGTTGCTCTCAACCGGGTTGAACCGTTGCCTCCTGAGGCGCAAGAAGCTTCTGATACGAACGGACTACCTGAGGATCAAAAAAATTGGGGTAGTTATGCGAACGCAATAGGTTTAGAAATCGGGATCAGGATAATCGACCCGGCCTCCACATTGGTAATGTTTATGCACATGGATACCTGCCCCTGTTCTCGTGGTTGGTTATCATTTCTCCGTTCGAAAATCTCAGGCCCTGTTCGCGCCGCCGGCGTGAGGCTGGATAAGACAAGGACGCCGGAGGGTGTCCTTCATGTTCTTGGATATATGGTAGACTTCCAACTGTTCAAAGAACTCGATCTGACTTTGTTTCCAAATCTCCCTCAACAGGACGTTGGAGACAATGTAACGCTAAAGCTCCGGGAAGCGGGCTATGACATTTTCTTCTGTCGGAATACCCTGTGGGCCCCTGAACTTGACGATCATATATCCCCTGATTCGCCATTGAAAGGGGTCAGAGTGGATAGAGCGTTCGATGACGATTGGAATATAATATTTTTGCATTTGGGACGGGGTGTCCGCAGGTCCACAGGAGAACACAAGACCGGAACCAGTCTCGACAAATGGCTTGATGTTATTCACAATTCATTGATCAAATCTTCAACGGCTATGACTCATGTATAGCCCTCCCCGTGAAATCGGGCGCTCGATCAGAATTAATCGGCTGTTAAACAAGACTGGGAGTTAAGGCGTGCAAACTGAGAAAAAAATTAAGGTGTTCCTGACCGGTGGCGATGGCTTGGGCTGGGCCATTGACGAGGACATTCGACTTTCCGCCCTTGCACTAGAGAGTGTAGTTGATCTGGCTGACCTAGAAGAGTGTGAAGTTGTTCATATGGCCTGGTGGGAAGGGCTTAACCTGCTGCCTTGGGACAAGGTTCGTGGCAAGTGGATAGTTTCCCATGTGCCGGGCGAGCCCTTTCGATATTTTTCTCTTATGCCGCATCGACATGCTGTTCCAGTAATATCCACATGGATCTCCCGCAATTCCCAGGCAAAAAGCCAACTGGAATCGGTTGGAATCAAAAGTCAGTTTGTCCCTTACGCCATAGACACAACTTTATTTAAGCCGCTTCTTCCGGATGATCCTGCGCTACAAAAGTTGCGTAGTAATTACAGAATACCATCAAACTGTTACCTGATAGGATCATTTCAGAGAGATACTGAAGGTCACGACTTGTCAGCCCCTAAGCTGGTAAAGGGTCCTGACATTTTTCTGGAAATCCTCACCCAACTAAAAAGGAGAAGATTAAACTTTCATGCCATTCTTGCCGGCCCGCGACGGCACTGGCTATTAGGCCGACTTCGCGAACGTGAGATACCTTTTACGTATGTTGGACAAGAGATTGGAACTGATGATTTAAAAGTAAATGCTCTTTCACGGGAAACTCTGAATCTTTTGTATAACATGCTCGATCTCTATGTTGTAAGCAGCAGGTCGGAGGGTGGCCCTCACGCCATCCTTGAAGCCGGGGCTTCAATGCGTAAAGTTATCAGTTCAAGGGTCGGTTTGGCCACTGACACGCTCGAACCTGAATGCTTGTTTGATGATCCACTAGAAGCCGTAGATATAATAGATAGCGATATAAGCCGTAATGACCTCGCCCCGTTAGTGATGGGGTTGCACGAGAGAGTAATTGAAAAACATTCTCCAACATCCCTAATCCCTTTCTTTAGAAGTGTTTACTCGCAAATCAGCAAGACGTTGCGAAACCAGGGACCCCCAATTGAACTGGTTGATCCGGGTCGAAAAAAGGGCAAGTTTTTCTGGAACAAGCCGACCAATTTGAAACCCAGATCCAAATTTACAATTTGCCTTTGGCACAGTTTCTTCAAGCCTCCTTACGGTGGAGGAAACCAGTTCATGATGGCCTTGAAGAAAGGCCTCCTGAAGCTGGGGGTGGAGGTTCGTGAAAACGAACTTGATGAGTCTATAGACGCTTATGTTTTGAATTCAATCCATTTTGACGTTGAACGGTTCCTCGAATTTGGCAGGAACCATCGACTAAACGTTGTCCACAGGATTGATGGGCCCATTCACCTGATCAGAGGATATGACCGAGAAAAAGATGACCTATGTTTTGAGCTGAATCAGAGATTTGCTTCAGCCACAGTGTTACAATCGGCATGGACATATCAACGCATTGCCGATATGGGATACAATCCTGTCAGCCCGGTGATCATACATAACGCAGTTGATAGTGATATTTTCCATCCTAATGGGGGTATCCAGTTTAATCGAAATCGGAGAGTTAGACTTATCTCAACAAGCTGGTCAGACAATCCCCGCAAGGGTGGTCCAATTTACCGATGGATTGAAAAGAACCTGGATTGGGGGAGCTATGATTACACATTCGTTGGAAATGTTTCAGAAAGATTTGAACGCATAAACCATGTTCCCCCGGTTCCTTCGGAAGAATTAGCCGATATGCTTCGAGATCACGACATATATATTACTGGAAGCAAGAACGATCCATGTTCGAATGCTTTGATTGAGGCGTTATCATGTGGACTTCCCGCGATCTATTACAAAGATGGCGGGCATCCTGAACTCGTCTCCGCCGGAGGATTGCCTTTCAGGACCGAGGAGGAGATGTTGGAGCAACTGGACCGGCTCACGGACAACTATGAGTTGTTTCGGAACCTGATCACAGTATCAAGACTCGAAGATGTCGCGGAAAAATATTTGAGGATCGCCAGAGAAATCGCCTCATGAATTTTCACCTCGGCCTATTTTTCACTCGTGGGGTATCTCTAAAAACATGGGACATGGTAGGCAATCTCGATCGCGAGATAGCGATCTATCTCCGTATGATCAAAGCCGGAAATCAGGTGACCTTTGTTACCTACGGCGGTTCGGGAGACCTGAAATATTTAGAGCGATTGCAGGGAATAGGGATCGCTTGCAATGAACAGGGTTTGGACTTGGAGCGTTATGAGTCCGAATTGCCAGATATACATGGCAAGATATTAGAATCCTTGGACCTAATAAAGACAAACCAAACATACGGTGCAGAAATCGCATCAGAAGTGTCCAGTATTTTCGGAAAACCTTTCATAGCGCGTTGTGGTTACATGTGGTCCCAAAATTGCCTCAGAGAGCATGGACCGGAGGCTCCAATCACGAGAGAGGCTTTTCGAGTCGAGAACAAAGTCTTTAACAAGGCCGATCGAATAGTCGTGACTACAGAGGCGATGCGAAAAGATGTTTCATTGAGAGTTAACGGGGCTGAAAACAAATTGGTGGTTATCCCCAATTATGTAGACACAGATATTTTTAGACCTCTCAATGTTCCCAAAGACCCGGATACTATAATTTTTGTAGGACGAATAGCCCCTGAGAAAAACCTTGAAGCGCTTTTTGAAGCTATTAGGCCGTTAAATGTCAGGCTGCTAATCATAGGTGAGGGTAGGTTGCGTCCCCATCTTCAACGAAAATTCGCTGACATGGAGGATAGAATTATATGGGAGGGCGGTATCCCTAATTTCCAGCTTCCGAAATATATTAATGGAGCGAAAGCTTTTATTCTGCCATCAATGTACGAAGGTCATCCAAAAGCGCTAATTGAGGCGATGGCTTGTTCCATTCCGGTGATTGGATGCGACTCTCCTGGAATAAGAGAAATAATTAATAGTGAAAATAATGGGTTGCTTTGCGCTACAGACCAGCAAAGTCTTAGAACAGCGATAATAAGGGTAATGAATGACCGGGAATTCGCAAAAATGATTGCAATCAACGCCAGAGAATTCGTAATAGATAATTGTTCTCTTCAACGCATAGCTCACCTTGAACTTTCACTCATGTATAAAATGAGAGAAATTAATAAACAGGATACTCGCGCCGAACAAATACAGACCAGAAATTCATCTCAACCTGATTGATCAACAATGTTTCATCCCAAAGTCACTGTCCTGATGTCAGTCTTCAATGGTTCAGCCCATCTAGGTTCTGCCGTTGAGAGTATCTTGAACCAATCATTTACTGATTTTGAGTTCCTCATTATCGATGATGGTTCAACTGAACCGGTATGTGATCGGATTCGTAATTTTGGCGACGACAGAATAAGGCTTGTGACGCACGAAAACAGAGGGCTTACAAGGTCCCTTAATAGAGGACTGGCGCTAGCGGAGGCTGAATATGTAGCAAGAATGGACGCTGACGACCTAAGTCTGCCGGATAGACTTGAGAACCAGTTCGAAATTATCTCATCGTCCTCTAGATTGGAGCTGGTAGGTACTTTCTTTAGCATAATCGATGAACATGGGAACGTGCTAAAAAGGAAAGAATTGATTATCGACCCAATTTACAGGCTATGGAGGTTGCTTTTTCACAATAACTATGGCCACGGAACGATCATGTTCAGAAAATCCTCAATTGTTGGCGCAGGAATGTACGACACTCGGCTGCGGTTCGCTCAGGATTTTGACCTTTGGTCGAGGATTTCACGCAAGGACAATACCTTCGTCATCCCGGAGTTCCTGTACCAATATAGAATGAACACAAACAGCGAACAGGCTTCGGTTAAAAATTATGACGATCAGTTACAGGCTGCCATTTGGATCAGTGACAGAAACCTTCGATCATGTAATCCAAAATTGACTGAAAGAGACCTAATGGAATTGCGGTCATTATATTGGGAATTTCAAATGCCGTCAGTATCGGAGCGGGCGCCTGTCCTGGCTGTCGAGACATTGAAGGCTTTCTGTAACAAATATGGCCTTGATGTCAGTGAAAGAAACTGTCTTGCAAGCCGTGTAGCGCTCGATTTGGCGGAAAATGTCAAATGATTGTGAAGGCGCCTAAATATTTATTGAATTTCTTTGGGTTAACTCCTATGATCGTAAGGATTGTTTTGAGAGACCCAGGAAATCTTATGTCCAGATCAAGAGTTGTCTGATCTGGAGGACTTGATTGAGTTCAGGGCCTTTTATTCTGGCCCGTTGTTAAAAATTTTAAGAAGTAAGGTAATTCCTCGCTTTTGTTACTTTGGAGAAAAAGGATGTCGGATAAAACCATATTCAGCAGGATCAGGTCATTCTTCAAGAGGATCCGGTCTGGTAATGGAACTGGGGAAGTAGCTTCACTCAGAAATGAACTGGAAATTCTAAAACGAGAGCTGGAAACTTTGAGAATAGTTAATTCGAAGCAGCCGTCCATGGCAATCAGTTCGACTTTAACGCCTTGCGCTGTGGAGTTGGATAAAGACATGGGTTTGGTGAAGCAGGAAATTGAAATACTGCGAAATGAAATGCAAGATAACATTGCAGCGATACATCGGTTGGAGATTTTGACTCTTTCCGCCCGAATAGACCTTCTTACTGAATTTGGCAAGGCCTTGCCGCCTACGGTGCCTGGCCGCACAAGGACCTCACATAAACCTAAAGGTTTTAGTTTTGGAATTATTACTAATGGAAAAAGACCGGAGAAACTCTCGAAGTTGTTGGACTCCATAAGATTCCAGAAATTGTATCAGGATTATTATGAGATAATGGTCGCCGGGAATGTGTCAGGTTTGAACGGCACAGACGGTGTTCGGGCTTTTCCGATGGAAGAAGCTGCAAATCAGGGAAGGCTTGGCGCAATGAGAAATGTCCTGGCGCAGGCGGCTAAATTTAACAAATTTGTTTGCCTGGACGATGACTTTTTGTTGCATCCTCAATGGGGTGAAGCGGTAAACGCCATCAAGGGCGATTTTGACGTGGCCACCGGGATAATACTTAACCCAGATCTTTCTCGCTACTGCGACTGGGTGAATATAATTGAGAATTACACTTATTTGAGAACGTATGACCAGACTTTCGACAAGTGCCAGTATGTAACCGGGGGCTATGGGATTTATAAGGACTATTTGTTTAATGATCATTCATGGAATGATGATCTTGGGTTCTATCAGGGCGAGGATGTCTCTTTCTCCAGACGGCTGTTCGACGCTGGTTATCAGTTGAAATTTATACCCAAGGCGATTGTCATGCATGATGACGAGCGATACAGACAGAAGGGATACGGCGTCATTAGGCTGAAACCGGCTGAGAAACGAGCAGTAGACCCTAACCTAAGCATGAAGATGGAAAAACTTTGTCCAAGGACCCTTACGTAATAAATTGGAACATACGAAAGCGCCCCAGCATCTCTAGCAATAGAGATTAGCATGATCATTCAGGATAGAAATCAAATCAACGCTGCGGAAACAGATTCGCCGTCGCGTTCTGTTTTGGGGCAAGTCACTTTAAAGATTTTCCTTTCAAAAACCAATCCACTTTTACTGTTCGATACTAGAAGTCAAATTGAGCTTAATACAGCGAGGGGCTCGGCATGACCATTTTGGTGATAGTAGTGTTTCTCACAATTTTCATTTCAGCCCATTGTTCTCTTTTTGAGGCGGTCCTCTATTCTACGAGGATTGGAACGCTTGAGGTTGCCGCAACCAGGGATAATCAGTCTAAGGCCGCGAAGAAATTTATAAATATGAAGAAGTCGATAGCTGAACCTCTTTCTTCAGTACTGATTCTCAATACAGTCGCCAATACTGCAGGCGCTGTTCTTGCGGGTTATTATGCGAACCAAGCGCTCGGTTATGGGCACATGCCCCTGTTTTCAATTTTGATGACTCTCGGCATACTTTTTATGGGCGAGATTGCTCCGAAGACCCTTGGAGCGGTTTACTGGAGGAACTTGTGGCAGGCCGTCGTCTGGCCGGTCCATTGGCTAACAATAATAATGTATCCTGTTGTCGTATTGGTAAAGTTGTTCACGAATATTCTCACCAAGGGTCATAGCGCCCCAACACTCACTGAGGAGGAAATTCTGGCGGTAGTGCGTATTGGGGCTCACGAAGGCGAAATATCTGATGGCGAAAGCGCTCTGGTACACAACATAATCAATCTGGAGAATAGGGCCATTCGAGACATTATGACACCGAGGACTGTGATTTTTTCACTGGATGCGGGCCTGACCATCGAAGAAGCTACAAGGGCCCTGGATCAGAAGGGTTTTACCCGTATACCAATTTATGAAGACGACCGGGAAAACATAATAGGTTATATTATGATCCATGATTTGCTTTCAGTCAAAACCCTGAGCAACCCGAAAGCCACAATTAAAACAATAGCAAAGCCAATACCGTTTGTTCCTGAAACTTGGGATTCACTAGCGCTGCTGACCAGCTTCCTGAAGCAGCGGAGACACATTGCGATTGCAGTTGATGAGTATGGAGGCGTAGCCGGATTAGTCACGCTGGAGGACCTGATTGAGACCCTGTTGGGTGACGAGATCGTGGATGAGACCGACAGAGTTGTAGATTTGCAGGAACGGGCCCGTCAGTTGAAGCATCAACGCCCCAATGGTTAGTCCGTTCATGCCTTTATGTTAAAAGAACTATTTTTTGTATTATGGATTTGCTGGAGCCAAAAGTAACTTGCTCTTGATCTCGGCCTGTGAGATTCTAAGGATGGGAGATGGTGTAGAAAACTTGGGAATCGAGGAGGAAAACACATGATACCAAAGAAGATATTGTTTTGTACGGATTTCTCAGAAAACTCGCTGCCTGCGAAGAGCTATGCGGTTGATTTTGCAAAGGCTTTCAACTCGAGTCTGTCAATCCTGCACGTTGTCAATTCTTCTCGTCTCGGCTATCCAGCCTTTGAGGCCGGCGTTCCTTTTGATCTTCAATCAGTCCTGTTGAATATTGAGGAATCGGTGAAAGCGGCCTTCAACGACTTTTTAGCGGAATACAAGGGCCAGTTGACCGAAATTATAACTACATCCCGAGTTGGTGTTCCTGCGGTAGAAATTACGCGATTTGTGGAAGAAAATGGAATCGACATGATTGTCATGGGGACCCACGGCTGGACCGGATTCAGACACCTTATTCTTGGTAGCACGGCTGAAAACGTGGTCAGGACAGCCAAATGTCCCGTCTTGACCGTGAAATCATCTAAAAGTGACAGTAAGAAATAACGACCGTCTTAGTACGTCTCAGAAGTTGACTCGGTGCATAAAAAAACTATAATATGAAAGTTTGAACACATTATCGGAGCCGAAATGTTATGAAATTCTGGCGACTGCCACTAGATTCTGAGGCGCATTCAATTCCGCACGGAACAGTACGGATTATCGAAAATAGGTGCAAAGGGTGCGGCTTTTGTATCGAGTTTTGTCCAAACGGTTGCCTCAAGCAGAGCAAGCGCTTTAATACCAAGGGATATCATCCTCCAGAGGTTGTCTCTCAGGCGGAAGACTGTGTCGAATGTGGGCTTTGCAGTCTTATATGTCCGGAGTTCGCCATTTTTGCCGAACTCAAAGAAGCCAAGGAAATCACCGAGAATGACATCCTGAAGGTTACCACGAGATACTCGCGCAAAGACAAACGCTATGTGAAGGACTAGAAGCGGGAATATCTATTGGCGGTCTCAGCTTTACGTTCTTATCGCTCCGACAAATTTTATGTTTATTCTCAGATAACCTTTTCATGGAACCCTTCTCAATCTTTTGAGGAGGGTTATTACTGTAAGGACAGTTCCAAATGGGTAAAGAGCTTTTGACCGGCGAGCATTTTATACATGGGGACGCGGCTTGCGCAGAAGGCGGAATAGCTGCTGGATGCCGTTTTTTCGCCGGATATCCAATAACCCCGGCGACGGAAGTAGCGGAGAGAATGGCGCGGCGCTTACCCGAGGTTGGCGGTATATACATTCAGATGGAAGACGAAATTGGTTCCATGGCGGCGATTCTCGGCGCGTCTTGGGGCGGAGTAAAATCCATGACTGCTACGTCCGGGCCTGGTTTCTCTCTGATGATGGAAAATATTGGACTCGGCATGATGACTGAAACGCCGTGCGTAGTTGTTAATATTCAGAGGGGCGGACCATCTACCGGACTCCCAACTCTTGTGGGTCAGGCCGACGTGATGCAGGCCCGTTGGGGGTCTCACGGCGATTACGGTTGCATAGCGCTTGCTCCATCATCCCCTCAAGAATGTTTTGATCTGACTGTACACGCTTTCAATCTCTCGGAAATTTATCGTTTGCCGGTATTTGTCCTTGGCGATGAGGTGGTAGGTCATATGTCCGAGAAAGTTGTGATCCCGAAGAAGGAAGACATTGTTGTAGTTGATCGTCCAACCCCATCGATGTCCAAAGACCGTTATCTTCCTTTTGATACAGTTTCCGACATGCCGGCCCCGATGGCTATAGCAGGCCAGGGGTATCATGCGCACGTTACGGGTTTGACTCATGATGAACGGGGTTACCCGGTAATCACTGATATCGTTCAGGAAAGGAACGTCCGCCACATTGTCGACAAAATCAAAAACAACGCTCAGAATATTATTCGTGTAGAAACAATTGGGATCGAGGACGCTGAGGTAGTTGTAGTAGCTTATGGCTGCACGGCAAGGGTCGCCAGACAGGCGGTGGAAGACTTGAGGTCGCTCGGACACAAAGTTGGTCTTCTGAGGCTGGTAACTATATGGCCATTCCCTTCGAGGCTTATCAGGTCGATAGCAGGAAGAGTAAGGGCTTTTGTTGTTCCTGAGATCAATTATGGCCAGGTGGCATACGAAGTCGAGCGGGCAGCCGGCGCCGCTTCTGAGGTTCTTTTACTGGCGCTTATGGGAGGATCGATTCATACTCCTGGGGAGATTGAAGAGGCCGTAGGAGAGTTTCTATAACAATTCGTGTTTCAAGGAGCTTTCCCCTTGAAGCGACAATATCGTGATCCAGGTTAGGAACGACGATGAGAGTGCGTTGCAGGCAAGTTGAGCCATTTAACCAAGAAGCTGCGGATGACCTGATACAAAAGGACCACGGTCTCCATCCTGACGATAAATATCTCAAACCCGGAAGAATTCCTCATATATGGTGTCCAGGCTGCGGCCTGGGGGTCGTGCTGACTACATTCATTGAAGCGATACGGAGAAATGGGCTGCCAATAGACAAGTGCGCCGTGGTTTCCGGAATCGGCTGTACAGGCCGAGTCGCCGGATATTTAGACATGGATACATACCACACTACCCACGGCAGAGCCATCCCATTTGCTACCGGTCTCGTCCTCGCCAGACCCGACACCTCTGTGACGGTTTTCTCAGGCGATGGAGACCTGTTTGCAATCGGCGGAAACCATCTGATCCATGCGGCGAGACGTAACATCAATCTTAAAGTTATCTGTGTAAACAACTTCAATTTTGGTATGACCGGCGGTCAGGTAGCTCCAACTACTCCTCTTGAAGCCAAAACATCGACTACCCCAACAGGGAACGCTGAACCAGCTTTCAATCTTCCTGCTCTAGCTCATGCCGCAGGCGCCATATATGTCGCGAGGTGGACCACTTTTCATCCCCGACAATTAGTCCATTCGATTTCACAGACCCTTGAAAAAAAGGGTTTCACCTTTGTCGAAGTCATCGCTCCCTGTCCTACAGGTTTTGGCAGGCCAAACAAACTGGGCTCAGGCCTCGATGAGATGAGATTCTATAGAGAGAATTCCGAGATTAAGAACGGAATGGACCCTCGTCTGGGGACGATAAAGCTTAGGGGCAAGCTAATTGTTGGGACTTTTGTCAACGAGGACCGGCCTGATTTTCTTGAAAACTACAACACGAAAGTGGTCTCAAAGGTCGTCGGGAAAAGTGATAACCATGGGAAAGGGAGAGCCGCCTGATGGCCAAGAAAGAAATTAGAATGGCGGGGTTCGGAGGCCAAGGGATAATACTGTCTGGGCATATCCTCGGCAAAGCCGCCGCTCTTCATGAAGGGAAGAATGCGGTATTCACTCAGAGTTACGGTCCCGAAGCTCGTGGAGGATCATGCAGCGCCGACGTGGTGATCTCAGACGCAAAGATTCACTATCCTAAAGTCGTCGAGCCAGATGTCCTTGTATTGATGAGTCAGGGAGCGTGGGGCACTTACGGCGGTGTTGTGCGCGACGGAGGGGTATTGATCCTTGATGAAGATCTTGTAAAGATCGACCATGACCCCACTGGTTTAACGGTTTATAGGGTCCCAGCTACTCGAATAGCCGAGAACATGGGGCGTAGGATTGTCGCAAACATTGTGATGCTTGGGGCTGTTACAGTATTGGGGCAATTTGTAGCTTACGATTCCATGAAGCAGGCCGTATTGGCGTCCATACCGCGTGGCACGGAAGATTTCAATTTGAGCGCTTTTAATCAAGGCTTCGAATATGGCCAATCGTTGCTAAACAAACAGTAAGACCGAGATTTGAAGTTTGAGTAGCGCAAGGAGACATCTGAATTGAAACAAGCGCTGGATGATTTACATAAAGGTTCAAATTCAAAGGACTTACGTATCGGGGTATATGTTTGTCACTGTGGCAAGAACATTGGCGGTACCGTAAGATGTGAAGAGGTTGCTGAATTTGCGGGCACGCTACCCAATGTTATACTGGCGAAGGATTCACTCTATACCTGCTCCGAGCCGGGTCAAGAACAAATAAAGACTGACATACGTGAACAGAAACTGAATCGGGTGGTAGTCGCTTCCTGTACCCCAAGGTTACATGAACCTACGTTTAGGGCCGCGTGTGAGAGCGCCGGCTTGAACCCCTATTTGCTTGAAATGGCCAATATCCGGGAACATTGTTCTTGGGTTCACCTCCATGACAGGGACGCCGCCACAGACAAGGCCAAGGATCTGGTTGCTATGGCGGTTGCTAGGGCAGCTCTTCTGGAGCCGCAATTTGAACTGACAGTCCCGGTAAAACGCTCCGCAATGGTTATAGGGGGAGGGGTAGCCGGCATTCAGGCCGCGTTGGACATGGCAGACGCGGGTTACAAGGTTTATCTTGTCGAAAGAACCGGTAGCATAGGTGGCAGGATGGCCCAAATCGACAAGACTTTCCCCACGATGGATTGTTCTATCTGCATCTTGGCGCCCAAGATGAGCGAAATAGGACGCCATCCCAATGTTGGACTGCTGACACTTTCAGAGGTTAAAGAAGTCGAAGGACACATCGGCAATTTCAAAGTCAAAGTCTTGAGAAAAGCAAGATATGTGACTGACGGGTGTACCGCATGTGGAGATTGTATTCATGCATGTCCCCAGTTGGCCCCGGATGAATTCAACGCCGGCCTGTCAATCAGACATGCTATATATATACCATTTGCTCAGGCGGTCCCGTCAAGGTACGCTGTTGATATGAACCTATGTCTAAACAACCAGGGAATTGTAGCCTGCGACCGGTGCTTCCAGGCCTGCACAAGAAAGTGCATTGATTTTGCCGAGCAAGACCAGATATTAGATTTGGAAGTCGGGACCATAGTCGTGGCTACAGGGGTTGATGTTTACGATCCCACTGCGTTAACAGAATTGGGTTATGGGCGGTTCCCAAATGTAATCACGACGTTGGAATTTGAACGGCTGATAAACGCGGGCGGTCCCTCCTCCGGTGAATTGATACGTCCATCAGACAGAAGACGGCCTGAGAGAGTCGCTTTTCTGCAGTGTATCGGTTCCAGGAGTAAGCGAAGTAATCCTTATTGCAGTAATGTATGTTGCATGAACACGATCAAGGACGCGTTGCTGATCAAGGAACATTGGCCCGAGACTGAGATATTTGTCTTTTATATAGATATAAGGGCCTTCGGGAAAGGGTTCGAAGATCTGTTCCAGAGAGCGAGAAGGGAAGGGGTTACATTTATTAGAGGTATCCCGGGTGAGATTATAGAAGATATCAATACGGGGGATCTCACCCTGTTGGGAGAGAATACTCTCCTCGGATCTTCTTACCGATACAGAATGGACATGGTGATTCTTTCAGTAGGAATAAGGCCCAGGAGTGACGCGTCCGTAATTCAGCGACTTTTAAATTTATCAACCGACACTGATGGTTTCTATATGGAGGCACATCCTAAGCTTCGGCCTGTAGATACGACTACTGGAGGAGTTTTTCTCGCGGGAGCGGCTGAAGGGCCGAAGGACATAAAGGATTCCGTGACGCAGGCTTCTGCGGCCGCTTCCCGCGCCAACATCCTCATGAGCAGAGGTGAGGTCAGGATCCCGGCTGTAACAGCGAAAATAAATCCCGATAAATGCTCCGCTTGCGGACTATGCGCTAAGATATGCCCGTATCATGCGATTGAAGGCAGCAAAGAACAAGGATACTATAGGGTTATCGAAGCGATGTGCCAGGGTTGTGGCGCATGCGTTCCGGAGTGTAAATTTGGAGCGCTTGATCAAGCCCACTTCACTGAAGCGCAGATAGTCAGTCAGATAAATCAAGCTCTGGCGCATTCTCCGGAGCGCAAGATAATTGCTTTCGCTTGCAATTGGTGCTCATACGCCGGCGCCGATTTCGCCGGCGTCTCCAGGATTCAATATCCGGATAATGTTCGCATAATCAGGACAATGTGTTCCGCAAGGGTCGCCCCGGATTGGATTGAACTGGCGTTTTTAAAAGGCGCCGGTGCGGTACTTGTTTCGGGTTGTCATCCATCTGACTGCCATTACAACAACGCCAACCAAAATACAGCCAAACGTGTGGAAAAGTTTTGGAAGCGAATGGAAAAACTTGGCTTGAACAAGGATCGGCTTCGATTGGCTTGGGTTTCCGCAGCGGAAGGAACTCAATTCGCAAAAGTTATTAAAGAGATGGAACAAGGGATTAATAAACTGACTCCCCTTCAAATCGAAGAGACTAAACAAAAATTGGCAAAGCGCCCATCCAAGAAGGGAGAGCCTGTATGACAGTTAAAATATGGAATTTTTTCCCGAGAGAGGCATTGTACGAGTGCTATCAGTGCGCTCGTTGTACGGGATCGTGCCCAGCGATCGAGGTTGCGCCAGCGCTTGGTCCTCGTGAGACTATATTAAAATGCCTGAATCTTGGCCATGATGAAATTGTCGAAGACGAAAGACTGTGGGTATGCTGTACATGTAATGTTTGCGAGGACCGTTGTCCCCAGAAGATCCCGATTTCTGACCTTCTGGTGGCTTTACGGAACTCAGCGGCTAGACGTGGAAACATTCCTGACAAGTTGGAAATTGCTATTGAGCTTCTGGCCAAGACAGGCAGGTCCATGATTGTTCATCAGCTTGACGAGATGAGGGCTCACCATGGTTTGGCGCCTCTACTGCCTGTTCCTATTGATGAAGTTCGCGAAATCTTGAAGAAAACACGACTGGACGAAGTCGTGGAATTTTAAAATGTGGGTCCTTCAAATGGCCCCGTTGATGACAAGGAAGCTATGAAATACGCTATTTATTTGGGATGCGCCATCCCCATCAAATACCCAGGTTTTGAAGCCGCAACCCGCAACGTATGCGAACGGCTTGGCATAGATCTCGTAGATCTGCCTTTCGCTTGCTGTCCCCCACCAACCAGCCTCAAAATGGTCCACTATGATTCATGGCTCGCTCTGGCGGCCCTGAACCTTTGTATGGCCGAAGAGGCTGGGCTTAATCTAATGACACTCTGTTCCGGATGTGTGAATACTTTGAAGGAAGCAAACCACACGCTTACAAAGAGTGACTCGAAAAGGCGGAAAGTAAATCGGATACTCGAAGAACAGCACCACCATTTTAAAGGGACTATCGAAGTTACTCATATTCTGGATGTTTTGTATCAGGACAGTGTGATAGAAAAGCTGATTAAAGAAAAAGT
>JARLHM010000250.1 GCA_031292235.1 Syntrophaceae bacterium | reverse complement strand
TTTTTGTTGTCCATACAGGGTCGTGAATCCAGAAGCCTACGGGCTTCTTCCTCTCTTCCCAACCGGATCAGTACCAGTCCGAGCCGACCAATGTCATCGTCCTCCGCCTCAGAACTCTGGTACAGGTTCAATCCTATTTCAACGGCTTCTTCATATTTTTCCTGAGCCAAATATATCTTTAACAGCCCTTGGAGGACCTCCTTATCGTTAGGGTCCTCGTGGTGAAGCAGGCTCAGAAATTCCGCGGCCTTCTTGGGCTCGCCAACTGAAGCGTACCCCAGACCAAGCGCCCTGACACTGTTTTCAAGAGGGCCATACTTCCGGAATAGCGACTCCAGAGCGCAAACAACGTCTCTGTTTATCTCTCCACCGTTGAGTATTCGGCTTGAGAACGCGAGAATCTTGTGTCGGACTTCTTCGGGTATAGAATCGGTTTGAGCAGGCTTCCATGCCTTGGGAATCTTGGCATGACAGTGTGGACAATTGAGAAAATCTTCGGATATGTTTAAGAACCTTTCTTCTGAAAGGCTTTGAAGATAACCACAGTCGGGGCAACGGACCTGGACCATATCTTGACTCCTCAAATGTCTGACGCCTGACGAACGTGAACCGATTACGGCCACGATTAAACTTGAACAAAAACTTTCATAGTTTAGTTCAAATGTCAAATATTATATACTAATTTAGCGTATGGTGTTATTTATTGGCCAAGTGACATTGTTGTAGGATTATAAATGTGCGGAATTACCGGAATAATTGATTTTAAAAACGAGCCCGATGAGCGAGTCGCGCAAATGATGACAGATGCGCTAGCTCACAGGGGGCCCGACGCGGGAGGATTATGCAAGTTTCGATCGTGTGCGCTCGGCCACAGGAGGCTCTCAATTATCGACCTCACTGATGGCGCCAACCAGCCCATGTTAGCGGATGATGGGCTTACAGCTATCGTGTTCAATGGAGAAATATACAATTTCAAAGAGTTGCGTGATTCCCTGGAGTCTAGGGGCGCCAAATTCCGCACCAACTCGGACACCGAAGTCCTTCTTAGACTTTACATCAGCAAACAGGAGCAAATGCTTCCTCTTCTCAACGGAATGTTTAGCTTCGCCATTTGGGACGACAGGCGAAGGCGGCTTTTTCTAGCTAGAGACAGGCTGGGTAAAAAGCCTTTGTACTATTCACTCCAAGGCAAGAGGCTATCGTTTTCATCAGAACTCAGTTCGTTACTTGAGGACCCTGGGATATCGCGTGTCATCGATCCACAGGCCATGTCGGAATATTTCCTTTACGATTTCATTCCCGCTCCGCATACCATCTTTGCTGGCGTAAAGAAATTACCAGCGGCCCATATGGCCGTTTTTGACGAATCCGGAATGAAAGTGTCACGATATTGGGTACCGCCAACCCCTAGTTCTGGCTTGAACTATAGGGCGTCCAAAGAGTCATTGTTAACAACTCTCGCCGACTCTACTGAAAAGAGGTTGGTTTCTGATGTGCCATTGGGAGCGTTTCTCAGCGGCGGTTTAGATTCGACTCTAGTGACCGCTCTAATGTCAAAATCTGCGGCGTCCCGCATCAAGACTTTCAGCATTTCTTTTCCCGGCGCTAGTCATGATGAATCCAGGTGGTCCAGGCTGGCCGCCGAATATATTGGCTCAGATCACACAGAGCGGAGGATCGATTTCGATATAGAGGACCTATTCCCTAAAATGGTAAGACACTTTGGAGAACCATTCGGGGACTCATCAGCCATTCCGACCTGGCGTTTATGCCAGGAAACAAGAAATAATGTGACTGTTGCCCTTTCCGGGGATGGAGGCGACGAACTTTTTGGTGGATACGAACGATACTTAGCTCGTCGATACCAAAACATTTATGACTGCTTGCCTTCAGCTCTCAGGGAAAAAATCATTGAGCCTATTTTGATGAGCACAAAGGCCACTACCAAATATTATGGTTTTAGTCTTACCAAAAAACTAAAACTTTTTATTGACGCGTCAGCGCGCATAAGACGAGATCCAACTGCTTTGACTCCCCAGACATTCACCAGGGATGAAGTCAAATTGTTAACAGGTTTCAGTTACAAACCTGAACTCGATCCGGCGATTGAGCAGGCAGGTCATTGTATGGATCTTGATCCGGTAAGCAGAATGATGTTCACCGATCTCCAGACTTACCTTGCCGAAGACATCCTGACCAAGGTGGACCGGATGAGCATGGCGCATGCTTTGGAGGTGAGAAGTCCATTTCTGGACCATCGTATGGTAGAGTTTGCCTGTCAGCTCCCAATACATTTCAAGATCAGAGGCCGGACGACTAAGCGAATCCTCAAAGACGCGGCGAGAGGGATCATCCCGGACGCAATAGTGAAACGTTCCAAGCAAGGTTTTCAGGTACCTCTCGGGGAATGGTTCAAGAACTCATTGAAATCCTGGGCTGAACAACGTTTATTCGCTTATGATCAAGGGCTTCTTAATAAGCGGTCAATCGAAAAGATTTGGCACGATCATCAAGAATCGCGGTCCGACAATGCTTCAAAAATATGGCTCATACTATGTTTCAACGAGTGGAAAACCCAGTTTGGCTAATCCTTACTGGGCGTTCAAATATGGGACGCCCTTACCGACGCTATTTCAATTTTAGGCGCCGCCTGGATTGACTTCCCTAAGTGTAGCGATTATACCGTTGCAAACTTGCGGTTTACTAAGGAGAATAACGTGAAAAAGACGGAAAACGGAGAAACTCAACAGAAGGGGCGTTCG
>JARLHM010000055.1 GCA_031292235.1 Syntrophaceae bacterium | reverse complement strand
GGCGGAACTTCTATGTAATTCTGGAGCCGAGGATGGGAGTTGAACCCACGGCCTGATGATTACGAATCATCTGCTCTACCACTGAGCTACCTCGGCCCCGCTGGAGAGTGAAGACAACAGTCCCCACACAATCGAACAAATTAAAACAAATGCTTGTATTCTGTCAACCTTAGTTCGATTTCTGACAAAATCTAACTGCGGCGTAAGAACCAGACGCACGGTTCCCAGAAATGCCGCCTGACCGACCGACTATATTAGAAAAAAACACAGGTCAATCCGAAGAGGCGTCGTCTTCCAACGACCGGGATTGTCCCTGTGTTTTTGTTGTCTCCTTAAGTGACTCGGAAGCCCTAAAGACTCGCTATTTACCCATCTTCATTCCATCTTGGCTGGATGGCTTAGCCTCACCGTTAGTATCTTTCATTTTCATGCCGGGTTCCATTTTATCGCCTTTCATCTCTTTCATCGGCATGCCGGGTGTTTTGTCTTTGGAATCTCCATTCTTGTTCATCATATTCATCATGGGGCACATCATCTTCTGTTGACCGGCCAATGCTTCCATCTTGGTGACCTGGTCAGGTTTCAAAACAGCCTTGGCCTTAGCTGCGCTTTCTTTGTCGATTTCCTTGAGTTCTTTCACCTGCTCGTCAGTCAACCCCAAGTCCTTTGTCCTTGAAATTATCGACATCGGTGAAAATTTCTCGCTGGACATCATGGCCTTACACTTTTGCATCATCTCCATCATGCTGGACATCATGTCTTTCTGGGTGTGAGGGGCCGATTGAGTCGGTTCCTTCTGTGGTTCGGCGGCTTTGTTAACCTGACCGTGTTCATTTCCCGCTGCGTAAACTAGAGGAGAAACGGCGCAGAGCGCAAGCATGCACATACTAATCAAGATTTTTCTCATGTTTTAGTCCTTTCTGATAAATATGCTATAAGACGCGTCAATTACTACAGTTTCTGATAATTATGCAAATGCAAAATCCAGAAACCGACACTATTTGTTATAGACAGCCCGTTGTGAAATTGTTTCAAGCGATGGGGGAATTAATTCCTGCCTAACGCGCCGATTATGCCACGGGACAAACTCGAAACAGCGTCAATTGCGCTTACATCATCATCAGCTTCAAGACACTTTTTAATCAGGGCGCTGCCCACTATCACTCCGTCGGCCACATTTGACAGCGCTGCCACCTGCTCTGGATTCGACACCCCAAAACCGACCGCTACAGGAACTGATGTTAACCTTTTCAGGTTGGCCACTGTTTTAAGCAATGCGTCGCTTACCACTAGAGCGCTCCCTGTGACCCCAGTCATGGAAACCAAATAAACGAATCCTTTTGACAAATTCACTATTGTTTCAAGCCTTTTCGGAGTCGTGGTGGGAGCAACCATGAAGATTGTATCAATTTCGTGCGCTCGTGCGACCTTTATCCAATATCCGGCTTCTTCCGGTGGCAAATCAGGGATGATAACACCGGAAATGTTTGCGGCTTTGGCCTTGTCTCCAAACTCGTCTACTCCCATCCTGAGAATGGGGTTCCAATATGTCATCAGAACAATTGGCGCGTGGATATCGACGCTTACCTCACCGAGTGTTCCCAGAATCTTTCTAAGGCTGGAGCCATTATCCAGAGCAATTTTCCCAGCTTTTTGTATCGTAGGTCCATCGGCGAGCGGATCAGAGAACGGGACCCCGACCTCAATGACATCTGCGGAGCAATCATCCAGGGCCTTTAATAATCGAATGAATGTGTCATCATTGGGAAAACCTCCCATTATAAACGGAACATAGGCCGCTCGATTTTGCATGGCCGCCTTTTCAAATTGCGAGGTTATTTTAGAAGTCATTTTTGATTCTCCGCCGAAGTCGAAGAGTAATTAGCGCTCTTCGAATCATTTTCATCTGAACCCGAAACACTTTTTGAATCAAGATATTCCGCCACTTGGGCCACATCCTTGTCGCCGCGGCCGGAAAGACATACCAGGATGGTGTCATCTTTGGACATGGTCCCTGCGAATTTCTTGAGGTAGGCGATTGCGTGAGCGCTTTCGAGCGCTGGTATTATCCCCTCAATGCCCGCAAGCTCCATGAAACCCTGAACAGCTTCCTGATCGGTGACTGCAACATATGTGACTCGTTCGATATCTTTGAGCATTCCATGTTCCGGCCCTACTCCAGGGTAGTCCAATCCCGCGGCTATAGAATGGGCCTCAGTGATTTGCCCGTTTTCGTCCTGCAACAGGTAAAGGAGCGCTCCGTGAAGGACCCCGGGACTACCGGCGCACAGGCTGGCCGCATGACGCCCAGTATCCAGACCGTATCCCGCGGCTTCAACCCCAATTAAACGAACGGGATCACCCAGAAAAGCGTGGAAAAGCCCAATAGCGTTACTGCCCGCCCCTACACACGCGATTGCGACATCGGGCAGTTTCTTGGCCTGTTCGAGCATCTGTTTCCTCGCCTCTTTCCCAATCACGCACTGAAAATCCCGAACAATCATTGGATATGGATGAGGCCCTATTACCGATCCGATTATGTAGTGCGTGTTAGCGACATTTGTAACCCAATCACGGATTGCGGCGTTGACAGCGTCTTTGAGAGAACAACTACCATCATTTACCGGCACAACCTGCGCGCCCAACATTTTCATACGAGTTACATTTAGGGCCTGCCGTACAATGTCGAGACTGCCCATATAGACAACACATTCCAGTCCCATGAGCGCTGCGGCGGTTGCTGTAGCGACACCATGCTGTCCTGCCCCGGTTTCCGCAATTATCCGGGTCTTACCCATCCTGGCAGCTAGCAATACTTGTCCAAGAGCGTTATTGATCTTGTGTGCGCCCGTGTGCGTCAAGTCCTCACGTTTCAGAAAAATCCTAGCGCCTCCAAGTTTTTCAGAAAGTCGCCGCGCATAATACAAAGGGGTCTCACGCCCGGCGTAATCCTTGAGAAGATCCTTTAGCTCAGTCGCAAATGGTGGGTCATTTTTTACTCGATTGTACGTTTCTGATAGCTTTTCTAACGCAGGCATAAGTGTTTCTGGAACAAAACGGCCCCCGAATCTGCCGAAGTAACCGTTTTGATCAGGCGCTGAAACCTGCTGTTTTTGCTCTTTGTATAAAGTTCCTGATTTTGTCATGGTCTTTCCTGCCTGGTTCTATTTCTACTCCACTGGAAACGTCTACCGCATAAGGTTGAACTTTCTTAACGGCTATCGCCACATTTTCCGGCGTTAACCCGCCAGCTAGAATTATAGGTCGCTTAACCGCCACGTCAGCAGCGAGGTCCCAATCAAAAGCCTTGCCTGTTCCACCCTTCAATCCGTCTGCGGCGGTATCCAGAAGGATGGTAGCTTCGGCGTGAATATTGGGTTCTGGTTTGAATCCATTTTTTACATGGACCGTCTTGATTACCCGTGATCCCAACGCGCGAATGTAGGCGTCGGTCTCTGATCCACTTAACTGAACAAGATCCAATCGTAAATGATTTCTAAAAAAAATTACTTCCTCAATATCAGCGTCAACAAAGACCCCGACTGTCTGAACAAAGGGAGGTAAAGAACGTGAAATTCCAAACGCCTTGTCCAATGAAACCTGCCTCGGGCTAGGCGCGAATACAAAACCTAGGGCGTCGGCCCCCATTGCGGCGGCAATAGAAGCGTCTTCCGAGCTGGTAATCCCACAAATCTTGACACGAACCATCATGCCCTCCCAACGCTAACAAATGAATTCAGCGTCTTTCCTGGATCAGAGGACTTCATCAAGGCCGTTCCGATAAGGAACCCATTGACTCCAGCGGCCAGGAGTCTTTGGACATCAGCCACAGTCCCTACGCCGCTCTCCGCGATAACGATGACGTGCTCAGGAATCATCTTTCTGAGTCGCTCTGAGACCCCGAGGTCTACCTCCAGTGTTTTCAAATTGCGGTTGTTGATTCCGATTAAACGTGGATCAAGCTTGAGCGCCCTTTGCGCTTCATGCTCATCGTGTACTTCAAGAAGTGGGGTCATACCCAAGGTTAAGGCGGTCTTATAGAGTCGCGAGAGTTCATGGTCATCCAGGACCGCCACTATGAGCAATACAGCGTCAGCCTGCGCCGCCCTCGATTCGTATAACTGTTCGGCGCCTATGATGAAATCCTTTCTCAGTAGCGGAAGAATGACCTGATAACGAACTGCGGTTAAATCATCAATAGAGCCCCCAAAGAATGGAGAATCGGTAAGGACGGATATGGCTGCGGCGCCATTATACTGGTACGCTTTGGCGAAACTTTCAATATCAACATTTTTTCGAAGACCATTCCAGGATGGCGCTGATTTCTTTATTTCCGCAATAATTGGAACTGATCTATCACTCCGAAGTCTTTCAAGGAAATCTAGGGGCTTAGGCGCTCCCTCGGCAAGCATTCCCAGCATTGTCATCCCAATCTCTTTGAGCTTTTCAACTTCCCGTTTCTTGTTCTCAATTACCGTCAGAAAAAAATCGTGTGTTGAGGCTAGCAAATTAGTGTCCTCCATCTTTCAGAGACTTAGCGAATTTGATCAGTTCGTCCAATTTGTTCAACGCGGCGCCTGAATCAATTGAAAAAGTTGACAAAGCCATCCCCTCCATGAGGGTCTTGCCTCGATCAGCCGCCACCAAAGCGGCGGCTGCATTCAAGAGAACCACATCTCTATACGGTCCCGAATCTCCGTTTAGCACAGATTTGGTAATGGCAGCGTTCTCCTGCGCGTTTCCACCACCGATTGCTACCGAAGCATTACCTTTCAACCCAAAATCCGATGGTTCCATATATCTGAATGAAACTTCGCCATTCTCGGCCAATCCAACTAGCGTTGGCCCACTAAGGCTGATTTCATCCAGTCCGCCGTGACCATGAACGACAAAGGCCTTTTTGGCCCCAAGTCTTGCTATCACATGAGTTAAAGGTTTGACCATCTGATTATCGTATACCCCCATCAACTGAACCTGCGCTCCGGCAGGATTAGTTAACGGTCCCAAAAGGTTGAATATCGTCCGAAGCCCCAACTCGCGTCTGGGACCGATAGCGTATTTCATGGCGGTGTGTAAAAGGGGAGCGAACAGGAAACCGATACCTACTTGCCGTATGCACAAGGCGACTTGCTCTGGGGAAAGGTCCAACGGCAATCCCAGGGCTTCCATCAAGTCCGCGCTGCCGCATTTGCTTGAGACGGACCGATTGCCGTGTTTAGCGACCTTTACTCCAGCGCCTGCAACCACAAACGCCGCAGTAGTTGAAACATTAAAGGTGTTGGAGCAATCGCCTCCAGTACCGCATGTGTCGATGAGAATTTCTCCTTCCTCGCATTTGTAAGGTATGTGAGAACTCTTGGATCTCATCACTTTTGCAGCGGCAGTAATTTCTTCAACTGTCTCGCCTTTCATCCTCAAGGCTATCAGGAGGGCGCCGATCTGAGCTTGAGTTGCGCGGCCTTCCATTATCTCTTCCATGGTCTCCATCATCTGGGCTTCGGAGATGTCATTTCCTGAAACCGCTTTTTCTATTGAATCCTTAATCATGGTTTCCTCCAAATCCTATTCGTTAAAAAAGAAAAGGCCGTGAATCCTCTCGGCTTTGAGATTCACGGCCTTTTGTTGTCTGTTGTCTTAAGGGCTTAATCAGACCTCGATGTGCCGGGAATCTCCTCCTATGTCGCGCCACCAACCCCATGCGGAACCATTTGATGTTGCTTCGGTCGCGCAGAATTGAGCCACTTCATCCATGGCGCTAACAAGTCCATCTCTGTTTCCTGTAGAAACAAGATTAGCTAGTTCGTTTAAACTGTTGCGGAACAGTTTCAGTGTCTCAGACGAATAGGAGTTTCCAATAGCAAGATCAGCATAAAGTTCTGAAGGCTGTTCGAACTGATGACACATCATTGCCAGCAGTTGCTCAAACCACGCCCCTGTACCCTCAACCTGACAATGTGAGTCGAAACCCAATCTTATCAATGTCTGCCCCAAAGACGTAAGCATGACATGTCTCAAGGTTTGGAAACACGCCATGAGTTTGTCGTGCCCATCAGGGGTGATTTCGGTAATCTTTGCGCCCCGCTCTTCCAGAAAATTTCTAAAGGGTTTTATCCATCTCTCGGTTCGTGACGGGCAAAGAAACACCACCTGATCTACAAGAGAAGCCGTGGATGGGCCGAACAAAGGGTGCGTTCCTATGACTTCGCTCTGTGAATATTTGAGCATAAAATTTATAGGGTCTCGCTTAATAGAGGATATGTCCATTAGCAGAGCGTCGGATCTTATAAACGGTCCTATTGATCTCATTACACCTTCGATCGCTGTCACCGGGACCGCCAAAAGGACAATGTCACACGAAGCCACAGACTTTTCAGAAATTGGAGAATCATCTAAATCCGAGACGATCGTATCCATGCCGGCTTCACGAAATAGCGATACAAACCAGCGGCCCATACGACCCTTTCCGCCTACTATGCAAACATTAGCTTTCCTAAAGTCTGTGTCGCTCACTATCTTTACCGTATACTTTCTCTCGCTCTCTACAAATTTGATGAATCGATATCGCCTATTGGATAGGAACCAAGAAGTTTCAGAAATTCCACGTCAGAACGTAGGCTTTCAATCGCTTCTTTGACCATTGGCGATTCCTGATGACCTTCGATATCCACGAAGAAAAAATACTCCCAGTTTTTGTTTTTCATGGGACGGGATTCAATTCGAGTGAGGTTTACAGATCTCTTCGCAAAATGCTCAAGCGCCTTATGAAGTGAACCAGGGATATGAGCGGCGGCGAAAACTAGAGATGTCCTGTCCAGACCAGTCGGAGCGCTTCTGTTTTTCCCCAACAGCAGGAATCGTGTAGTGTTACTAAGGCTATCCTGTATGTCCGAGGCAAGGATTTTCAGGTTATGCTGTGTGGCTGTAACCTCGTTACCTATTGCCGCTGCCCCGGGCCTGGCAAGCGCAATACGCGCGGACTCTGCGGTACTTGATTCCGGCATCAGAGAAGCCGCGGGCAAATTCACTCGTAACCAGTTGCGACATTGATTGAGGGCCTGCGGGTGAGAATAAACCACGGAAATGTTGTCCAACGAGGATTCCGTCGACATGAGCACATGTCGTATTCTTGAGAAGATTTCCCCGCAGATCAACAAATTGGAATCTATAAACTGATCCATGGTTGCGCTAACAGCGCCTTCTGAAGAATTTTCCACCGGTGTGATCCCGACATCCGCCGCTCCTTTTTCAACTGCGTCAAAGACGTCATCAATCGAAACTTCGGGAAGATAAAGCGCCGAATTGCCAAATCGTCGTAACGCCGCCAGGTGACTGAACGTCCCCTCAGGCCCTAGAAAGGCCACCCTCAATGGACGTTTGGCGCTGCGGCAGGCTGAAATTATTTCGGAAAACACATTGGCTACAGAAGATTTTGACAACGGGCCGGCGTTCGCATCACACAGAGACTTAATTATCGTGAGTTCACGTTCAGGGGAGAAATTAGTTATATTGGCTGAATTTCTCAATTCCGCGATGCTCAACGCGTGAAAAGCTCTCTGATTAACTAGTCGTAATAATTCCTTGTCGATATTATCAATTTGTTCTCTTATTCCTTGAATCGAGGCTATCCCGGTGGGGTTGGTATTACCTTGGGCCTCATCAATTCTAAGTGTTTCAGATAACCGCATCAGGGCCTCTTTCTGATTTTGCTTCTCAAAACATTTCAAACCAAAAGGCTCATGGCCTCGCCAATGATCGCCAGGTTTTTCATGAGGTTACAAAAATCCTCAGGTCGTAGAGATTGTTCACCGTCACATAGAGCGGTTTCAGGGGAACAATGAACTTCGACCATAATTCCGTCAGCCCCCACGGCCATCGCTGCCCGAGACAACGGTTGAACGAAACGTCTCACACCTACAGCGTGGCTCGGATCTACAATCACGGGCAAATGGGTTCGTTCTTTGAGGACACAAACAGCGCTAAGATCGAGAGTGTTCCTGGTCGCCGTTTCAAAAGTCCGTATCCCTCTTTCGCATAGAATGACCTGTGAGTTTCCCGCCGCGAGAATATACTCCGCGGATGATAGCAACTCATCGATGGTTGACATCAATCCCCTTTTAAGAATGATCGGCTTTTGACACTTTCCAACTTTTTTGAGGAGAGAAAAATTCTGAATATTACGAGCGCCGATCTGTAGCATATCAGCATAATCTTCGACAAGCGCCACATCCGCAGTATCCATAACTTCAGTAACTACCGGCATTCCAGTCACTTCCCGGGCTAACGACAGCAGCTTCAGACCTTCCTCGCCCAATCCTTGAAAACTATAAGGGCTGGTTCTGGGTTTGAAAGCCCCACCCCGCAACACGACAGCCCCTGCTTCTTTGACGGCGAATGCGGTATCCACAAGTTGCTGCAGGGATTCTACAGAGCACGGCCCGGCTATTACCGCAAATGAACCTCCACCTATAATGGCCTCACCCACCCTAACTACCGTATCTTCCCGTTGATAGTCACGACTTATGAACCCTTTCCTGGTAGGCGGTCTTTTAAGCTCCATCGTTGACGGCGAAACTGGGTCTTCTACTCTGGACACGCTGGCGCGAGATTTAATCATCTGAAACGCTCCTTTCGGAAACGAAAAGGGCCTTGGGGGTTTTTTTTACGCCCAAGGCCCAAAAATAATAAAGGCCATGGGCGCTTTCGCTGTCTACCCATGGCCTTGTTGCTTTCCGTCTAAATTCTGTTACTCTTTATAGCCCTCCGGACACGGGTAGACAGACGAAATAATAAAATCGCCAAAAATAAAAGTATGCCCCGTTTTCGATCTGGCCATCAACTTTTGCGAGATTATTAAATTGTGAACCCATGAACCGTTTCCTTGCTTTATGCTATAGTCTATTTCTACAGCAGCGTGAAAACATTGTCAACATTTTATTAAGCGCACTGAACATGATTCTATAACAGCCCGGGATCACTGCGATAGTTTGCAAACCACATTAGCGCCAAGCAGTATGAACGCCACCCAAAACCTGCTATTACTCCCCTGCAAACGTCCGATAGTAGCGATCTCCTGCGAAATAACTCTCGGCCATGAGGGTTGGTGAGGTGAACCTCCACTACCGGAACAGAGCAACACAAGACAGCGTCGCGGATTGCAATACTTGTGTGAGTGTACGCGCCCGCGTTTAGAATCACTCCACAAGCCAGGGTCCCGGCAGATTGAATGATCGAAACTATTTCACCTTCAAAGTTTGATTGAAAACATTCAATTTTGAAACCCAACTCGGCGCCAAGTTCGACAAGGTCATTTTCTATTTCCGACAGGGTCTTGGACCCATACAATTCCGGTTCCCGCTTACCGAGCATGTTCAGGTTCGGCCCATTTACCACAAATAATTTCATTCGCTTATTCCTCTAACGGCCCTGTCCGCAAGCCACGCGTCCGCAAGCGTTATTGCTGTCATCGCCTCAGCGACTGGCGCAATCCTCGGGCACAGACAGGGGTCGTGTCTTCCTTTGACGGAGATCAGTCGGTCCTGACCCTTCAAGTCTATTGTTTTCTGCTCAATAGAAATAGACGCCGTGGGTTTTATGGCTAACCTCATTATTATAGATTGTCCGGTAGAGATCCCACCCAGGATGCCGCCAGAGTGATTGGACAAAAAACCGGCTGAAGTCATCCCGTCGTTGTGCTGAGACCCTCTCAAACCAGCGGAACGGAACCCTTCACCAAACTCTAAACCCTTTACTCCACCTATTGAAAGCAACGCGGCGGCCAGTGAGGCGTCAAGTTTATCGAAAACAGGGTCCCCGAGCCCCGGGGGCACACCTTCGGCCGTGACCTCAATTATCCCACCTATCGAATCGCCTTCGGAAACAGCCAATTTAACCTCGTTTCCCATTGCTTCAGCAACACCCGGGTCCGCGCACCTCAATGGATTAGTAAGAGCAAAATCAATATCCACATTATGAGCGACTATCCCTCCGATCTTTACTGTATAAGCGTTTACATGCAAACCAACCTGCCTAAGCATGACTTTAGCTATAGCCCCAGCAGCAACCCGACCTACTGTTTCCCGACCTGATGATCGACCTCCACCCGGCTGCGGAGCAGTTAGATATTTCCTGAAATACGTGTAATCCGCATGACCAGGGCGGAAAAGGTCCGCGATGGCTGAATAATCCTTGGATCGCTGGTTAGTGTTCCTGACCAGCATTGCCACGGGAGATCCGAGCGTCTTCCCATTTGCCACACCGGAAAGAATTTCTACCGTATCCGATTCTGAACGCTGTGAGACATACTGACTGGAACCGGGTTTGCGTTTATCCAGTTCTGACTGGATGATTTCCGAGGTTAACGCCAGCCCGGCTGGGACCCCTTCTACGACGACACCTACAGCAGGACCATGAGATTCGCCGAATGTTGACAAGCGAAAGAATCGGCCATAGATACTACCCATTTTTCAAACCTTCCACACTTCGAATGGCGGCATCTAGTTCTTCCGGCCGCAGATCATCCACACAGATGGGAGAACCGAGTTCCGCAAGCAATACAAAGGTTACTCGCCCGTTACGGTTCTTTTTATCATTCATCATGATTCGCCAGGCTTCATTGACGGAAGGCATAACAGTGGGGCTTTGAACGAAATTTCTCAATGTTGTCTGAATCCCGATCGACAGTTTCTGTCTCAACAAGCCCCGGTTTTCAGAAATAACCACCGCCACCATCATTCCTAAAGCGACAGATACTCCGTGGCTCAATCGATAGTTGTTGAAGCTCTCGACAGCATGGCCGTAAGTGTGGCCAAAGTTCAGAATACGCCTAAGGCCACTTTCCTTGAAATCCTTTCCTACAATGTCCGCTTTCGCTGAAGCGGACAAACGGACGACCTCGGCCAAAGTGAGCAGGTCTGCTCGTAGAAGTGAGTCAATATTGCTTTCTATCAACTCCGCAAGGGATGGATCAGCTACAAGTCCAGTTTTGTAAGCCTCGACCAGGCCCTCTGAAACACATTTTCCAGGCAGAGTGCTCAGGGCCCTGAGATCCAGGAATACCGCAGAGGGAGCAGCGAAACAACCTACCGGGTTTTTTACCTCATTCAGGTCAACAGCGGCTTTACCTCCGATTGCAGCGTCAACACAACCCACGAGAGAGGTTGAAACTAAAATAAACGGGACACCTCGTTTGTAAGTTGAAGCCACGAACGCGCCTAAATCAGTAATAACACCACCACCAATCGCCACCACAAGACCATCTCTACCAAGTCGATCCTTTAACATTGCTTCGTACAGACGTCTGGCGCTACCAAGCGATTTGCTGCGCTCTCCCGCTTTCAGGGCCACTACAGTAGCGTCACCCAGCGCGCTCGAGTAACGCTCCATATGCAATCTGGATAAATGTTTATCGGTTACTACGAATGTTTTGGAAGGCTTTGAAAACATGGAGACTTCTTCCTGGGACCTCCATGCAAAAACCAGAGGATGACTCACTCCGCCTAGTTGAACGTCAATTGATCGTCGCGGTTGAAGTTTTTCGCAAATTTCCCACGCCAATTCCTCAGCCGACCTGTTCAAAGCGTCAACTTTAATGTCACAATCAGCATATGCTTCGAGACGGCTATTGTATAGCGCTGAAACTGAGGCCCGATCCTTCCACAATGGCCGCACCGAATCTGTTTCAACGCCCAGGCGGCTCAAACATTCATCCAGTGTTGCGTTAAGGTGAACAATCTTACCGGAGTCACGCATAATCTTTCGATTCATGACTCTAGTTGGCGCGCCGCCTCCAGTGGATACAACCAGCGATTTTCCTGACGCAATCTTCTGGAGTAATTTTGTTTCAGCTTCACGGAAATTATTCTCCCCCAATTCTTCAAAATAGGCCCTGACTGACATTCCGCTCTTTCTTGAGATCGCCTCGTCCATGTCGACAAAGCCCCGCTTCAAGATTTTAGACAGGGCCTTACCTATCGTAGATTTACCCGCTCCCATGAAACCGGTAATGTATATATTGTCCATCATTCAACTAAACCTATAGGATCAAGAAAATTTTCGATTGCCGGCTCTTCTCCTGTCCACAAACGGAAACTCCGTCTAGCCTGCGCGGCCAACATATATAAACCATCAGTAAAGCCGGCTCCGCTATTCTCCGCCAGGGAGGCCCAAAAATTGGTTTTACGCCCGTAGTTTATATCTATGACCAACCTAAGTTTATCGAGCCGAGCCTCATTGGAGAAGATTTCCATGAAAGATGGACCTTCGGCCACCTCTGACACGCTTGTTGTGTTTATCAGCAGAGTGGCTTTTCGCAGAGCTTCCGTAGTATTTTCCGGAGGGATTGCCAAGCCGCCCAGTTTAGCCGTCAGATCTAAGCTCTTTTTGTACGTTCTGTTGATTACACTAACCTTTTCATAGCCACGCTCGATGAAAGAACGAAGCACTGCTCTCGTGGCGCCACCCGCCCCTAATATCACCACATCCGAATTATTGGGAGAAACCCTGTATTTGTCGAGCAAGTCTCCAAACCCTCCTGCGTCGGTATTGTGACCTATCAGGGTTGGCCCATCACGAACTATTGTATTAACCGCGCCGATGGCCCGGGCACGATCCGAAAGCCCATCAAGAAACGGAATGATGATTTCCTTATGAGGGACAGTAACGTTAACTCCTGAAATATTCAAAGCTCTTATTCCCAAAACGGCGTTTTCCAGATCGGCAGGTTCTATTCTGAACGCAACATACTTACAGTTCATGCCATATACTGAAAAAACTGAATTATGCATAATTGGCGAAAGAGACCTTTCAACCCGCTGGTCTCCAATCACACAGTAAACTTTCATAGAGTCAATTCCCTCAAAGTTTCGAAAAAATCCGGATATGAAATTGAAACGCAAGACATGTCACGGATTGGGACATTCTCATCAGTCAGCCCACGGGCTATGGCTAAGGTCATTGCTATTCGGTGGTCGCCAAAGCTTTCCAATCCATCAGTCGCCTTAAATTTCGTTGGTCCATAAATTAGGAGATTTGGACCATCAATCTCAAGCTTAGCGCCCAGTTTACCCAATTCTGAAACTAGGGCGGCGACACGGTCGGATTCCTTGATTCTCAGTTCCCCAATTTCGTGAAAAACTGAAACGCCGTGCGCTTGAGTAGCCAGCAGCGCCAATATGGGAACTTCATCAACAAGCAGTGGTAGTTCTTCAGATGTCACTTTACACGACGAAAGTTTTCCTGAATGACTAGACTTGACGCTTCCCCATGGTTCGGGAGAATCCCCCTTAATGTGGATCTCAGTTTGCGCGCCCATCTCTTTGAGCTTGTCAAGAAATTTTACTCTGGTCGGATTCAGCAGGATCCCTTCTGCTGTAACTTCACTTCCATCAAGCATCGCCGCTCCACATAGGAAGAACGCGGCGGAAGATGGATCTCCGGGAACACCGAAAGCTGAGGGGAGTTCCATCAACGATTTTCGAACACACCATGCCCCGGATTCAAAATAGATGTCAGCTCCGAACATTCCCAGCATGTGTTCAGTGTGGTCTCGACTTTTTACAGGCTCAGTAATCCTCGTCAGACCTTCAGCTTGAACACCGGCGATCAAAACAGCGCTTTTCAACTGGGCGCTCGCCACCGGTAATCTGTAATCAATCCCGCACAATTTTGAGCCCTCTATGTTAACAGGTGGTGTTCCATTTGGAGCGCAAAAAATATTTGCGCCCATACTGCGCAGCGGTTTTGCCACACGTTCCATGGGCCGTTTCATCAGAGAATCATCTCCCCAAAGAATGAATCGACCTGAAGCTCCGGCGAGGACCCCCATCAGTAATCTCATGGTTGTGCCGGAATTGCCGCAATCAACATCCACTGAGTCTGTCAAGATACGACCATTAGCTGACAGATTCAGGTCCTCTCCTGAGAAAACAGCTCCTCCTCCAAGCGCGTTCACGGCATGTACAGACGTCATACAGTCTTGAGCTGTGGAATAATTCGAAACAACACATTCCCCCTTAGCCAACAGCGACAATAGGGCAATGCGATGGGATATCGATTTGTCACCTGGTGGTTTGAACGTCCCTGAAAGCCTCATCGCTGGTTTTCCTTAACCACATAAATGTCGAGAAAGTTTCTGAAGAGGTCCATTCCCTGGGCCGTAGCTATTGATTCAGGGTGAAATTGAACCCCTTCGAGTTTGAGTTCCGAACTTCGCAGACCCATTACTTCTCCTTCGGAGGTTTGGGCTGTAACTGTAAGTGGCGGCGCCACAGTTTCCTTAAGCACAATCAAAGAGTGATATCGGGCGGCAGGAAATGGATTCGGCAAGCCTCGGAACAGCCCTTTAGAATCATGAAATATATCTGTAACTTTGCCGTGAACCGGCCGCAAGGCCCGCGTAATCGTCGCTCCGAAAACCTGACCTATCGCCTGGTGACCAAGACAGACACCCAGTATTGGAATTTTACCGGCGTACTTCGTAATAGTTGGGCATGTAATCCCGGAGTCTTCAGGCCGACCGGGACCTGGAGATATTATGATCGCTTCGGGACTTATATCGGCAATTTGATCGACGGTAATCTCATCATTACGAACAACTTCAATTTGCTTTCCCAATTTTCCGAGCGCATGGACAACGTTAAACGTGAATGAATCATAATTGTCGATTACAAGTATCATGACATGTCTCCCATGGCTGCTCGAAGAGAAGCTATTCCATGCGCCGCTTTTCTCATTATCTCCTCGTATTCGAAAACAGGGGACGAATCAGCGACAATCCCAGCGCCGGCCTGCAAAACAAATTTGTTTTGATAAAACTGGATCATCCGTATTGCAATACAGGTGTCCATCGTTAGACCTGGTCCCCAGTAGCCGACGGCCCCTCCGTAGGGCCCCCGTGGTTCGGTTTCAAGGTCATCAATAATTTCCATCGCGCGAATTTTGGGCGCCCCGGAAACCGTGCCCGCAGGAAAACCGGCTATAAACGCGTCCCATGCGTCCAAACCCTCGCGTAAATCTCCTGTAACCTGGGAGACAATGTGCATTACATGACTATAGCGCTCAACTATCATGTAAGGGTCAACGGTTACAGAGCCATATCGGCAAACACGACCGGCGTCATTCCTTGCCAAGTCAACCAACATGACATGCTCGGCGCGTTCCTTTTCCGATTCCATTAGTTCCTTTTCAAGCGCTTTATCCTTTATGGGGTCCGCTGAACGCCCCCTTGTGCCCGCTATTGGTCTTATCAATACCTTGCCGTTTATAAGTTTGACTAGTGTTTCGGGAGAAGCCCCCGCAAGTTTCAGATCTCCGAGCTTCAAAAAAAACATGTAAGGGGATGGGCTGTTCACCCTCATCCATCGATAGACCTCAAATGGGTCGACATTGATTTCCCCCATGATTTGATCGGAAAGAACAACCTGAAATATATCTCCGTCGAGTATGTGTTCCTTTGCCTTCAGAACCGAATTGACAAATCGTTCCTGAGAAGGCCGCACAAGGGAGAATTTCTCATTACCAACACTAGTGGTTAAGTTCCGGGCAAGTTTTGATTCTATTCCGCGTAGTTTATCACTGCAATCTGTATCATTTTCTCCAATGGCGCATATCGTGATTGTCCTGTACAAGTGATCGAAAACCACGAATTGAGAGGGATAGCAGAGGTAAGCAGTTGGCAGATTACCAGGGAGTGGCTTGGGAAGTTTTTCGATCAGTCTTATGGCGTCATAACCAACATAACCAGCTAGCGATCCTACAAATGGAAGTTTGGGAGAATCGACACACTCCATACTAGCCATCAGGTTGCGCACAGATGTGAAAAAATCGTCTTTAGAGCTTAATGAAACCTCTCCGTGTGATTGGATTTTGGTCCCTTCATCCGAAAGTGTTATAGACAACAGAGGGTCCCAGGCTATAATCGAATAACGACCTATGCTCTCAACGTCTTCGCTGCTTTCGAAGAGAAATGAAACATCTTCGCCTGTGCACAGTTTCAAATAGCTTGAAACAGGCGTCTCCATGTCCGCCAGTAATTCCTTCGACAGGGTTTTGAGCGAGGCCACAATTTGATTCCTTTCTTCAGAAACAAAAAACCCACCGTCTTCTGACGGTGGGGCTTGTTGTCTATCTACAATTAGTAGTTAAACTGAGCAATCCAGGGCGGACCACACCGTCACGGTTGAATGGCGCCACCAGTAAAACAAGAAACCGGTTTCACGAACACTAGTTAATGAAGATCGCTCAAGTTTACTAACAAATTTTGTAAGGGTTTGTTCCACGGTAACTCGTTGACTCCTTTATATTAAATATCTTAGAACTAATGAGGTGTCAAGATCCAACAGCCCGAGTGTAGGCAACAGATCGAGAGCGCTATTCATTCACTTGCTATCCGAATTTCGGGCCTCGTTTAGCAAACCCATACGGAGGTCGCCACCAATGGTACCTAAAAAGATACTCTTCTGTGAAGATTTTTCTAAGAACGCCGAGGCTGCCCGATCTTGGGCGCTGGATTACGCTAAAGCCTTGGGCGCGTCTATCAGGATCATTCATGTTATAGGCGCATGGCCTGTTCAGGCTTACCGGCCCAAACTTAAATTTCATGAACAACAGATCATTGAAAAGGTCAAAGAACCAGTTAACGCGGACCTCGAAGAAATTTCGCAAGAATTTAGAAAACACGGAATACAGACGTCTTATCATACTGGGATCGGCTCTCCTTCTGACGAAATATTAAGTTTTGCGAAAAAGGAATGCGTAGATCTAATCATTATGGGGACACATGGCTGGACCGGTTTTAGGTACCAGATTCTTGGCAGCGTTGCGGAAGCGGTTTTACGCCGAGCCAAGTGTTCTGTGCTAGTGGTCAGGATGCCAATTCATGACGAGGACAATTAGCCAAAACAGATTGTTTTGAATCGGATTGGGGCAAATTATGGTTATTGATTCCAGGGCATTTTCAGGCTCACTGGAGGATCTCGTTTTTGGGATATTTCAGATCGTTTTAATTGATCTTGTCCTGGCTGGTGACAACGCGGTGGTAATCGCCATGGCGGTAAGATCGCTGCCCAGGAAAAGACGTCGGTTCGGGATCATTTTCGGCGCAGGACTTGCCGTAATCCTTCGTGTAGCTCTCACCTTTTTCGCTTCCCAGTTGCTTCAAATCAACTTTGTAAAGCTTGTTGGCGGTTTGCTAATATTTTGGATCGGATGCAAGCTGCTGCTTCAAGACGCAGCGGCCCAGGAAACGGGGCGTCAGGCAACCAGCGTATGGAATGCGATCTGGATAATAACAGTAGCGGACGTCACTATGTCGACCGATAATATCCTGGCTCTAGCGGCCGCGTCCAGAGGCAATCTGCCTCTCTTGATATTTGGTCTTGCGCTTAGTATACCCCTTGTAGTTTTCACCAGTGACTTGCTGTCAAGGCTGATGGCAAAGTTTCCGGTCATAATTTATCTGGGGGCGGCTATCTTGGGTAAAGTAGCGGCGGAGATGATCTTCACAGACCCAGCGGTCAGAGAACTCATTCGAATACCGACGTTTGGTCTCTATGCTCTTGAAGTTCTTTTTGCAATAGGCGTGATAGCAGTGGCAAAATTGTATTTGAGGATGAAAGGGGAACCTCAAAATGGAACCGACTGAACTGTTGATGACACAAACATATCTGTCAAACGGAATTCTTCGAAAGACCAACTGGGATCAACCGGCAGTTGACTATAAGACAGGTCCTAAGCCTGTGTCCGGTGACAAAATGTCTGATTGATTTACAACGCTATTTTAGAAGACACTAATCGGCGCAGGGACAAAAGTTAGAACAAACAGCGCTATCGCCGTCCAGGCCAAGGCCTTTCCTGCAGGAGACGGGGGAGTGTATGTGTCGATGGGTGGTGGGTGTTTCAAGCCGATTACCAGAGCAAGAGCAGCGAACATTATCCAGCCGGGCCATGTGAAATATCCCAGAGGAACCAGGGCCCCAAACACCCCGTAACTCACGTAACGGGCAATTCTCGGTCCGAACATCGCATATACTACGTGTCCACCGTCCAACTGTCCCATAGGCAACAGGTTCATCGCGGTAACAAATAATCCAAACCATGCGGCGATTGCCACAGGGTGGAGAATAATCACCGCCTGATAGGAAAAATGTCCGAACCACGCCAGACAGGCGAGTTCCAGTACGATTGACGTTCCGAACGACATTCCAGAGATCCCAACCTGAGATCCCTGGTGGATGTCGGACAGGCTAATTCCAATGAAAAGCAGAGGAATGGCGATAATAGCTCCACAGACCGGCCCTGCGGCCCCAACCTCTATTAGCGCCTGACGGTTGGGAATAGGGGAACGAATCTTGATGAACGCCCCAAATGTGCCCACCGGTGGAATCGCTGGTATGAAATAGGGAGGCGTCACATCTAAATAGCGACGTCTGCCTGCAAGGAAATGTCCCATCTCATGGACCAGCAGAATGGACATCAGCGGAATTGAAAAAAACAGTCCATTAACGAAAAAAGGAAACCATGAAACGAACTCTTTATTGGCATAAAGTGCGCCGGCTACTGTCGTTGTAACGATAGTAGCCGCAAATAGCGCTATGTTTATAAACCACGAGCGACGGATGGAGTTATCCTCCCTGTGCCACGAGTTTCTTCAAAGTAGCTGATGCGGAGAACTTCGGAGCCGTGCCGCCCAGGATCTTGATTTTCTCGCCAGTCTTCGGGTTGGTGCCCATTCTTTCCTTCTTCTCTATGACTTTGAATGTCCCAAGATCAGGAATACGAATCATACCATCTTTAGTATTTAATGAATCCTGAATGGCCTTTACTACTGTTTTCAATGCGATTGAGGCCGCCTTTTTTGTTATTCCGGCTTCCTGAGCTACCAAATCTACCACGTCAGATGTCCTCACCAAAGCACCTCCAATTAAAAGTTAATCTATTCAACATGTTATAAATACACGAATTACCGCATGTTATAGACAAATATTCTGATTGTCAAGATTCACTCTCGCTGTTTTCGAATATTTTACCAAATTTAGCCACTTAGAACTTTATGTTTTGTATAATGCCACACCGAATTTTACTTGACAACTGCTCCCATAAAACCTAATCGAACAGAACACTCTAAAAATTCTGGATAATTTGTATGAACGATTTTGATGTGTTATCAAAACTTGAAGATCTTGCGAACCGCCTAGGAGTCAAGCTTAGATACGAGAACCTGGCTAAAGGTCCAATTCGCGCTAACGGGGGCTATTGTAGGCTACAGAAAGATCACCTGATACTCATAGAGAAAAATGATTCGAAAAAGAGAAAAATAAAATTGCTCGCCCGCTCGTTAAGTCGGTTTAATCTGGAAACAGTGTTTATTTCTCCCGCTCTACGACGTATAATATGTTCATCGGACAAATGAGAATTAGGTGAACAAACATTGATTTAAACTCAAAGTGATTTCTAAATAGGGGATTCGGCGCGTAAACGTATATAGTAAAGAAAAGAGTGATAGTGTAAGTAGGCCTTCTGATTTGGCTGTTCTGCAAGGCCAGCCGGATCTTGGATTAGATCCGAGGGTAAAAAATTATCCTGCGCTCAAGAAGCAGATAATTGATACTGGCGGATTATTGCATGCCGTTGAGTGGAGAAACCGCCTAGGTCCCTATTTTCCAGTCTTGATTTGTATTTTGGGGGGAACCGGTGCCGGGAAAAGTGTCTTGTTCAACTCACTGATCGCTGCAAAGGCAAGCAAGGTTGGGCTGAGAAGACCCTGTACCAGAGGGGCTATGATATCTTGCCCCCTCCCCTTAATAGACACGTTGGAAGGCTTTCTAAATGAATGGGGCTTCAGGAGTGAATCGCAAATTTTTCCTTATCAGGCGAGAACTTTTGAAAACGTGATCCTAGTCGATACGCCGGACTTTGACAGTATAGAAAAGTCGAACCAGATTATCTCGGACCACTTTTTTATATTGTCAGATCTGATTCTTTTCGTCGCTTCCCAGGAAAAATACGCTGACATGGCAGGACGAAAGGTAATACGTAACGCTTTCAAATGGGGCAAAGAAATTAGGGTAATTCTCAACAAGGCAGTATCTGAGGACGCGTTTGCTGACTTCCAGCAAAGCCTGTGCAACGAATTTCCGGAAATGGAACTTACCCGGATAGATCGGATCGAGGGAATACCCGACATTTTACCCACCGACAATCGGATCACACATTTCCTGAATGTGTTAGAAAAATTTGAGTCAATCGATGAAGTCTTTATGCTGAGAAATGCTGAGAATACTCGATTGCGGTCGATAACCTTGGAGAACCTTGAAACGACAATTGACTCAATTAATAACTTTCAGGCTAGAGTTCGAAAAGTTATCCACAGTGTTGAGACCATCGCCGAGAACGTCATAGAAAAGGTTGAGAGCCAGCTCGATGTATCCGGATCTAAAGACGTGGAGGAAAGAATCCAGGTCCGCCTCGAAAATTTGCTCCGCAAATATGACATCCTGTATGCTCCTAGATCAGTGGTACGGATGGCATTCAGGAAGGTGTTTACCACAATACGCAGTGCAATCCCTGCAAATTGGGTCGCCAGGGACGAAGCCAGTATTGACGAAAAGGTGTCCATAGAAACGTTCTTGCAAAATGATTACGGTTATTCTCTAGCGATGATTGAAGCTTCAATTGCGAGATTCAACCTCAGCGTCGCGGAAATTTTGTCATCCGAAGAAGATTTTTCCGATTTCAGATCGATTGCCCTTGAATCATGCCCAAGACTTACATCCGAACAAATTCGCACGTTTTATGAACAGGTTTTTCCAAACATTGAACAATTATTGGAAGGAGAATTTGAAAAATTCAAACAGGGGTTGTCCACTGCGGATGAACTCAAGTTGTACGGCTCATACACTCTCTGGGCAGTGTTTCTTGTTACAGCGGAGGTGGCGATTGGCGGAGGCATAACACTTCTGGACATGGTCTTGAATACAGCCATAGCGCCTTTTATTCCAAAGTGGTTACTGAAACTTAAGATCGTAGACATACTGAGGGATATTGCGGCCAGAGTTGATAGTTATCGTCGTGATGCGTTTAGGGAAATTCTACAAAGTCAGGCTAAGATCTATACCGATGTATTCTTGACCCTAGGGCCCGATGAAGCGTCGGTCAAAAATTTGATGAACCTGAGAGACAGTTTTAAAAATACCGTATAGCGCTTTAACTTTATTAACCATTTTCATCTGGATTGATCCAGATACTTTTTTTTCAATAACATTTGATACTCGAAATGTTTGCGCCAAGGAGGGAAAGTTGACTCGTCACACGTTAAAGAATGGTCTTGAGGTCCTGATTCAGGAAGACCATGCCCGGAAAATTGCGGCCGCTGAGTTGTGGGTTACTGTCGGTAGCGCCGATGAGGAATCTTCTGAACGGGGAATTAGCCACCTCATTGAACACATGGCCTTTAAAGGAACCGCAAGACGGGGAGTAGGCCAAATAGCTAAAGAAATAGAAGCGTTAGGAGGTGAAATCAACGCCTATACCAGTTGGGATGAGACAGTGTTTCACATTGCGGCGCCTTCTACGGAGATCTCCAATATTCTGGATATATTGGTTGACGCAGTAATTCACCCTGCGCTTGACCCTGAAGAATTGAATAGAGAAAAACAGGTTATCCTCGAAGAAATCCTAGAGACTGAGGAAAGACCTGAGCGAAAGTCTTCACAACTTATTTTCTCAACAGCATTTGTCACCAGCCCTTACAAATATCCCGTGATTGGCGCCAAGGATATAGTGGAGAAATTCACTCGGGAGGACGTCCTTGCATTCCGGAAAAAATGGTATATGCCTGACAATATGTTCCTTGTTGTGTCTGGAGATGTGAATACTTCCGAAGTACTTCAGGAAGTCGAAAAGTTGACGGCGGACCTGAAGCCAGTAGGATTTTTCAGACCACCGAGAGCGATGGAACCTTCCCAAAAGGATATCAGGTCATCATTGGTCATAGACAAGAATGCCCAGGAGACCAGATTAAATATCGCATTCCATGTCCCACAGGCTAGTTCAATCGACACCAACCCGTTAGACCTTGCGGCAAACATTCTGGGGGGCAGAGAAAGTTCTCGCCTTATCAAGTCCCTTAAAATGGAAAAGAGACTGGTTCATTCGATATCCGTCGCTTGCCTCACACCAAAAGAACCAGGCCTAATGGTAATCTCAGCGACATTGGATTCATCAAACCTGGAAGCCGCAACTCTCGGGATAATGGAAGAAATTTCCCGGCTGGCAAATGAACACCCATCATTGGCAGAACTTGAACGCGCCAAAGTACATATTGAGTCTCTGCATGTGTATTCCTACGAGACCGTCCAAGGAATAGCCAGAGGCATAGGCACGTCAAAAGCCGATGCTGGTGACCCGAACTTCGAAGATAAGTATCTGGTTCTGAACAGGGCAGTTACTCCCGACGAAGTATCCGAAGTCGTAAGAATTTATATGAGGGCGCTCAGCAGCACTATCACTGTTTTGGCGCCGGAAGATAACTCTAAAGATTGCAAGATCGACAGTCTCACTCAAATCATCAGGTCTTTCGCGCCGGTCTTGAAAGTCGCTACAGAAACCCCCTCAAGGGAGCCACAAACTACTCTTACGCAACTCTCGAATGGAATCCGGGTCCTACTAACTCCTGACAATTCAAATCCGGCGGTTTCCATCAAAATTGTACACTTGGGCGGCAAAAGATTTGAAACTGAAGAAAACCAAGGCATAATGAACTTTGTAGCTGATATGTCAACCAAAGGAGTCGAAGGCGTCTCGGAAGTTGAGATTTTACGGATAGTTGAAGAAATGGGTGGTCGATTGGCCGGCTTTTCCGGTTACGACTCGTTTGGCTTCTCCCTAACCATTTTTAGTCGTCATCTGGAAAAAGGTCTCAACTTGATCTCCACGATTCACAACCATCCTACATTTCCCGAAAAGGAAATGGAAAGAGAACGACAACTTATAATTAACAGGATCAAGACAAAACCTGATAGACCCGTTGAATTCGCTTTAAACTGTCTCAATCAAGCTCTATACAAAATCCACCCATATGGTTTTGACACAGAGGGAACTCCTGCTACTGTAGCAAAATTCACTCGCATGGACCTAATGGATTGTTATCGTACGTATTCAGTTCCAGCAAACACGATAATCGCAATAGTAGGAGAATTTGACCAGGAGAAAGCGCTCAAGATTCTTGATAACCTCTTTGGAAATGTTCCTGCGTCACCTTTTGAACCTCCAAAAGTTCCAGCAGAATCCCCCGTTGATCACCCTTGGGAACAGATAGTCCGTATTCCCAGGGCCAAGGCGCACATTGCAATGGGTTTTCAAACCGTTAGCATGTTGGAAAAAGACAGATATCCTCTTGAAGTATTGAATAATTTACTTGGTGGCCAGGGCGGACGTCTCTTTTTTGAACTGAGGGACAAACAGTCATTAGCCTATTCGGTCGCATCTTTCATGAGGCCCAGCCTGGACAAAGGGGCATTCGGCTTTTATATGGCGTGCGAGGCGTCGAAAGTTGACAGAGCCTTTTCCGGCCTGTTGGGTGAAATTGAGAAAGTCAGATCAACTTCCGCATCCGATAAAGAGATCAAGAATGCACTGAGCAACCTGATTGGCAACCATGCAATCAGGCTGCAGAGCACATGGTCCCGCGCTGAGAACATGTCCCTCAACACCCTGTATGGTCTCGGCTGGAATTATGAAACTGAGTACGTTAAAAAAATCTCGGAAGTCAAACCGGAAGACGTTCTAAGGGTTGCCAAGAAATACCTTGATCCACAAAAACTCGTAGTCGTCAAAATTATTCCGGACTCCTACGTAAAATAGATCAAGGAAGTTAAGGTCTCACTGCCGGGCCTCGGGCCGTGCCGTAAACAAGCGAACAAACCGCATGGGAAGTTGGGCTTCTCAATTACGTCCGACTTTCCGCCCACAATATTATTAACCCATTTTCATGAACTCCTTAAGTCAGGAGGATTTTATTGAGTTTTGTTTCCGGATCAACTTCGGGCCTAAAACACTCCCAAATAGCGCGGTTAGAAAAATTTGCCACAAGGCGTGTCCCGGCGAATGTCGTAATAACCCATGAATTAGCGCGGAGTCTTACTCAACTTGCATTCGAGATTAACCGGCAACTCGGTTTGCTCGTAGATCGCAAGGGGAGACTCCAGCAGATCATTGTAGGAGACGCCCGGTCTATTCTTATACCTCGGTTGACAGGTTGGCGTGTCGGGGCCGGCCACCTGAGAGGACTCCGACTGGTTCACACGCACTTGAAGAACGAGCGCTTGTCACACGAAGACCTCACAGATCTAGCCCTACTGAGGCTTGACCTCATTGCGTCTGTCGGTGTTGATAGTGTGGGACTACCTACCCTCATAGAGATTGCGCATCTTTTACCGCCAAACCCTAAAGGGGAAGCATGGCGCCTCATGGAACCAACTTTTCCTTCTCAACTTGATCTCGACTTCCTTGCCTTCATAAAATCCCTCGAGGGTGAAATCTACAGGATGGTCAACTCCAGCTCGATCGGTTCCCAAAACGAGATGGCTTTTCTGGTGGGCAAAATTGATCGAAGATCATGGGAAATAGAAGAATCTATACAGGAACTCAAAGAACTAGCGAGTTCTAGCGGTTTGGACGTAGTTGGTTTTTCGATCCAACGTAGGGATTCGGTTGATCCCCACTATGTTGTCGGTAAAGGGAAACTTAAAGAAATTGTTATCGACGCTTTACAAAAGGGAGCTGATGTCCTGGTATTTGACACCGAGCTAACAGCTCCTCAGGTTAAAGCGATTTCAGAATTTACAGAGATCAAAGTCCTGGATCGATCACAGCTTATTCTCGATATATTTGCCCAAAGGGCCAAGTCCAGTGAAGGAAAACTACAAGTTGAACTTGCTCAACTCAAATACGCTCTGCCCAAGCTCAGTGAAAAAGACGACGCTTTATCTAGACTTACTGGTGGCATCGGAGGACGTGGTCCTGGTGAAACCCGACTGGAAATCGACCGGCGAAGAATTCATAGTAGAATCGGGTTTCTCGAACGACGGATCAAGCAGGTTGCCAAGGCCAGGTCGCTGAGACGAAGCCTACGCTCCAGGAGAAGCGTCCCGATCATCTCGATTGTCGGATACACCAACGCCGGAAAGTCTACCCTATTGAACAATCTAACTAAATCCAGGGTCCTTGTAGAAAACAAACTTTTTGCCACGTTAGATCCTACGAGTAGAAGGTTGAGGTTTCCGCGTGAAACCGAAGTTATTATCACTGACACAGTCGGATTCATTAAAGATCTCCCGGAAACACTGCTAAAAGCCTTTGCAGCCACACTGGATGAATTGGCCGACGCGGATCTTCTGCTTCACGTAATAGATTCGTCAAATCCTCAAGTTGAGAAACAACTTGAGGCTGTAGAGGATTTGCTTGATAGATTAGAACTCTCGGAAAAGCCGATAATGCGCGTGTTCAACAAAATCGACTTGACCGATTCTGAAACTGTGAGCAATTTGTGCGCCCGGTACGATGGGGTAGCTGTCTCAGCGTTAAGATCCGAGACTTTCAAGGGGCTGATTGGACAAGTTGAAAACAAAATCCTTCAAGACATAAAGCTGAAGCAAATCGAATACTATGACAACAGAGCTACCGGAGCAAGCTTGACCCATGAAAAAGGTTAGTATTGATGACACCGTGAGGTTGAGGTTGGCCGTGGCATGCTTGGTTCTTTTGGCGGGAGCATGTTTCTATCTCTGGCTATCAGGTAGTTTGAGCCCTATGCTAACCGAGTTGTTCGCCATTTTTGAAAACAGGGACACACTTCGGAATTATGTAGAAAATTGGGGTAAGGCGGCGCCTGTGGTTTTCATATTGATACAAGCGTTACAGGTCGTCATCGCGCCAATCCCCGGAGAATTCACCGGCGCAGTTGGAGGATTCATATTCGGCGCCCTGCCCAACACAGTCTACTCTACTATCGGATTGTCCATCGGATCAATGGCGGCCTTTCTTGCGGCAAGAGTTATAGGTATGCCGTTGGTAAAATATTTTGTAAGCGAGAAATCTCTTGAAAGGTTCCATTTTCTTACTGAGAGGCGTGGAGCGACCATATCACTAATCTTGTTTGCCATCCCGGGTTTTCCAAAGGACATCCTTTCCTATATATTGGGGTTAAGCCCTATGGGAGTTATCACATTTTTTTGGGTCAGCGCTATTGGACGAATTCCGGGAACCATTATGCTAAGCTTGAGCGGTTCCGCAGTGTTCGAGGAAGATTGGACTTTGCTCATAGCACTTACAGTCGTTTGCGCGTTGGCATTCGTTTTGGTTTTCTCGCAACGTGGCCGAATCGAAAGATGGCTCCGTCGTCACAACGGTTAGGAGTAATAAATTAGCCAGCATTTGCGTTGTCGTGATATATTTGTCAGGCGCTGTTCTATTTTTTCGGAGGATTCATGGAAGAAGAAACCGAATCACGGGTCGCAGAAAGAACTCGTGAAATGGTTTTCAAAGACTTCATTCAACAGTTTTCGTTGATAAACAACGACAAGGACCTTTTTCCGAAAAAATGCCGAACTTGCGGCAAAAAATATGAGAGCCTGTATCATTACATTTACGACACAGAAGCTAAGGCGCAGTCTATGGAGGACGCTGGAGAGATAATGGGCAAATCATTTACAATGATTTACCGGAACTGCTCCTGCGGAAATACCCTTGTGGTTAGCGTTACGGATGAAATCCTCCCATCAATCAAGGACTTCTGGAAGGCAGTTCGGCGCCTGGCCGACAAATCTAATATGCCGGTTAAGGAAATTGTGACGTCCTTTATCGATGAATGGGAGCGTCAGATCCGGAATCACTTCAATTGCGTCCAGAGACGCACGAGATTTTAGAGCGGCAACAGTTTTGTAAGCTTCCAAGCCTTTATCTGGGTTACACCTCATGCTAGTTAAAGATGTTATCTTCGATCTCGGTAATGTTCTGGTTCCTTTTGATTGGCGCATTGCCGTAATCAGGTTACTAAGATATCTTCCTCGTGATCTCGCTGACAAATCAGAAAATGACCCCAAATCGTTCGCTCTAGTAGTAAGTGATCTCATTGAGGCATTGGAGATCGGGTCCATAAGATTCGACGAATTTCATAGAGAAGTTGTGTCGAGGACTGGTCTCAGCGCTGATCTGGTAGAATTTCGGCGAATTTGGTGTGACATATTTAGACTTGATCATCAAATGGTGAATCTCGGCCATGAACTGGCGCGACGATATGGCGTGTGGTTAGCGTCCAATACCGATGAAACCCATTATGAATACATTACTGGAAAATTTCCTGAATTACTCTTCTATGAAAAGGCGGCCTTGTCCTACAAAATGGGAACGAGGAAGCCACAACCGCAGTATTTCATTAAGGCATTGGAACTGTTCCGGATCAACGCGGAAAACGCAATATTTATTGACGATATTATGGAAAACATCCAAGCCGCCGGCAAATTGGGGATTGTAGGCATACAGTTCACTACTTTTCAGTCCCTCTCCGAGCGACTAAGAGAATATGGGGTGGTAATCGGAAAACTTCCAAGGGGTCAGGGCATTGAGCATAGATAAATTTGAAATCGAAGGATTTAGATTTTCAGCGGTAGGCGCAGGCATAAAACACGCGGACTCCGACCGACTCGATCTAGCTTTGATAGCCTCGGAGCGCCCCGCAATAACTGTTGGGGTCACAACGACCAACCTCGTTTGCGCCGCTCCGGTTACAATAACAAGAGAGTGTCTCCAAAGGGGAATCTCTCAAGCGCTATTAATCAATTCTGGAAACGCAAATGCGTACACAGGGGACTCAGGTCTGGCTGACGCTTTGTTTCTGACCAAATCCGTAGCGGATAGATTAGGGATTGCCCATGAACTGGTAGTGCCAATGTCTACAGGGGTCATTGGTCAACCTCTTCCAGTAGATCGCATGAACGCAAAAATTCCCGAATTGGCGGCTTTGATAAGCGCGTCGGCTTTTCTTGACGCAGCGTCCGCCATTCTGACTACTGACACCTTTCCCAAAACAGCATTGGTCGAGAAACGACTCAGCAACGGTCCGTTAAAGATTGTAGGCATGGCCAAGGGAGCAGGTATGATGGCGCCTAACATGGCTACAATGCTCGCTGTTGTCCTGGTGAACATGCGCGTTGAGGAGTCATACCTTCGAAATGTTTTCGTGCGAGCTAACAGTTTGACATTTAATAGAATTACCGTTGATGGGGACACTAGCACAAATGACACTGCCATAGTAATGTCCGGTGGATCAGATCAGTCTAAAGGACTCCTAGACAATGACACAGATCGAGATCTGTTTTCACAAGGTGTGCTGAGTGTTTGCGCGAATTTGGCGAGACAGATTGTTAAGGACGGAGAAGGCGCTACCAAGGTTGTCGAAGTGAAAGTATTCGGCGCTCCTGATGAAGTCTCGGCGGCACGGGTTTCTAGACGGATAGCGGAGTCACCTTTGGTTAAAACCGCTTTCCACGGAGAAGACCCAAATTGGGGTAGAATCGTTTGCGCAGCCGGATCGGCTGGAGTTAAATTCGATCCATCAATGATTGATCTTTGGATTGGCTCAGTTCAGATTGTTAAATCCGGAATATTGGAAGTCGGAGACTGGGAAGCGCGGGCTAAGCAGGAGATGCGCTATCCAGAATTTTCGGTATCAATAGACTTGAAAACCGGTTCGGCCCATGCGACGATTCTTACATGCGACCTCTCAGAGGAGTACGTTGCGATAAACGCTGATTATCGTTCATGAACCGGTACCAAATCACTATCCACGAGGTTAGGATTTTTTCGCTGAGGTCCCCGGTTTCGGTCTATTTTTTGGCGTAATCCCGTTTGTCTTGGACACCACCTTCTTTGTAACCGGGATCTTGGGGACCGTAATTTTAATGCCTTTCTTAAGCCTGCGGGACAAATTCACATCGGGATTGAGCTGAACCAACATCTCCTTTGGCACCCCATATTTTCTTATGATCCCCTTTACTGAGTCCCCCCTTTTAACAACATGAATTATCTGGCTCTTCGGCTTATCTTCAGGGATGTTTCTGAGTCCGGCCAGCAGAATGTCCTTTTTCCCGGTGGGAACTCTCACAGAGTAAGGTGATCCGTCAGTCGGAGTTACCCCACGCACAAGAGCGGGATTAAGTTCCAGCAAATCGGCATACGAAATGCCCAAAATATGGGCCAGCCTGTCCAGAGAATAACTCCCTTGTATCGGAGCAAGTTCATGCTTTTCGTCAGATCTCTTTGAGACTATTCGCTGAAAACCGTATTTTTCGGGGCTTTTTGCAATTATGGTTATAGCCTGGAAACGAGGTAGGAACTCCTTGGTCTCGCGTTTAAGCATACGGCTGGAACAAATATCCTCGTATTCATTTGCGTCTTCCTTGCACAACACTCTGTTTAGTTTATTCTCTCCGGAGTTATAGGCGCTTAGCGCAAGCCTCCAACAACCAAACATGCCGTACAGATCCTTCAAATAGAGTAAAGCGGCGTTTGTGGATTTTGCTGGATCAAGACGCTCATCCACGTAACTGTCGACCCGTAGACCGTAAGTGCGTGCCGTGGCAGGCATAAATTGCCACATGCCCAACGCGTTTGCACGAGACCTAGCTTCGGGGTTAGCGCCTGATTCAAGTAAAAACAGATAGGCAAGCTCCTGAGGCAAATGATGCTCTCGTGTTTGTTCCTTGACCATGGGTAGAAATTTTTGGGCTTGAGCTAGATAATTTCGAGTTGTATTTCTGTGCTCGTATCCATATTCCCTAAGAAATTTTCTTACTCGTGGTTCGTTCGCTTCGAGAGGAATAGGAGGATAAACGCCGGACCTATTTGACACTTGGGAAGATTTTCCCGACCCAAAGGTAAATGCTTTTGCAATGGTGCCGGATAGGGAAGATGGATTGAGATTATCCCTTTTTACAAGATTCAAAGAAGCGCCACAACCGGCCAGATTAATCAGCAAGGCCCCCAAGAAAGAAAACTTGAGGAAGCCTGCGAGAGTGGATCGCCTTCGGTTTTTGGGATTAATGGCAGGGATCCTACCGCAGCGCAATTATGCCTCCACCGTATCCAACTACCTATTCTAAATGAATCGCACCGGCGTTTGGGACGCAGTATGATTACCCTTATGCCCAAACTTTTTTGGATCTTATCACAATTAGAGGCGCAGGAGAAGAATTGTCAGCTTAAACTTTGGGGTTTTGAGTCTTTTTATTGAAAAACCAGGGAGATCCGTTCCTCACCTATCTGCATTGTCCCACCCGACCGGCCCATGATTCCTTTAGAAGCGCTCAAGCCGATCCTGACGCGAGGTGGAATAAATTCATCGAGGTCTTTTAGCCGGAGTGTTCCACGGTTCCACATTATCACAATTGAGTTTGCGCAGGGAGAACAATCCAGTTGGGCCTCTATCCTTTTGTCGTAACGAACGCTGTTCTCTCTGTGTCGGGATTCCAGGAACTCGACCCGAGTTCTAGCAAACAAGATACACTGAGCGATAGTGAGGTCGAGGAGAACAGCGTCAATTCGAGTTGGCGTCGAACCTTTATTACGGTTTTGAACAGTGAATTCGATCCCCCTTGAAACAAATTGCTGTCGAAGAAGATTACAAACTCTGAGAAATGAAGTTTCCAGATCGATTGTCGAAGAATTTACAGACCAGGAGCCATAGCGTCGAATCCCGTTAATTGTGTCCGCCGCCCTCACTACTTGGTTCTTTATGCTGGCCAACTTGTCTTGAAAAAAATTAAGATCGGTTTCGTTTAAGGCAAGTCGTTCGACCTTAAAGCGAATAACCTCACAGGCCAACGATATAGCGTTTAACGGTTGAGCGACTTCATGGGAAAGTCCACCGACAAGCTCTGGGAATACCGTAAGCGCCAGCAATTCTTCATCCGCTAGTTCAGTTATGTCGTTTATGCGCAAGTTTCTTCCGATGACTACCTGGCGTATTCTACGGCTCGACTTTCTCTAATGACGACAATCTTAATTTGACCGGGATAGGACAAGTCCTTTTCGATTTTCTTGCGAATGTCCCTGGCAAGCAAAGTGAGGTGTTCATCGCGCATGTTTGAGTTCTCAACAATGATCCTGATTTCCCTACCAGCCTGAATAGCGAACGACTTACTAACTCCCTTGAAGGAATCGGCTATTCTCTCGAGATCTTCAAGTCTTTTAACATAGTTTTCCAGCATTTCGCGTCGTGCGCCGGGCCTGGCCGCCGAGAGGGTGTCAGCCGCCTGAACAAGGACAGCTATGGCGCTAGTAGGGTCTTCATCCCCGTGATGGGAGGCAATCGCGTTCACGATCAGAGGGGATTCTCCATATCTCCTGGCAATGTCCGAGCCGATGATGGCGTGGGCCCCTTCCACCTCATGATCTATCGCCTTGCCAATATCGTGCAACAATCCCGCTCTCTTGGCCTTTTTCTGGTTGAGACCCAATTCAGCGGCCATAATACCACAAAGAAAAGCAACCTCGATGGAATGTTGATACACATTTTGCGCAAAAGAGGTCCTGTATTTGAGTTTTCCAACCAATTTGATCAACTCAGGGTTGATTCCATGGACCCCAACATCGAAACTTGCCTGCTCCCCGGCTTCGACGATGGTGTCTTCCATCTCTTGCGTGACCTTTTTTACGATTTCCTCAATTCTGGCAGGATGAATTCGACCATCGTTAACGAGTCTTTCTAGAGCTATCCTGGCTATTTCTCGACGGATAGAATTGTAACCTGAAAGTATTACAGCCTCCGGTGTATCGTCAATGATGAGATCAACCCCGGTCGCAGCCTCAATAGCCCGGATATTTCTACCCTCCCGGCCTATGATTCGGCCCTTCATTTCTTCGTTTGGCAAATTCACAACCGACACGGTTCTCTCCACAATAAAATCAGCGGCGTACCTGCCAATGGCTGTAGATACTATTTCCTTGGCCTTCTTGTCAGATTGGGCAAGGGTTTCTTCTTCGATTTGCCTAATTATTCTGGCGCTCTCGATGCGGGTTTCGTCTTCAACCTTCTTAAGCAGCATATCTCGGGCTTCCACAGTGGAAAGGCCAGCCAGAGCTTCCAGTTTTTCCTGCTGTCTTTTTACAAGATTATCAGCCTCGCGCTCTTTATCCTTTGTTCTTTTTTGCCCAGCTTCAATTTCTCTTTCGTGTTTGACCAGTTGGGCGTCCTTCTGTTCGAGTTGGCTTGATTTTCTCTCAAGATTTTCATCCTTTTTGAGAAGTCGAGCCTCTCTAGCAGAAAGTTCGGATCTTCTTTCTCGTATTTCATTCTCAAGTTCCGCTCTAGCCTGAAACAACTGGTCCTTAGTCTGGAGCAGAGCTTCCTTCTCAATTGTTTCCGCTTCTTTTTGGGCGTTCTTGACGATTTGGTCAGCGCTGGATTTCGCTGATTCAAATCGCCTCTTGTCCAGAAATCTAGCGACGGCGTAGCCGACACCGAGCCCCAAAACTATTGTGACAAGGGCATAGATCAAAAAGGGAATCGATCCCACAACCCCCTCCATATCATTTTATTTAGCGGGACGTTTGAAGCGTAGAAACCATTTCGGATGAGGGACGATGACCGTAAGTGTCCAAAGGGTTATGATAACAAGGCATTTCTAGAAAACTGAATCTATATATGGAACCCTGAACTGCCATCCAGAGGCTTCGTAGCACATCCCGGTTGTAGGGTGTAAAGCAAAATGCAATCTACGTTGTTTTTATCCCCCGCAGTCGGCCGTGGCAATAGAACTTTTGAACCTGGTTTCCCAGGTGGGATCCTAGCGGTTGTTTCAGGCTTCCTACTTCAACGGTAGGCTTGCACACCACAATCGGGTTCAGTTCCCAATTTTCGAGTGTTGGCTCAAAAATTCTCTATCCCTCACGAACCGCGCAGGGGAATTTTTAAATCAGTCTCTCCCAAATCACCGGGTTTTAAGAGACCGTAATCTTCTTCCTCCGTTTTCTCGATTTGTTCTGAAATCGACTGTCTACATTCAAAAAGCTCATCCGTGATGTTGAGCAACGTGAGAATCGCGAGATCAATTGTGGTCACAACTCCTGATTTTCCCCTGATCTCTTCGGATCGGGAATTGATAAACTCTACAAGCCTCTCGATATAGTCTCCGGACCCACGGCCCCGAACACTATATTCTCGTCCGAACAGCGTCACCTTAACCGATCTAGAGTCCTGGCCACTTTCCGGCTTCAGGGTCTTTGAACCTAAACTTTGACCATCTTTCAGGTTAAAGCCTCCAATATTGCGGTTATCCTGTCCAATTTCCCATTTGCCGCCTTATTGTCCCATTTAACCTCATTCGGGGTTTTATGTAACTCAGCTATCTCTTTGTCTCTCTTACCGAGTTCCAGATTTAGTCTTTATTCCTACTATTTTCTCCAGCTATCCGTCTGCTAAATGAGTCATAAACCTTCTTCTGGAGCACGACCAAATCGCCGGGATCCATCAGGCTCTCCTAGGAACATCGGAAGCTTTGTTGATTATATTTTATTGGGCGTTGGTGTCAAGCTATATCTAGTGCAACAGAACTCAAGTAACGACAACTTCACTAGTCATAATTCCGCTATGTTAACACTCGACAACAGGTTGCCCAAAAGCGAACCGCAGGATTTTGTCATTCACCCCAAAGGGCCGACATCAGGTCCCTGAAACATGGCTTCTTACAAAAATGTAACAGATCAGCTAGCTTCGAGCCCTGGATTCACGAATCGGGATTTGAATCTGACAAATCACAAGACTCCTTCAGTTTAAGAATTTTTCTGTGAAAAGTGTTTCTACTTAGTCCAAGACTACGCGCGGCACGGAGCTTATTACCGCGATTCCTTTCGAGCACTTTTATGATCAGCCTCTTTTCAACTTCCCCCATGATTAGAGGATGAATGCCCTCTACATTGTTGTCCACAAGATATTCAACAAGAGAGTCCAATGAATCTCCAATGTTCGATGCCCAAGGGGCCCCCCCAGACTTCTTGTTCTCACGGGAAGTCTCCGATCCGGCAGGACTCGAATCCATATGCCTATGGCCAGATTTCATGGGATCATTACCTTTCCAAGAAAATTGTCTATGAAAGCTAGGACCATCTCAGGGTTTTCTTCCGTAAATACTCGAGAGCGGAATTCGGCGGCGCCATCAATCCCTTTTGAGTACCAACCTAGGTGCTTTCGCATCCTGTGTAAGCCTGGCCTCACACCGCACCACCTCAGTTCATCTTCGAAATGCCGCCTCACAACTACACCCAGCGATCTATTCGATTGGTATGACGTCACCACCCAACCAAACAGTGTTTCGAGTATCTTCCTTGGGAACCAGGGACGTCCCAGCGCTCCCTTGCCAATCATAATTCCATCGCAACCGGTTTCCATTACCATATTCAGAGCGTCTTCAACCGCTATCACTCCACCGTTTCCTATTACAGGGATTGACACCGTGGACTTGACCAGCTTCAAAAGATCCAAAGAAACTGGGCCACAGTGGCCTGCGCATCTGCTCCTGGCGTGCAAAACAATAGCGTCGGCCCCTTCCCGTTCGGCTATCAAAGCCAACTCAGGCGCATTGACGCTTTTTTCGTCCCAGCCGGTTCTCATCTTTACCGTCAGGGGTATTGTTATTGCTTTCCGCACTGAGCCAATGATCCGACCAGCCAGTTCCAGGTTACGCATCAGAGCGACACCGCCACCGGAACCTATCACCTGCCTCGCAGGGCAACCCATATTAATATCTACAGCCGCAGCGCCATGATCCTGTACAATCCTTGCGCATTCAGCCATGATTTCCGGATCTTTGCCGATGATCTGAAAAATCACGGGAACAGTATGCTCCCTGGTGTCCATCGTAGCCAGAATTTTTCGTGCATGGACGACAGCGTTACAGCTTATCATTTCTGTCCACAGACACGAAATTCCAAAGGTCAGCACACTACGTCTAAACGGGGGATCAGTTATTCCCGCCATAGGCGCCAGAACCACGGCGCCATTCAGCTCAATATTACCGATCTTCATTCTTTGGAGCCAGGCCCTGTCCTAAACGAAGAGGAAACGTTTTCTGTTTTGACCTAGAAACAGCAAGGGAGTTCGGCGGCACATCCTTGGTTATTGTGCTTCCCGCTCCAATCACACTGCCGGATCCAATCTCGACCGGAGCAACAAATTGTACATCCGATCCTACGAAACATCGGTTCTCAATAATGGTGCGATGTTTCTTTTTCCCGTCGTAGTTACATGTAATCGTCCCACATCCAATATTAACGTCGTCTCCTATCTGACTATCGCCGAGATACGTCAGGTGCGCAGCCTTGGTTCTATCTCCAACAGTGGTGTTCTTGACCTCAACGAAATTCCCTATTCGGGCGTTCTTTCCGATCTTGGCCTTGGGCCTCAAATGGGCCATTGGACCTATTGAGACATCCTCCGAGATTTCAACGTCGTCCAACTTCGATCCTAAAAGAACTCGCACCCTGTCACCGATTCTGGAATCGTTTATAAAGCAACCGGGCTCAATTACGCAGTCCCTTCCAATAGATGAATTCCCGGTAATCATAACGTTCGGATAGATTACAGTATCAGGCCCTACTGTTATTCCAAAATCCCCGTAAAATGACGACGGGTCAAGAAGAGTCGTCCCTTCCGACATTAATTCCCATCTAATTCGATTCCACACAACGCCATTTGCAGCGGCGACATCAGACCTACTGTTTACCCCCATGACCACACAAGAGTCTTCCGTTCGGCAACCATGAACCGTTACACCTTCACGATTAGCCCATGAAACAACATCAGTCAGATAATATTCTTTCTGCGCATTTTCAGCCTTGAGCCTATCAAGTAATCTAAATAAAAGACTGCATTCAACAATATAAATCCCTGTGTTGATTTCCTTTATAGCTTTTTCCGGATCACATGCGTCTTTTTCTTCAACAATCTTCGCCACGTTGCCTGCGCAATCCCTTAAAATTCGACCATAACCAAAAGGATTCTCCAAGTTAGTGGTCAGCACACTAAGCAAACTGGAATTTTCGTCGTGATACCTTATAAAACCGTCAAGTGTCTCAGGTTTAACAAGCGGGGTATCTCCACACATTATCAAGACGTGTCCATCAAATCCTTGAAACAATTCGTAACACTGCTTAACAGCATGCCCAGTTCCCAGTTGTGGATCCTGCTTCACAAAATTCAAATCCCCATCGTCGAAACACCGCATGACATCTTCAGCCTGATGGCCAATCACTACACCTATTCTGTCCAGACTCAAGGTCCGTACCGCATCCAGGACATAGGCCAGCATTGGTCGGCCGGCTACTGGATGCAGTACTTTGCAACAATTCGACTTCATACGCGTTCCCTTGCCTGCCGCAAGGATCACAGCGCCATAACGTTTCATGTTTGACCATATCCAATCTATAAAGCGATCAGAGTAGAAAATTATATTTTCAGACGTGAAGTGTCAAGATTTATCAGGGCAAACATTGTTATTGAGGACACCAAATGAATAACTTACAGCCTTCAGGGTTCCATGATTTCTTGCGGCAGGCGCATCGTATGGCAGGTTTCATGGTTAACCCGCGCGATAATGTTTCCGTATATTTTTTTAGAAATGTCTTTATTCCTGGATTTTCTATCACTTCCCAGTATCATTAACAGACCTTTAAGACGTGGAGGTCAGTCGCTTGTTTACTCAACGACTCAAAATTGCAGTTCTGGGCTCAGCCCGTGAACCTGAAAATTCGGAAATTTCAAAAAAGGCCTTTAAATTGGGTCAAGAGATAGGACGACAGGAAGGAATCGTCCTTACCGGCGGATGTCCAGGGGTGCCACATATGGCGTCTCTTGGAGCAAAAGCTGTTGGCGGATTAACTTTGGCTGTCTCACCCGCTCTGAACAGGACAGAACACCTCGAGCGTTACTGCTATCCTGCTGATAGTGATATAATTATATTCACCGGCATGGGTAACAAAGGGCGAAATGTGATTCTGGTTCGCAGCGCTGACGTGGCGATATTTTTGGGCGGCGGCATAGGGACTCTGAATGAATTTACTATAGCCTTTGATGATTTTACCCATGAAAATGTAATAGGGTTCCTTTCAGGAAGTGGGCGCTTGTCCGACTTTTTTGACGAGATTGTCGCAAAATCAGGACGGACCCCCGGAATGGCGTTCTTTACCGAAGACGATCCTGTGTTGCTTGTACAAAAAGCGTGTCAGGAATTTAGCCAAAACATCAATCGAAATTCGAAATGAAAGATCCAAGTCTTCACGATTCGGAATTTAAAAGAGACATTATTCTTTCCCGCTCAACCCTGGTCAACCCATCGGACATCGCTAATTCCAACGATTTCGAGCTTAGAGGTAACAAGGTTCTAATTAATGGAATAAATAGGATCTCTTTTTCGGTTGAATTCGAATCTCCAGATCTTTCGGCGTTCAATTCTCTGTCATTGACTCTTCGAAGTCTCAGTGAATTTCCCATTTTGGTGGGGATAACGCTAAAACATGGAAATCCCGGAGGCGCACGAAATCAAAAACCAATTTCATTCTCAGGCGGTATAGAGATACTCGGTCCTGGAACAGCCACGACATTGCGTTTTCCCCTCGAGAGTTTCGGCGTTTACGGAACTCCCCTTGGATGGACAAATGTAACAGGGATAGAAATTACTTTTTCCAATGAAAAATTCCAGATAGGCCCTAAAGACATCAGGATCGAGTTCCAAGAAATTCAAGGAGAGAAACATCTTAACCCTGAAGGCCCACGTTTAACTAGTAGCGGTCTAAAAGAACTGATGACAGACAAAACGTCTTTTGACCAAAATTTCAGGAACCACCGTCCAAAGTCAAACCTCATGCCGTCCTGCAAAGATGTTAAAACTCAAAATGGCCTTCCACCCTTCTCTGCCCAAGACCCAGGGCTATTTGTTCCACCGCCTCATTACTATCCCGACGACACCTGGTCCGATGTCATGAATGGTAGAATAATGGGTCAAGTACTCCCACACGAAATCACATGGGACGCCAATCCTCTCGGAGAACTCGAATGGACCCATTTCCTTAACCGTCACCACTTCCTGCGTTCAATGGTCCAGGAATTCGTAAAGTCCGGAGACAAACAAGTGGTTGAGAGATTGGCCGAAGTCGTGGCGGATTGGATTCGCAAATGTCCAGTTCCCATAGGATCTAATGGTGGAGCAGGACCAACCTGGGAAACCCTGACGGCCGCTTGGAGACTGAGAGAATGGCTTTGGATTGTAGGGACCATGTGGCCTAGCCGTTCATTTCCCGAGGAAGTCAAGGAATTGATGCTAAGATCGGTATGGGAACACGCTCAAAGTCTCATGGACCATCAGGGACATCCCAACAATTGGATCATTGTCGAATCTGCCGCTCTGACTTTAGCCGGACTGCTCTTCCCTCTATTCCGGGACGCTTCAAAATGGATTGAAACAGGATTGAGCAGATTGGTCAGCGAGCATGACCGGCAGTTTCTTCCTGATGGCGCCCATTTTGAACTCTCTCCTCTTTACCACTCGATTTGTATAAACGCCCTTCTAGAAGTCAGACAAGTTGCTGAAGTATCCAGGACCTCGCTCCCGCCGATTTTCTATGGACCTCTGGAAAAGAGCTTTGAATATTTGATGGCCTTAGCCCGACCTGATTTTACGTGGCCATCTATAAACGATTCAGGCGGCGTTGACAGAAATTATTGCCAGTTTTTTGTAAACGCAGCCCATGTTTTCGAAAGGCCCGATTTTGCATGGGTAGCATCTAGCGGGAAGTCGGGTAAACCACCCGAACGAACCACGAGGTTGTTCCCGGACTCGGGGATATTCGTTATTAATGGCTTCGAAGAAAACCATCCAAGGTGGGCACTGTTCAGAGCCGGACCAGGTGGGGCGTTTCACGTCCATAATGATCTCTTGTCACTAGAAATTTTCGATGAGGGAGCGCCGTGGCTCGTAGACCCTGGTATAACCAAGTATGCTCCTGACATTTTGACATCAAACTATCGATCCGCCTTAGCTCACAACGTTGTTGTTGTCGATGGGATTGAACCACAGAGAATGAGCCGACCTATCTTTGAACGGATCAAACCATCTCGAAACTCGATCAGGGTTCACGAAGGACCTGGGTTTGTGGCCGGTTCAGGTGGATCCGACGAATTGAACGACCTCGCGGGGAACGCATGTAATTTGAAAAGAAGTCTAATCTTCTCAAAGAATGGGTTCTGGATTGTCCTGGAACATATTTTAGGTTCAGGTTTACACGAAATCATTCATAACTGGCAATTTTCAACTTATGTCCTGAAAGTGAAACCTAAAGGACGGAACAAAATAGTAGCATACGGCAAATCGGGTGGATTCGTTATCGGGATGATATCGCCAACCGCCCATGCAAAGATTGATCATGCTTGTGGAGCTACAAACCCGCCAAGAGGATGGGTGTCGACCGCTGGAACCGATCAACCGGCTCACAGTGTCCGTTTCCGAACCAAAACAACGCTGCCTTCGCTCTTCTGTTGGCTCATGTATGGGCTGAGGAATGGTGGGACAACGCCGCTCGGAATCGAGATCTCAAAATATTTTAGAGGTCGGCTTTCAATAACTGTCCACTATGCGTCTAATGTGTCTGAAGTATTGAATATCCCTATATAGCTTTATATTAATTTATCCCAGTACACTACGGTTATCCTAGAAAAGTTTCCCGATAACCATCATAATGGCCACAATCAAAAATACCACCGTGACAATCAATGGTAAAAGGATAGCAATTATCGCTCGGCCTGTTCCGATACCAAATCCCTCCTTTAGGCCAATCACAAGGACTACAAACTCCCAAACGCCTGCGACAAGAGAGCCCAACAATGGCACAACGTTAAAAATCCCTGGTCCCGTCGAATAACAACTTATTCTGAAAACACTTTCCATTTTGGCGTTCCCAACCCCTAGAGCCAGCAGGCACACTAGCAGAACAGCAGGTTTGATGAAAATTTCCAGAACCACTACCGACAAAACATAAATTAGGGCGCCAAGACGGGGGCCCATTAATATCATGCCATGACTCATTGACATGGCCCTGGAATCCCAAATTGTGGAAGCTATATATGCAGCTAGAATGGAAATAGATGAAACAACCAGCGCATAAAGGAATGGGAACTTGTATCCTCCCTGAAGCGGCAAATGTCTGAAGAAATTGGTGGGCTGAAATATTGATTGCCTGAGGGTCTGTAGTAGCCCTTGAATGAAACCGATTCCAGCTTCGTCTTCCCAGGGACAATATCCGAATGATCCGCCAAAATGGAATTCCGGATGAGACGACGACGCGTCGCCAAAGGTGTCCCTTTGATCGGACCTTTCGGAAGACATGAAACAGTTGGGGCATAATTCCGTGGCCCCAGGCGACGGATCAAACTCCTTGCCGCATTTGGGACAGATCACCTTCTTCTCCTTGAGAAACCAATTTCGAATTATAAGGTTTTTACAGGCCCTTCAAACATAAACTGTCAGAATACATCTGCGGAGAATACATAGATCTCTGAATTCGGGTCCTTCCATGCGTCCCGATTTAGCCCTGCCTTTCGACATGTTTCCTCTAGGAAGGTGGTTCGGTCCCAATCGCGTTCCGCAGCCACTTGCGGCAACAGCAAGCCTGATCCTAAACCGTTTCGGATTAGAATACCGTGAATCCCTACCTGAATTTCGTCAACATCTTTAATTCGGTGAAAGGGTGTTAGGACTGAGATCTCATAATCCAGGAATTCCAGTTCATCCCCGCATATGGGTCTGAACCGGGGGTCCTTAAAAGCTGCGGACTCGGCCATTTCCAGGACAGTCTCACAGAGAGGCTTGGTCGCATTTAGCCATCCGATACAACCCCTGAGCATGCCCTTCTTGTTTATTGTTACAAAAGCGCCGCATTTCTCTTTGAGCTTCTCTGACGTAGGTTTGAAGACCGGTGGTTTGAGCCCCTTGCACTTGCATTCCACGGCGGTCTTAACCAGCTTAAGAAGCTGAGCTTTGTCTTCCTCCGTTAACCCCATGTCGACTCCGACTTGTTTTTTCCTGGAACTCATGGCTCTCACCTTACCTTGTTAGAAATCAACTGATTGATGGTCAGGGATCAAGGAAACAAAGGAAGTCCCATCAGCGCCGCGCTCTCTTCAAAGTCAAACATGATGTTCATATTCTGAACCGCCGCGCCCGACGCTCCTTTTACGAGGTTGTCAATTGCCGTCATTATAACCGCGTAGTGGGTCCGCTGATCAATTTCAACGGATATGTGGACCTGGTTGGAACCCCTAATTCTGGCAGTATCCGGGAATATGCCCTTGGGGAGCACCCGCACAAACTGTTCATTCTCATAAAACTTTTCGAACGCGTCTCTCAAAGTTTCAGCATCCAGATCGGGAACGGTCCGCAAATATATTGTGCTGACCATGCCCCGACTCACAGGGATAAGGTGCGGTGTGAACCTGACCGTGATTTTTCGCCCGGCCAACAGCGAGAGTTCCTGTTCCATCTCTGGAATGTGTCTGTGGCCGATAACTCCATATGGCCTGAATCCCTCACCGGCCTCGCTGAAGCTCGTGTTCAGCTTTGCGCCCCGCCCGGCTCCGGATATACCTGACTTCGAATCAACAATAGGAAACGAAGTGTCAACTCCATCAATGTTAACGACTGGAGCTATTCCGAGGATCACCGTTGTGGGATAACAACCCGGATTAGCTACAAGTTCGGCTGTTCGTATTTCATCCCTGTGAATTTCCGCAAGCCCATAAACTCCGCTATTAAGCAAATCAGGGTCCTTGTGTAAACCATACCAGGATTCATAGGTCCCAAGGTCTTTCAAACGAAAATCAGCGGACAAATCAATAACTTTGACACCTGATTCCAAAAGTCGACGAGCAGCGATGGCGGAATCCCCGTGAGGAAGGGCAAGAAACGCAACGTCCGCTTCTGGTTTGTCGAGGAGTCGTTCAAGTTCAACAAGGGGGAAGTCTTTCTCAGCGGAAATATATGAGAAAACTTCGCTCGCTTTCTTGTTGGCCCACGTTCGAGAACTACCCGCGACAACTGAGACTTCAGGATGGGCGCTAAGGATTCGGATTAGTTCTATACCAGTATATCCCGTCGTTCCAAAAATTAGTGCTTGCAACATTTTAAGACTCTAAACTTCTGTTAGGATTCACGTCTGTAATTGGGGGCCTCTTTGGTAATTACAACATCGTGAACATGAGACTCTTTCAGACCGGCCGCGGTGACCTTTATAAATTTGGCCCTTGATCTGAGATCTTCAAGAGTTTTGGCGCCAAGATAGCCCATGCCGGCTTTGAGTCCCCCAATAAGTTGTGTGATTGAATCGGAAACAGGTCCTTTTGCCGGCACCATGCCTACAATACCCTCAGGAACGAGCTTGTGTTCTGCGACTCCCTCGTGTTGTCCATAACGGTCACGGGAACCATCTTTCATTGCCTCAATTGAACCCATTCCGCGGTATGATTTGTAAGATCTGCCTTGATATAGTACCATCTCCCCAGGGCTCTCGTCTGTGCCCGCAAGCAGTCCGCCGATCATGACGGTGTTAGCGCCTGCAGCCAGGGCTTTGGTAACATCACCCGAGTATTTGACCCCTCCGTCGGCTATTATGGGCACATTAAGTTCAGCGGCCACCTTGGAACACTCAAGGATAGCGGAAACTTGGGGCACACCAACCCCGGCCACAATCCTAGTAGTACAAATAGATCCTGGACCAACCCCCAGCTTGACTCCGTCAGCGCCAGCGCTGACAAGATCACGAACCGCTTCAGGTGTTGCGATGTTGCCTCCTATAATTTGGCAATTGCTGTAACTGGCTTTTATATCTCTAATGACGTCCATCACGTTTTTAGAATGTCCGTGTGAAGTGTCGACCACAATTACATCTGCGCCACGCCTTAAAAGCGCTTCAACCCTCTCCTCCCTGTCGGGGCCAACTCCAACAGCGGCCCCAACCCGCAAACGACCGAACTCGTCTTTTGCAGAATTAGGATACATGATGGCCTTTTGAATGTCCTTAATGGTAATTAACCCTTTGACCCTGTTTTCGCGGTCAACAACGACCAGTTTTTCTATCCTGTGTTTGTGAAGCAGAGCCTTAGATTCTTCTATGCCTATTTTCTCATCAACCGTAATCAGGTTCTCTTTGGTCATGACTTCCTCGACCTTGAGGTCGAGGTCTTCGATAAAACGAAGGTCCCGGTTCGTGAGAATACCCTTCAAGTATCCGTTGACTGTAACCGGTACACCTGAAATATGGTATTTCTTCATAATTTGAAGAGCATCTGAGATTTTTTGTTCAGGATGTATCGTTATCGGGTCCACTATCATTCCCGACTCCGACCTTTTAACGCGGTCAACCTCCCGAACCTGCTCCGGTATGCCGAGATTACGATGAATAATTCCTATCCCGCCCTGACGGGCTAAACTGATAGCCATCTCGGATTCCGTGACCGTATCCATGGCAGCGCTAACGAGAGGAATATTCAAAGTGATGGCTGCGGTCAGCCTGGTCTGAACGTCTACCGCTGATGGCAGCAATTCTGAATAACAAGGCACTAGAAAAACATCATCAAAGGTCAAAGATTCTTGCACAACCATCAATAACTCTCCGTCTTTCTTCATGTATCGTTTACATTCTTCAAGGATAAGGGCCCGTATGAAAAAGCGCTAACAGGAAAATGTTACACTATTTTGCAAAAAACAACATTTAGAGGTCCCAATATTGTTCAGACGTCGTTCCTATCTGGGTATTGGAGCGTTAGATCGCGCGGACCCAGCGTATTCCAACCCTTTAACAATACTTTTTGAAGTTGAATCCAGGAAGAGGTCAAGGTAACTATTCCATTTTTTCTTCGGATACTCAATTTCCGGTTCACCCTTTATTCCGCAAAGATTCGCAGCGACCTTAATCGCATCATAAAAATTACCCATAGAATCAACCAAACCCAAATCTTTCGCCGTCTGACCGGTGAAAAATCGTCCGTCAGCTATGCTGCGCAGCTTGTCTTCTTCGATCTTTCCCTTTCTTCCTTGAATCACATCTGAAATAAACTGTTCGTGAACCTCCGTCGCGAAACCTTGTAGTATATCGCGCTCTTTGTCATCCAGCGGTTTTACTCCGGACCCGATGTCTTTGAAAGCCCCAGCCTTGATAATATTGACATTGACACCAATCTTTTCGATTACTTTGTGGATATCCGGCAGCATCATTATAACGCCAATGCTTCCGGTGATTGAACCCTTCGAGCAAACTATCCGATCAGTGTTGGAAGCAATATAATAAGCAGCCGATGCGCCTACTGTTTCAATTGAAGCTACGACCGGTTTTTTCTTCTTGATTTTCTCAATCTCCCGGTAGATTTCCTGAGCGGGAGCAACCGTACCTCCTGGAGAATTAATTCTTAGTACAATTGCTCGAATAGACGACCTTTTCTCGAACTTTCTCAAGTTCTTGAGAGTTTCATCAGCCGTCATAATAGTTCCTTCAATAGGAATTATTCCGATCTTGTTACCATAATCCAGTATGCCCGAAAATCCGGACGGTCGCTCCTCGTCCTCAAAGAAACGTGATAGCGTGAACACCAAAGTAACAAAAACAACCATTAGAACGATTACGAAAGTTAAGGAAACAGCAAGCCTGGACTTTTTCATTCTGATTATACCCGCCCAACTCGAGTTTATTACTCGCATTCAGGAAGACTACAAACATTGTAAGGTGGAAAAGTTATCAGAAAAGATAAGTGTTCGCAAGCCACCGGCCACAGCCACCGGCCCGCCCTATTGTATCGAATCACCATGTTCCCGATTCTGTTCCACTCCCTTTTATCCGTCCGACACGCCGAATTCTTTCAAGGGCGAAGGGAAAGCCATTGTGCTGTCACCAGTCCATCCTGGCTTTCAAAACATCAAGGAGCGCATGATTCGAGTCCAGAACTCTATCAGCTTCTTTATGTGACATTCCTGCGCCTATCAGCACCATTTCAGCCTTTTGATCGGTCATCAGATTGTCAGGTGTATGAGTATCCGTGCTGAGGACCATTTGGGCCCCGGTCTCTGAGGCCATCCGGAAAACGTGTCCGTTCGTTAAGCTGTGACCGGATCGGTACGTTATTTCAAGGAAAACGTTTTTCTCTTTGGCCAAAGCCGCGTCTTCTTTTGAGATCAAACCTGGATGGGCCAGGATGTCGGTTTCCGCAAGAATAGCCGCATGGTTCGTGCCTGGAACCACCGGCTCAACCGGTGATTCGCCATGTGTAACGATTAGGGTTACCCCTAGCTTTCGCGCTTCTGATATCAACTCTGCTATTTCGGAGGGAGGCGCGTGCGTAATCTCAACCCCAGGAATTACCAAGACCTTCTGGCGCCTGTTCAATTCCTGCGCAACTTTGATGATTCGAGGGGCTACAAAATCCAGATTGGACGCGTCCACATGGTCGGTCAACCCTATGGCGCGGTATCCTATAACTTCAGCCCTCCGCACCAGTTCGCTCGGTATTAGGACCCCGTCACTAAATATGGTGTGTGTATGAAAATCGATCAATTTGGTTTCCTTTCCTGGACTTTAGCCAGACCCATTTCTCTATCATTTTAAATTAAAATACTAGAGACACAACGTAAGTAATGTTAAATACATTGTTCAACATTGCATGCTTAAATTAATATCTATTATGAGGTAAACAACGTGTGCGGAATAGCCGGCTTTCTCAGCAATGAAGCATGGAAAAATGATTCAGATTTAAATTGGGTCCATCAAATTGCCGATTCACTCGATGGAATTTACCGCGAGTCATTTGACATTGGACAACTTAGAAATTCTGTCGATCGCCTTATCAAAAACTTCGATGAATTGATGACGTTTTCCTTTCATTTCGAACTGGCTTCCAAATCCGAGTTTTATTCTCAGGTTTATAGTATGGCTAACCGGTTGGAAAAGATCCTCGCCCAACTGGCCAGTGAACCACCAACAGAGGAAGTTGAATCGCTACAACAGGATATCGGAGACGCCATATGGCAGATCAGGGCCGAAGTCCTACAAAATGTCTCCAGAACAAATGAACTGATGAATCCTGCGCTACTCGCGAAATCACCAAACCGCTCACAACGATTCGTCGCATGGTCGATTGAGAAAGTGCTCGAAAATATCGACAGACTAGAGGTCAGGGGTCGAGATTCCGTAGGGATAGCGGTTCAATGCCTGATTGACCAAAACACATGTTTGCCGCAAGTCTCCGAACTGTGCAAGGAAAGGCTTCTTGACAAACGCTCCAGGATCGTAGACGGCGTTAAAATTGGGTTTAATGGGAACCAACTCGATTCGAGGGGATTTGTTCTCACGTTTATTTATAAGGTAGCGAACCTGGTGGGGCGCTTGGGGGATAACACCAGCCACATCAGGAAAGCCGTCCGGAATGACGAAGAACTATGGCGGATCGCCGCATTCATAGAGAAGGCCAATATTGTAGCCCATACTAGATGGGCTTCCAACGGGATAATCAGCCTTTCTAACTGCCATCCGGTGGATGGTGAGCTTCATGAAAAAGAAAATATCGAGTCCATAAATGACCGGAACGCGCTATTTGTCTTAAATGGAGATGTCGACAACTATCACTCCCTTGTTGAGGATGTTGTTCATTCCCGTGGCTATCAGATCGAGCCGACCGTAACGACAGACGCCAAGATCCTTCCTGTGTTCTACCGATTGGGAACCAGCCTTACCGAGCCGCATTTCAAGAGGTTTGCGGAACTGATGAACAGTTGCGAGGGGTCCTTGGCCATAGTGATGCAACATCCACTGTTTCCGGATGAGCTTGTGATGGGCCAAAAAGGAAGCGGCCAGAGCCTATTCATAGGCCAACCGCTGGATGGATTCATATTCGCCTCTGAAGTTTACGGGCTTGCAGCATGGACAAGGAACTGTATGCTACTGTCCGGTCTTGAAAAAGGTGGAACCGAAGTTGTGATATCTACCCGCTCAAAACATGATGTTAAAGCTTACTTTCTCGAAGATTTATCCCAACTTAGGTTAAGGACGGAACCGATTTACATTCATTCTCGAGACATTTTTCGAGGCGCTTTCGCCTACTATTTTGAGAAAGAAATCCACGAGGCGCCGTCGAGCATACGTAAAACCATCAAAGGTAAATATACCAAAAAGGGTAGAACCATCGAATTCTTGGACGTTGGACCCGAAACGTTTGGAGCGCTAGTTGGTAGACTTCGCGACACAAGTCAACCCCGTATTCGAAAAATTATAGTAATTGGTCAGGGAACGGCTTCCATCGCCGCAAATGGGGTCGCATACCTGATCGAGAAGGCCCTGGATGGACTTGGCGTTTCGGTCACGTCATGTAAAGCTTCGGAATTGTCCGGCTTCATGCCCGATAATTCCCTGAACGACACATTGCTGATAGCAATATCGCAAAGTGGCACGACTACCGACACCAACAGGACCGTAGACGTGGCAAGCGCCCACGGCGCCTGGATACACGCTATAGTGAACAGGCGTAACTCGCCTCTGGTCGCAAAATCTAACTCCCATTTTTATACAAGTGATGGCCGCGACGTTGAGATGGCCGTCGCGTCAACCAAGGCGTTTTATTCTCAAGTTACCGCCGGAAAACTAACTGCGGCGCTGTTAGCTAAGGAATTCAATTCCTTATCAGATGATCTGATATATCAGGAAATTGCCTCTCTTGAAGAATTGCCGAGATTGGTAGAATTAGTACTCCAACGAGAGGATGTCATAAAACATCTAGCAGAGATTTACGGTCCCAGTAGCCGGAACTGGGCGGTTGTCGGAAATGGTCCCAATAAAATCGCGGCAGATGAAATCAGAATAAAACTGAGCGAACTCTGTTATAAATCTATCCCTTGCGATTTCACGGAGGACAAGAAACACATCGATCTTTCTACTGAACCTCTAACATTAGTCATTGCAAATGACCTCCCAGACCAGATTGTTCAAGATACAGCCAAAGAAGTAGCAATATTCAAGGCCCACTCTGGAAAACCTCTCGTGTTTTGCGCCGAAGGAGAAAAGCGATTTCTTGACCACGCGGAAGGCATCGTGGAATTGCCGGTAATAGGCGGAGGGTTAGGGTTTGTGCTTGCAACTGTAGCTGGACATTTATGGGGGTTCCATACAGCTAAGGCCATTGATATACAATCTAACAGGCTGAGGGACATTAGGTCTCTACTGACCCAGTTTCTAGAGAATCCGGAGACATGGGACCGTATTGAACTCCAAAATAGATTTGACGGCGCTTTAAAACTAATCTCCGACGGGGAAATGAACGCTGCCCTACCTGCTTCTACAGCCGCGTCCATGGCTATGTACTCTGGTAAATTGGCCACATTCGATGAGACGCCAGACGACCTTGAACTTCTGATAAACGAGGGCATCGTCACGCTCAGCAAAGCAATAGAAGAGATGACAAGACCCATCGATTCGATTCGGCATCAGGCCAAAACCGTGACAGTCGGAATTTCTCGTCCTCAGGACACCTTGCCTTCATTGTTGCTAAAAGCGTTGGAAAGGCTGGGAGCGCAAGCCGCATGGGTTAAGGATCAAGATAAGCGAGTCCTTAAAGCGTTGTCCCAAGTCATTGAAAACGTCAAAGGCGGGATGCTTTACAAGGTTGGCGACCCTTTGAAACCTGACGAACTGACCAGAGAATTTTCGCCTATCCAGGTTGTGGCTCGATTCGGATACTCCGAAGGCAAAGCGTCCAGATATGACACCCCGAATCCCGCAGGCGGGAGCAAAAGAACCGCCCTAAGACTGCGCAGAGCTGTTTGGAGTTCAGGCAAGGGAGGCCAGGAAAGTCTGCTGGTAGCGCCTCTTTTTAGCGACGGTTCCGGAGAGTGTAAAAGTCTTGCGCTCCTACATGTCGAATTCGTCGGCCAGGCTTCCGTGTCGAAGAAGATGAACATGCTAAAGGCCCTCGGCGGCAGGTTCCATGATGTTGTTGAAAAACTTGAAGAACAAGCCAGTTCATGTTCAATTGAGGACTTTGTCCAGCGAGTGACACCAAGAGACTTGGTGTTGAGTCCAATAGAATCACTGGTCCTTTCAATATCCTGCTAATTTGAGAAGTCCCATTGAGGCTATTGAGGAAAAATCTGAACTTGACATAAGCGTATAATGATTATAAAGTATTAGATGTTACACGATATTGATAATAGTTTAGTTTAATTAATAGTTATAAATGTCCTTTATAGCAAGTTAAGTTTAGATTTAAGTACCTCAAGTGAAGTTCTGGACGAAGTGGCGCCGTGAATCAAATGTGCTCCCAAATTCGTAACTGTGTTCATAGGAATCACGCTGCGGCGTCTTTGAAACATAATCGACCACCTATGGTCGCTCAAAAATTATTTATCCGTGTGATGTTTCATTTATGCTGCATTTTCACTATCTGGTCCTCCCAAATGTGTTTTGCCGGAGATAACCGGCCGGATTGCGACAATTCCCAGCTCCGCATGGTGACAGCTCTGGCGTCGCCATCCGTTAAACGTCCTGATAGGGACACTCAGGAAATATTCGATGGCGCGATTGACCCGGCAAATGCGTCAGACCAGCAACGGTCAACCAGTGGCGGGATAAAAGAGAAAGGCGCCTTGATGAATCCGTTCTGGGGACAGATTGTTGATTCACCATCAGGCGTTTGCGCTCTTTACCATGAGAAAGACATTGTGTACATACGTTGCGTTGACTCCAAAAGGGGCTTAGTTCGTGAGGGCGACCGTTTCGCCATATTCTCCGATTCCTTATCGACCATTATGCCGGCCACGACATTCAATTCCTCAGATTCGGGAAATGTGGCTCTAGGCCAAATAGAAATCACGAGCGCAGGGTCTGATTTAATAACAGGAATAATTTTGGAATGTCGGTCATTCATATGTAACGGAAGTCAAATATCACCTCTTTCAGAGACAACTATTGAACTACCCTACATTCCTATGAACGAGATTATTTTGTCTTTGGGCGGTCACAAAAGTTAAAGTCCCTATGACCCGTCCGATTTTTTAGCCAGCTACGTTTTGAAGCATAACTCTTAAATTCATCGTATCAATTAAATTCTGGGGGGAAACTTTAGAAATGGTTCAAATCGAACATGAATGTGAACAGGATATTTATGATTGGTTAGCTCTTGAAAGAATTCCACTAGTCGGACCCCTGACATTGGCAAAACTAGTTGAATCCTTCGGGGGACCAAGTCAGGTTTTCCGGGCCTCGGCTGCGGATATTCGGCGTCGCACCGGATTATCTGAACGTCTCTCCAACTCGATAGCTTTCTACAAACCACAGTCTCAAGAAATTCAAAAGGACATGGACCTTCTAAAACACCTTGGGGCCAAACTGATCACGAGGTGGGGAGTCAATTATCCTTCCAACCTAAAGGACATTTACGATCCCCCAGCCATCCTCTTTGTAAGAGGCTCGCTGTTGCCTGAAGACTCTAAGGCCATCGCGATGGTAGGGACCAGAAATCCTACCAGGTATGGTGTGGAGTTTGCCAGATCGATAACAAGGGACCTTGTTCGGTCTTCGTTCACCGTTGTTAGTGGGCTTGCGCGGGGAATCGACACAGTGTGTCACCAGACGGCCCTGAAGGAAGGTGGAAGATCCATAGCGGTAATTGGTTGCGGTCTTGATGTCGTTTATCCAAAAGAAAACGAGAGTCTCATCGAGCAATTGGCTGAACATGGTGCGGTAATCACTGAATTCAGGCCTGGGATCTCTCCATTGAAAACGAATTTTTTTCGTAGGAATAGGATAGTATCAGGCCTTTCTAAAGCTGTCGTCGTTGTCCAGGCGGCCAAAAAGAGTGGTTCGTTGATCACCGCTTTTCACGCCCTGGATCAAAATAGAGATGTCTTCGCAGTTCCAGGAGACATTACAAACGAACGGTCTCGAGGACCTCATTTCCTTATAAAACAGGGAGCCGGACTCGTAGAGTCTGTGGAAGATATTTTGTCATCCTTTTCAACATGTGAATTTGAAAAGGACAGAAACGAGGCGCCCTCAAATTTAATTCCCCCTGATAGATTAGAAGTGTCTGAAGCTGCGCGAACTATTCTCGACTTTCTTGATTTGGATCCAACTCCAATCGATCTCATCTGCGAAGGCCTGAAGATTGAACCTGGAAGGCTATCTGGCGCCCTTCTTGAACTTGAAATGTTGGGGCTTGTCCGCCAGAGTCCCGGAAAACTATTTTCCAGAGTGGCGCTTTGACTTGACTTTGGCATATTAGGCCCCAGATTAAAGTCTCAGGGGAAAGAGGCATAAGTCCGAAGAGTTAGACTATTATTTCAGAGGGATCAATTTGGTGATTCTGTGAATTTAGTTGACACTTTGTATGTTTAAACCTAAAGCTTTTGGCTTTGAGGAAACATTAGAACTAAAATTGTTGGCTGAAGGTGTTCCAGAGTATGAAAATCTCGAGTCAACAATGACATTTCTTGAAATATTATTTTAGGCGACAGAATGAACGATTCAGAAGGAAAAACCCTGGTTGTGGTGGAATCTCCCGCCAAAGCCAAAACTATCAAAAAGTATCTTGGCCCTAATTTCGAGGTCAAAGCTTCCGTGGGCCACGTAAAGGACCTCCCGCAGACTGCTCAGAAGGCCAAAGGCGAATCAAATGGTCGGATCAAATGGTCCGGACCGGTTCTCGGAGTTGACGTAGATTCCGGATTTAAGCCTCATTACGAGATCATTCCTGGCAAAGAGAAGATTATTTCCGAACTCAGGAGCCTCGCCCGCAAATCATCACGCGTGCTGCTGGCGACAGACCCTGATAGAGAAGGCGAAGCCATTGCGTGGCATTTAAGCGAAGAACTAGGCAAACCAGCGGGTTCAGTATTCAGGGTCCGTTTCAATGAATTGACTGAGAGGACTATCAGAGAGGCGGTAGCGCATCCTTCGAAACTCGATGTCAACAGATACAACGCTCAACAAACCAGACGGATTTTGGACAGGATTGTAGGCTATCAGATCAGTCCGTTACTATGGGATAAGGTCCAGTACGGCTTGAGCGCCGGCCGTGTGCAATCTGTCGCGTTGAGATTGATTGTGGACAGACGCCTGGATATTGAAACATACGTTCCATCTGAATACTGGAATGTTTCGGCTAGTCTTGTGAAGAACGGTTCAGCGCCGTTCGAGGCGAAACTTGTCGAAATCAATGGAGCCAAGTCCGAGATTCAGGATGTTGGAAAGGCGTCGGAAATCACTCGACACGCCAACTCGCAGACATTCAAGGTAAGTCAAGTAAAGCGTAAAGAGAGGGCCAGAAGGGCGCTGCCCCCTTTTATCACTTCTACGCTTCAACAAGAGGCGTCGAGAAAACTCCGAATGTCGCCGAACAGAACTATGCGTATCGCCCAGCAGCTTTACGAGGGGATTGAACTAGGAAAGGAAGGTTCCATCGGGCTGATAACTTACATGAGAACTGACGCTCCCCGCATTGCGCCCGAAGCTATGGCGGCGGCGCGTGATTTTCTGAACAAGAATTTCGGTCCAGAATATGTCCCACAGGAACCCAACTTTTACAAAAGTAAAAAAGGAGCGCAGGATGCCCACGAAGCTATCCGACCAACTTCGCTAGATTTTCCCCCTGAAAGAGTAGCCACGTTCCTGGACAAACAACAGAGGGACCTATACTCGCTTATATGGAACAGATTTCTTGCCAGTCAGGCGGCCCCTGCGATCTTTTTCATGACTACGGCAAACATCGAAGCCGGGGATCTCCTTTTCCGAGTTACCGGGTCAATCATGAAATTCGATGGATTTACCAGGATCTACGCAATTTCATTGGAAGAAGACGGCGGCGTTCAGACCGATGATAAGGAAAACACCAGCATGGTTCTCCCTGATTTGAATGAAGGGGACGTCCTTGCATTGGATCGCCTTATCCCACGGCAGCGGTTTACCCAACCACCTCCGGCATTCAATGAGGCGTCACTGATAAAAGAACTGGAGGAACGCGGCATTGGCCGTCCTTCAACCTATGCGGAGATAGTCACCACAATTCAAAAGCGAAAATATGTGGAAATAGTTGACAAGAAGTTCGAACCAACCGTTTTGGGACGAATAATAGCATCGTTATTGGTCGACAGCTTTCCAGACCTGGTCAGTCCCCAATTTACCGCCGAAATGGAATCCTCCCTAGACCTGATTGAAGAAGGGGCGGAAACCATGACCCAGATACTTGAGCAATTTTACGCGCCTTTCAACACGGCTTTTGTCGAAGCTAAAAAGAATATGAAAAACATAAAAAGAGAAGGCGTCTCCACCAAAGAGGGTTGTCCCGAATGCGGTAACCGCCTTTTGATAAGGGCCGGTCGATATGGTCTGTTTTTAGGCTGCCCATCCTATCCTGATTGCACCTATACTAAGAAGCTCGTCTCCGTAACTGCCGCAGACACAGCCGCTGTTCCGACTGACAAGGTCTGCTCATGTGGAGCGCCCATGGTCATGAGACAGGGCAGGTCGGGACCGTTTCTCGCCTGTTCGAGGTACCCGGAATGCAAGGGCGCAAGTCCGGTTTCGACTGGAGCGCAATGCCCCAAATGCGGTGAGGGATCCCTTGTCCACAAGCGAACAAAAAAAGGAAGGGCCTTTTACGGATGTGACAAATACCCAAGCTGCGACTTTTCGATGTGGAACAAGCCAGTACCTATGAAATGCCCGAATCCGAACTGTGATTCGACTGTAATGGAAGAAAAAGTCTCAAAAAAAGAGGGACGCTATCTGCACTGTCCGAAATGCGATTCAAAAAAAGGTTTAGGCGAGTAAATCT
>JARLHM010000054.1 GCA_031292235.1 Syntrophaceae bacterium | reverse complement strand
CCCAGACCCCTAATCCATACGGGTTTTTCACAAAGCTCTTTGGCCTTCTGCTCAGAGGCGAGAATAACACAGGATGACCCGTCCGCATTTGCGCAACAATCCATCATTTTAAGTGGGGTGGCGATATATTTGGGTTCCATTATCTTGTCGAGTGTAAGCGATTTCCGGAACACGGCCTTATCATTCATTACACCGTATGTCGAGGACTTGAAACGAATCAAACCCAGGTCTTCTTCAGTCGTTCCATATTTCTGGAAATGGCCTCTGGCGTACATTGCGTAATAGGCGGGCATCATTGTGCCGAATGGGGCCTCCCACTGGATGTCCGCGCCTCTTCCCATTCTCTCCTGGGACTCCGCAGAAGAAATCTCAGACATTTTTTGAAATCCAAGCACCATTACGACATCATGAAGACCCGACGCTATGAGGGCGTACGCTGTCCTCAATCCACTCGAACTCGACGAACATACGCTTTCCACGTAAAATGTCGGCTGAGGATTCAGGCCCAAATATTCAGCTACCAACCCTGCGGGGGTTCTTTGTTTGTCATACTCGGGGGCCGAGCAAATTACGGAAGCGTCTATTTGCTGTGTTTTAATTCCCGATCCCTTGAGCGCATCTTTAAACGCCTCAAAGGCGAGTTCGCGAATTGACCCAGGATACGCGCGAACAAATGCGCTTTGCCCAACCGCTATGACTCCTACCTTTGGCATCCAATCCTCCTCGTTCAGGAACCTTCACTCACTGATAAATTTTAATTATGTTACCACACCATCAGCGCCGGAGCAATGTCATTGACCGGATTAATTTTTCTCGGAAACTCTTGATCAAAGCTTTATTCTCTGATAAATCTGAAAAGATGTGCAAAACATATCTGTTTTCGAATTCTATAGTTTAGGATCTATTAGTTCCCATTTAGAAGGGAGAATTGTGGATGGAAATTAAAAGAATTGGCGTAATAGGCGCAGGGCTTATGGGCGGTGGTATTGCTCAAGTAGCCGCCCAGAGCGGCTTCCAGGTAAATCTCATGGATGTCGAGGAGAGATTCCTTACCAAAGGCATTGCTACTATTGAAAAGAACCTTAAACGTAAGGTGGACAAAGGCGTTCTTCAAGCCGATGAATCCGCCGCTATTCGGGGCCGTATAACCACGTGCCTCAGCCTGGCTGAATTGGCGCAAAACGTGGACATGACAATTGAAGCGGTTATAGAGAACCTCGATCTTAAAAAGAAGGTCTATAGGGAACTCGATACTATTGCAGCTCCTAATGTAATTTTTGCCTCAAACACTTCAGCGTTGAGCATAACAGAGATGGCCGGCGCGACAAACAGACCTGACAAATTTATAGGCATGCATTTTTTTAACCCTGTTCCAGTAATGAAACTCGTTGAACTTATAAGAGGTTACGGGACATCGGATGAGACAGTCAAGATAACAAAAGACGTCGCAAATAAAATGCGGAAGACCGCCATCGAGGTCTTGGAAGCTCCGGGATTCGTAGTCAACAGGATCCTCGTCCCAATGGTTATCGAAGCGATTTATGTGCTTCAGGAAGGACTGGCGAGCGCGGCTGAAATTGATGAGGGCATGAAGTTGGGAGCCAACCATCCTATGGGACCTTTGGCGCTTGCTGATCTGGTTGGTTTGGACACTTTACTTAGTGTTCAGCAACACCTTTATGAAGAATTCGGGGACCCAAAATACAGACCACCGGTATTACTAAAGAAAATGGTACGAGCAGGCCGACTGGGTAGAAAAAGCGGCAAGGGATTTTACGATTATTCATAATTGAGAAAAGTCATTTTTGGAGGACGACATGGAAGAAATGGATCGCTTCGGACTTACCGAAGAAGAACAGATGCTTCAGGACATGGTACGGCGGCTTGCTAAAGAGAAAGTGGCTCCTACCGCCGAAGAACGAGATAAAAAGGGCGATTATCCACGTGACATGCTGGAACTCATGAAAGAAAACGGGCTTATGGGTGTAGACTTTCCGGAAGCTTACGGTGGGATGGAAGCAGGGATGCTGGCCCACTGTATAGTCGTCGAAGAACTTGCGAAGGCAGACGCTTCGGTGGCGCTAATCCCATCAGTCCAGGAGCTTGGTAGTCTTCCGATCATTCTTGCCGGAAATCACGAACAAAAGGAAAAATATCTCACTCCTCTTTCGTCTGGGGAGACAACCGCCGCGTTTGGCCTTACCGAGTCCAAGGGGGGTTCCGATGTGGCGGCCCTGAAAACACGCGCAGTGAAAAGGGGTGACAAATACATCTTAAATGGCTCCAAGATGTGGATAACAAATGGTGGGATCGCTGACACATTTAGCATCTACGCTATTACAGACCCCGATGTGCCGTCTTACAAAGGAGCTAGTGTTTTCATCGTTGAGAAAGACTGGCCCGGGTTCTCAATTGGAAAAAAAGAAAGTAAGCTGGGGATCCGCTCTTCAGACACCAGAGAACTGGTTTTTGAGGATGTCGAAGTCCCTGTAGAAAACCTCTTGGGTGAGGAAGGCATGGGTTTCCATATCATGATGAAAACCCTCGACTTCAGTCGGCCTTCGGTAGCCGCTCAGGCGTTGGGAATAGCCACGGGCGCTTTTGAATACGCAACTCAATACGCCAAAGAACGGGTCGCATTCGGCAAACCGATCATCAAGCATCAAGCTATAGCTTTCAAACTTGCAGATATGGCGATGAAGACTACGGCGGCGAGAATGCTCCTCTGGAAAACCTGTTCGCTGCTGGACAAGGTCTCGAAAGACCTGTCTAAGATTCCACCTGAAACCATCAGGCATTCATCCATGTCAAAGGCCTTTTGCTCTGATGTGGCCATGTGGACCACAGTAGAAGCCGTTCAGGTCCTTGGCGGTTTTGGCTACAGCACCGAATATCCCGTTGAGCGTATGATGCGAGACGCCAAGATTACTCAAATCTATGAGGGCACAAACGAAATTCAGCGACTGGTTATTGCCGGCACCCTCTAAACCAGATTAAAGGGCCCTTTTTGCCGATTAAATTAGGAACGTTACCGGCAAACAACCAAAGCCTTACCCGGACATCATTGCATGATCTTTGACCACGAAGAGGCGTCTTATCGACGCCTCTTCTATTATGGATCTCTCGTAGGTGAACAAATCATGGACAAAGTAGTTTTCAAACCGATAGGAATAATACGAAGCGGTTTCCAGGATATTGAAGGAATGCCCATACAGCCATTAGGAGCTCAAGGGGTGAAAGGTATTGTAGAGGTGTATCCGGAATATGCAAAAGGGCTTCAGGATATTGAGGGTTACTCGCATCTTATATTGATTTTCCATTTTCACCTTTCTAAAAGCAGCGATTTACTCGTCAAGCCCTTTCTGGATGATAAATTAAGAGGAGTATTCTCAACTAGAGCGCCGAAGGGCCCAAACCCGATTGGTTTCTCTGTCGTGAAACTTTTGGCAGTGAAAGACAACAGGTTAGAGATTGAGGATGTAGATATCGTAGACAAGACTCCTCTTCTCGACATCAAACCATTTGTCTCCGATTTCGACAACCGTTATGACACCAGAAATGGTTGGTTATCAGATAAGCAACTTGAAGCCAGGATTAAGAAGTCCGATGAAAGGTTCAGGTAGAATGATAGACGCTTGGACGACTAGAGACAGCCCATGAAATTTTATTCATTTCAAATAATCATCGAAAAGGAATTTGATGACTCAGGTTACTTAGCTACAGCCCTACCGTTCCAGTCTGCTTCAGCAACGGCAAATACTATTGAGGAAGCTAGAAAGAACATTCGTGAAGCTATCGAACCACACCCGGAGTCTATGCTAGCTCACTGTCAAATCATCGCACAGCACGAGCCTTATTGCGAATCTATCTCGTAGCCCATGGATTTGTATCCCCTGCAACGTCGCGCATACATCCTAGCCAACACTGGGACAGCCATGTCCGCATAGTCATATATAATCACTTCTTTTTTCGTCTCGTGTAATCGGTGAAGACGTCCAGCGTACTGGGCAAGTGTTCCTTTCCACGATACCGGTAGGGTCAAGAATAGCGTGTCCAGTCTTGCATCGTCGAAACCTTCACCCAAATAGCGGCCGGTTGCAAGAATCACTCTTTCGTCGTTGTCTGAGATGTGGGCCATCTTTTCGAGAATGAGACGCCTTTGTCTCTTACCTATGCCCCCTTTCATTACAATTACATTCCGGACATGAGAACTAAGTCGGCCAGCAAGACATTCCAAATGGTCCCTTCGTTCTGTCAACACAACTGGAGAACGACCGAACTCAAGGGTTTGCAGAACATCCTGAATAATCATCTCATTCCGCGCTTGGTCCAAGGTCAATGCAGAGTAGAGTTCTTGAATTGATTGCGATTCCCTTACAGCAAGTGATCGTGGAAGCCTAAAATTAGTGGCACGAGTGACAACCCTATGATCAAAAGGTCTAATCGCTGATTGTTTGCGATGATCCACTCTATGCCTAATGGGTCCACAATTCATGAAAATTATCGGATGATGACCGTCTTTTCTGGTCACAGTGGCTGATAGACCAGTGACGTACCTGGCCTTACTTTGCCGGGCAACTATTTCGAAACTTCTGGCGGATATATGGTGACATTCGTCTACAATCAAGTGTCCGTATTCCCCAACAATATCATCGACCGTCCCTTTTTTACTTAAACTCTGAATAATCGCTACGTCGATCTGGCCCCTTGGAGTGCGTCTTCCACCGCCTATTTGTCCAATGTCTTTGGCTTCAAGATTGAGAAACTCCTGTATTCGTGCGATCCACTGGTCGAGCAGTTGCCTCCGATGAACCAAAACGAGTGTGTTCACTCTTCTCTCGGCTATCAAGTAACATGCGACTACGGTTTTGCCGAAGGCGGTCGTCGCTGCGAGAATGCCGGTTTCATGACCAAGCATGTTTTCTGCCGCATTCCGTTGGTCCATCGTAAGACTGCCCATGAAACGAACGTTGATTCGATTACCCGAAAAGCGTTGGTCACTAATCCTGGGGCTTATGTTCAAAGACCGCAATAAGGCCAGTACTTCGTCTAGACACCCTCGGGGAATTCCAATATGCCCCGAGAAATCCTCACAGCAGCTTATGATACGTGGTTTGTCGAACGTGGGGAAACGCATAGCCTGGGCTTTGTAGAACTCAGGGTTTTGGAAAGCCGCCAAACGAATCAACCGATTCTGTAGGGCTGGGGGAAGGTTGTCTTTGGCCAAATAGATCTGGTTGCCCAAAACGAGTTCAAGCTTTTCCGGTAATGGACCAGTTGCAGGTATCGTCTTGGGTAGTCTTGAAGGTCTGGCTGTCCAGGGTTCATCTTCTTCATCGTCGGTGACCACCATGCGTACGCCGACTACTCGACCTCGCCGATTAGCGTCCCCGACCAGAAT
>JARLHM010000053.1 GCA_031292235.1 Syntrophaceae bacterium | reverse complement strand
GGTTGTTAAGAGCAATTTTTATTAACCTGGGATCAAATTTTGATTTACCGTATTTTGATTCCAATTTGTGGAATGTGATGTGGATATTGCGTTTTGCCGCATCAGGCTCCAAATCCTGGATACTTTCAAGTATGACTTCTGTTATGGATCCAGTAATCAATTTTATATCCGGCAAATTGGCACAATTTTGGACTTCTTCCACAATAAGTTCCAATCTCTGTGTCCCTTCCAGAATATTTTTTGCGTAGGACTTAGCTTCATCAGAGATATTGGCGCCCTTCATAAGTCGAGTTGCAAATCCTCCTATCATCACAACCGGATTTCTGATTTCGTGGGCAACTCCCATGGCCAGCCTGTTGAGGCTTCTCACTTTATCACAGGCTATCCTGTCCCTATCTTCGAGTAACTTTTTTTCTTTCTGGCGCAACATAAACACTTCGGTAATATCTCTAAAAATCATAATAAAACCAATGAATCGGCTTTTTTCCTCATCAGATTCACGCATATACGAGGTGGTAACAACGAGGCGTTTCTTTAAACCTTCCGGGTGATAATAATCCACTTCGCTATAATCTTTGACGGTTTTGTTCCATACTGCGTTTATGAGTATTTGATTAAAATCATAATTTTCATCACGGACAAAGAACACTAGCCCCAACCCCTTTTCCTTTAAATCTTCAAAGGAATGACCGAGGATTTCCTTAGTGTTCTTGTTTGCGTACAATACATCGCCATCACCATCGATAACGACGAGACAATCACTCATGCTGTCCAGAATATTTGTGACAATTGTCGGGTCCATTAGCCGGCTCCAAAGTCATGACATAAAGACATTAGGACCGATAAGCGCCCCCAGGGTCATCTATGAAGCTTTTATATAAATTGTAGACATCCGTGTTACAAAAACTGATCGAGTTTATATCGGTTCCGTCGAAGCTGAATATTTGAGCTTCAGGACAGGCCAATATTATAGGCGATAATGTCGCTATGAAGTACTGCTTGTTTGAAGATCTCACGTTGCGCATCAATATCTTTACAAATTCAACCTGACTGCGTGGCGACAAAGCTGACTCGGGCTCATCTATTAGGTACAACCCATCAATATTGAAGGAGTAGCTCTGAAAAAAGGTCAAGAATGATTCTCCGTGTGACTTTGCGTTGAGAGAACCTCCCCCAAAATATTGCTTCCTATCAGGATCGTCCAGTAAGATGTCGTCAAGTGAAGACGCAAAGTTAAAGAACACTTCGGCCCTGAAATGGAACCCATATTTCGGCCGCATGCTGAAATCGAGTTTGATAAAATGGGCCAGTTGTGTTTCGTAAGGATTTGAATGAGACCTGTGCGTTTTACTTCCCCCCCAGGGCATAAAACCGCATTTTCTGGCTATGGCGTCAAGCAGCGCAGATTTACCAACTCCGTTTTCCCCGGAAAAGAATACTATTTTTGATCTAATTTTAAGGTCTTGAGTTGTCTGGAACGCCTTTATGTTGAAAGGAAACGTGTCGTGAACGGGAAACTTTTCACTATCGATTTTGATACGTTGCAGATACATTTGATCGCCGTATTTCACGGCTATGCTCCCTATAATGATAAGACAATCAGTCTTTTATCGTGAATCGCCATTGACAAAATCTTTCAGGCGGATGTGGATCAAGAGGAGCGTGGACACACTCGACCCGTATTTTTGGATCGATCACTTCGGCAAATCCTTCAAATTCTCCCCGGTGCATTTCCTTACATGCGTACTCGCCCAGATTTCTTTTCAACCTGGAGGATTGGGTCGGGCAGTTGGGAACAGAGATTAAGACTTCTCCCTCTTTAGTTTCAATCTCATATTCCACAATTATCCTCCATGGGAAATATTCGAGCGCTTTGACAAAGCCGTCCAGACCCTTTTCCTTTACATCGAATCTGTCAACTATAGCCTTGGCCGCTATTCCGGCTACGCGCCGCCAGACTTTCTCATTTAGCCGGTTCGCTTCATCGGTCCCGTGATCTCGTTCTAAAAATATGTACCAAAAAGAATCTACTACGCGGTAATGCCAAAAAAGAAAATCCAAATACTTTTCTGACTTCTCACCTTTCATCCACTCCGGCGTCATGCCCAGATTCTCCTTTCGAGGATTCATGGTAGCACGAGATTGTGGATCATGGTCAATAATAAGTCAACGTCGCGACTAAACTTCCAACACTAAACTTCCAGCGCTTTACAATCGGCCCTGGCATGGTAAGATTATGCGAGTTCCGACATAGAGGTGGTCACTAATGCCAAAAACAATCCCTGTATTGGTAGCTTTTTTGATCCTGTTCTCCCAATGGCCGGTTCACGCCCAACAAAATGTTACGCTGCCCGATGTATCCAAAATGAAATTGCTCACGACTCAGTGGTCAAGCCACGCTTCTGATATTCCCGGCAAACAGACAAGGATGGATTTCTATTCCACACCTGAGGGCCAAATAATTACGGTTTATTCGTACAAAAGCAGATCGATAGCGTTTAGCGTTCACTCAAACAGCGATGTTCAAAAGAGTTACAGGCTATTTATTGACCCAACAGGCAATCGTCTGTTTCAGGAGATTAACCCTGGGCTCCACTGGGAGATCCCCAATTGGGCTCGATAGGTTTTTTCCCGATACTGTGCTGTTTGTATTTCCAAGATTAATCAATCGATATAGGACTAATGTCCAATGCATGAGTTAGGAATAGTTCAAAGTATTCTTGATATAATTGAACAGCAGATGAAAATACATTCAGCGAAGCGTCTCGTACGCGTTGAACTCGAATTCGGCGCCATGACGGCTGTCATGCCCGACGCTATTGAATTCGCTTTCGCCGCTCTCACAAAAGATAGCCCTCTTGAGGGCGCCGGACTTTCAATTACCATCGTACCGATTAAAGCTGTCTGTTTGGATTGCGGACATGAGCCTGTGTTGGATACTTTTACTCCATTTTGTCCCGTCTGTTCTGCTGGAGTCCTGAGTATAGTCGCAGGCAAGGACGAAATGCGAATAGTTTCTATTGAAATTGAATAGTCCGTGGCAAGAGCAGGCGCATTCAGGAAGCAGAGGCTGACATGAAGTTGACAAACAAAAAGGCTGCCCCACTAGTTGAAGACATGTACACGGGAAGTCGGTGTTGAAACGCTCCATGACGGAAAAATCATTTTCATATATGTCTGTTTTTCCCGACGGAATAAGGCCGACTCGAGTTGCCGTCGACTTACATTCCGGGAACATTGAATCGCTGGTTCCGGAATCCGGACCTGTAGAGCAATCATGCCTGCTTTTTCCTGGTTTTGTGGACATCCATGTCCATGCTAGAGAGTTTCCGAAACCGTTGCCTGAAGACAACGACCTGATCAAAAAATGGGAATCGACCTGCAAAAAGGAAGTGTTCGCCTCCGCTGGGGATTCTGCCATAAATGGTGGTGTCACCTGCTTCGCCGCAATGCCTAACGACCCAACCCCACCAGACAACAAGACCATTTATGATCAAAAACGGTTGTTGGGGGCGGAATCTAGATGCCCAGTGATCCTATTCGCCGTCGTCACGGAACATTCCGAACCTTGGGCCGACTTGCCCTACAAATTGTATTTAGACTCACATCCAAACCAGGTGACTTTCTCGAACTGGCGCAAAGTGGAAGATGCTTTGAGCCGCTATAAAGGACATAGGCTTTTTTTTCACGCGGAAGACCCTGAGATACTCAGAAAAAACGAAGGTCAATCCGAACATTGGAAACGGCGCCCCCCGGAAGCCGAGGTTCGAGCTGTAGCGAAAATTCTGGATTTGACTCACAGATATCATCTTGTCACCCACATATGTCACGTTTCCACAGAAGGCGCTGTAAGCCTCATAACAGACTACAATGAAACAGCGTCAACAAAAGTCACTTGCGAAGTTACGCCGCATCATCTTTTTTTCAGTGTTGATGAGGCTGGATATAAGGGTGGTGGGAGAGAAACCGATATTCCAGGTTATATTCTCAATTGCAATCCGCCGCTAAGGTCGGAACATCATAGACAGATGATGCTAGACGCTCTACGATCAGGTTTGATTCAAACGCTGGCGTCCGACCACGCGCCCCATTCTCTTGCAGAGAAGAAGTTTGGCGTTTCAGGCATGCCCCATCTCGACACTCTTGGTCCCTTCGTTGGATGGCTTATCAAAGATTGCGGTTTTGATCCCACGCTAATAGCCAAAGTCCTTTCCGAAGAGCCCTGCAGGATCATGGAGTTGAATCTGAATAAGAAATTTGGTCGCATACAGAAGGGGTACGGGGCATCTTTCACTATAATGGATTTTGGTAAGACAACAGAAGTAGGCCATGCAGACGGCCATGCGCCAAACCGAAGACTTTTTACCCGCTGCGGTTGGTCACCTTTTGAGTATACATCTTTACCGGCCTACGTCAGATCTACCGTTATTAACGGTGTCGCGTTCAATTGCGGTCAAGCGCGTTGCCGGCAGGATTTGGACTAATGTTGCGCATTAGGGAATCAAGGTGAGCATTATGAACTTTCTAGGTCGAGACATCATTTCTATGAATGATCTGACTCGCGAAGAAATCAATTACATTCTGTCCAGGGTCCCAGAGGTTCAGAATCATCCTAATAAAGCCTCGCTATGCAATGACAAAGTTTCAGCGATGCTTTTTTTTGAGCCGTCCACAAGGACCCGTACATCGTTTGAAGTCGCAATGCGGAATCTTGGAGGCAAGATAGGGGGATTTTATGACGCGAACATTACTTCTACGGTCAAAGAAGAATCCTTATGGGACACTGTCAAGATGCACGACGGATACGGATTTGACGTAATAGTCATACGACACCCTCTTAAAGGGGCCGCAAGGGTTGCGGCCGAAGCCGCTGACATTCCTGTTATCAATGCGGGGGATGGTCCAAACCAACATCCGACCCAGACTTTGCTGGACCTATATTCGATACGAGAAACGCAAGGGCGTCTGGATGGCATCTCGATCGCAATGGTCGGCGACCTAGTTAATGGAAGAACAGTTCATTCTTTAACAGAGGCGCTTTTGAAGTACGAAAATTGTCGGCTCATATTTATATCCCCAAGGGACCTCGCCATGCCACGCTCAATAATTGACAAATGCGCCAGGGCATCCATAGACAGAGGAGTTACGTTTGTTGAGGCAGGGCGAATCGAAGACCACATAGGTCAAGTAGATGTTCTTTACATGACAAGGATTCAGATGGAGAGGCTTCAAGAACGCGCATTGGCTGAGAAATTCCGGAGCATATACCGGTTGGAAGCCAGTATGCTAAGCGACGCCAAACCCAACATGAAGATAATGCATCCTTTACCGCGCGTTACGGAAATTGCGCAGGATGTCGATGAAACACAATACGCCTATTATTTCCAACAGGCAAAAAATGGTCTACTGGTTCGTGAAACATTACTAGCCCTTATACTTGGAGCCATAACATGAAAGATAGACCGATCACGATCGCAAAAATTGACTCCGGGATTGTCATAGACCATATCCCCGCGGGCAAGGCTTTCCTTATTTCTCAGGTGCTGGGACTGAATGCCCTAGCCAGGAAAACTGGGGACATTATAGCAATTGGTATAAATTTCGAATCTCAATCTCTGAACAAAAAGGACATCATCAAAGTCGAAAACTTGAGCTTAACTCGAAACATGTTGAACGTTGTGGCGTTGATAGCGCCGATGGCTACTGTAACACGAATTGAAAATGGGAAGGTTACCGAAAAACACAAAGTAGATGTCCCGGATTCTGTGGGTGATATTGTCGTGTGTCCTGACCGTTTCTGTATAACCAACCACGAACAGGTGCCATGCAAATTTGTGATCGTAGGGAAAGGCCCTTTAACAATGAGGTGTCACTACTGCGAAACCGAATTTTTTGGGCCGCTAATAAAGTATAAAGAAAAGAACTAGTAGCGATTGTTTCGATCAAAACAAAAAGGCGACCGGATAATCCGACCGCCTTTTTCACTTTCCGCTGAGACGGAAAATTGACTAGTACATGCCACCCGGAGGCATACCACCACCCGGCATTGCGGGCGCTTCTTTTTCCTTCGGCTTCTCTGCGATCATTACTTCAGTGGTCAGCATCAAACCAGCTACGGAGGCTGCATTTTGCAGGGCGAGTCTTGTAACCTTGGTAGGGTCAATAATGCCATTCTCAAGAAGATCTTCGTAAACTTCTTTATAGGCGTTGAACCCGAATGCGCCTTCTTTGTGCTTGATCTTGTCCACAACTATGGACCCGTCATGGCCGGCATTCACAGCGATCTGCCTGATCGGCTCTTCAAGGGACCTTAGCACTATCTTGGCTCCGACTTTTTCATCACCTTCCAGCTTCAAATCGGTAATGGACTGGAGACATCTCAGATAGGCCACACCGCCACCAGGGACTATGCCCTCTTCCACCGCTGCTCGGGTAGCGTTCAGGGCGTCTTCAACGCGGGCCTTCTTTTCCTTCATTTCGGTCTCGGTCGCAGCGCCTACATTGATAACCGCCACGCCACCGACCAACTTAGCCAGACGCTCTTGGAGTTTTTCACGGTCATAATCTGAAGTTGTTTCTTCGATCTGCGTACGAATCTGTCGGACTCGACCTTCAATTTTCTCCTTAGCTCCAGCGCCGTCGATTATGGTGGTGTTGTCCTTGTCAATGGTGACTCTTTTACAACGACCGAGGTCATTCAAGCTAATATTTTCAAGCTTCAGCCCCAAGTCTTCGGAAATCACCTGACCACCGGTTAGTATCGCTATGTCTTCGAGCATGGCCTTTCTGCGGTCTCCAAAGCCAGGCGCCTTCACCGCGCATGCGGTCAGTGTGCCACGCAGTTTGTTAACGACCAGAGTGGCCAGGGCTTCTCCTTCAACATCTTCCGCTACTATCAACAGAGGACGACCCATCTTGGCGACCTGCTCCAACAACGGGAGCATGTCACGCATATTCGAAATCTTTTTCTCGTTGATCAGAATATAAGGCTCATCCAGGACAACTTCCATTCTCTCAGGATCACTGACAAAGTACGGGGACAGGTAACCGCGATCAAACTGCATACCTTCGACTACATCCAGAGAGGTTTCCATCGCCTTGGCTTCTTCTACGGTAATGACACCTTCTTTGCCTACTTTTTCCATAGCCTCAGCTATGATGTTTCCGATTGTCGGATCATTATTGGCTGAGATTGTTCCTACCTGAGCGATCTCTTTCTTGTCCTTGGTTGGTTTGGACAGTTTCTTGAGATTGGTTACAACGGCTTCAACGGCAAAGTCGATTCCCCTCTTGAGGTCCATCGGGGAGGCGCCAGCGGCAACCATTTTGATGCCTTCGCGGTAAATAGCCTGAGCCAAAACTGTAGCTGTAGTAGTTCCATCACCTGCGACATCGGAGGTCTTGGAAGCGACTTCTTTCAGCATCTGGGCGCCGAGGTTTTCGAACTTGTCTTCAAGCTCGATTTCCTTAGCGACGGTTACACCATCTTTGGTTACAGTGGGAGCGCCCCATGATTTCTCCAGAATAGCGTTTCTTCCCTTGGGGCCAAGAGTTGATTTCACGGCATCCGCCATGATGTTAACGCCCCTGAGGATTTTGTCTCTAGCTTGCTGTTCAAAAAGAATTATCTTCGCGGCCATATAATCACTCCTTAGAATTATTTATGTTTCACTAAAAATTTTGTAATGATTAGGGTTTTGGGGTAAACGAATTATGACTCGACGAGACCCAGGATGTCGTCTTCACGCATTATCAGATATTCTACGCCATCGACTTTGATTTCAGATCCGGAATACTTGCCGAACAGTATTGTGTCGCCTTCTTTGAGTTCAAGAGGAATAATCTTACCTTCTTCGGTCTTCTTGCCTTTACCCACGGCGATGATTTTGCCTTGCTGCGGTTTTTCCTTGGCGGAGTCAGGCAGGATTATTCCGCCTTTGGTGACTTCCTCTGATTCCACCCTCTCGACAAGGATTCGATCATAAAGAGGACGAAATTTCATGATATAACCTCCAAATGCTTTCTTTTTAGTATAGAACTGTTTGGAGCGCTAGACACTTGTTAGCACTCACTACATATGAGTGCCAATCATCGGTCAGTTTGTCAACCCCTTCATCAACAAAATTTTAAGGAAGGCAAAAATGAAAACGGAATTGATATGCCCCAGATGCGGTTTCGTGATGTCCACCTATAAAAATCCCCTACCAACAGTTGATATAGTGATAAGAAATCAAGGTGGGATAGTCCTGATTAGCAGAAAAAACGCTCCCTTTGGTTGGGCATTGCCTGGAGGGTTCGTCGATTACGGCGAATCCGTGGAAGAGGCGGCCTCCAGAGAAGCTAAAGAGGAAACATCTCTTGATATACAGAATTTGAAATTGCTTGGAGTTTATTCTTCACGGAACAGAGACCCCAGACATCACACCATTTCTACTGTATTCACAGCACAAAGCGATGGTGTTCCCCGCGCCGGAGACGATGCGGCGAAAGCTCAGGTCTTTCATAAAGACAATCTGCCCAACGACCTGGCTTTCGATCATGCGGAGATTATCGTAGACTTTTTTCGATTATGCTCGGATTTTCACTCATGATACCTGTTTTGAGATAATTTGGATCAAGCCTTTACGCTTTCTTTACGCTTCGGAGTTGCAAGATTGTTAATCACTGTCTAATATCTCGGTATTGTAACTATTAGGAGTCACTTAATGATTGGAGTATCAAAGCTTTACTGCGGCGCGGTCGAGGCGTCGGACCCTTTGCGCTATGGACGAATGTCAAAGGACCTGCCTTCACATCTGCTTCAGTTTTCCAAGGATAAGAAGCCGGTAGTAGTCTGGAATATCACTCAACGGTGTAATCTTAAATGCGTCCACTGTTATTCACGTTCTGAGGACAAGAAATACTCGAATGAACTGTCTACTGATGAAGGTATTCAACTCCTTGACGATCTGGCTGGATTTGGTTCCCCTGTAGTTCTTTTTTCCGGAGGTGAGCCGCTGATTCGGCCCGACATTCTGGAATTGATCCAGCACGCCACGGTTTCCGGTATGAGGGCGGTTCTCTCAACCAACGGCACCTTGATCGATGAGCCTATGGCCGCCAAGCTCAAAGACATCGGCTTGTCATACGTAGGAATAAGCCTGGATGGTCTTCAAAAGGTTCACGACTCATTCAGAGGTGTAGACGGGACTTTTGAACGCGTCTTGAGGGCCATAAACAACTGCAAGGCGGCTGGTCTGAAAGTTGGGCTTAGGTTCACAATCAATAAGAGAAATTTCCAGGAAATAGATGGTATATTCGATCTTGTGGATAAACTTCAGATACCCAGGATCTGTTTTTACCATCTAGTTTATGCCGGTAGAGGCGCTGATCTTATGAATGAGGACTTGGACCACAAACAAACCAGAAAAGTGGTCGATCTGATTATTGATAGGACGATGGCTCTTCACGGAAAAGGCATGGCTGTTGAAGTTCTGACGGTGGATAACCACGCTGACGGACCTTATATCTACCTCAGACTCTTAAAAGAGAACCCTGATAGGGCCAGGCAAGTCCTTGAACTGCTCCAGATGAATGAAGGAAACAGTTCTGGCCGAGGGATTGGCTGCGTGTCTTGGGATGGAACTGTCCACGCTGACCAGTTCTGGAGACATCACAGTTTTGGAAATATTCGCAATAGACCTTTTAGCAAGATCTGGACAAACCCCAACGATGAACTGTTACAGAAGCTGAAACAGAAAAAGAATTTTGTTCGTGGGCGTTGCGCATCCTGTAATTGGCTGGATATTTGTGGCGGAAATTTCAGGGTTCGGGCTGAAGCCGCTCTCGGGGACCTCTGGGCGCCGGACCCGGCATGTTATCTCACTGATGAGGAAATAGGACTTACTTAGCGCGTAATTAGCGTCACACTGTCGTTGGCGCGGTCCCAGACCGTGGCCATGACATTCTTTTGTCTGGGCAAGGATAGATCTATATGCTCCTGGGTGGTCACGTCCGAAATTCAGATGATATAGTATTTCTCAAAGAAAATGGATTTGACTTCGGAGAAGTGATCCTGAAAGACTGTGATGCGAGGTTTTACTGGAGCCGATTAGACGTTAGTCGACTTGCAGGGCCGGATTTCAGGCTTATCACTCATGGGCCTCACGAGGGAGACCCGACCAGTTTAAAAAACCTTTGGGAGAACTACCACCCTGCGCTAAAAGCGACCATTGACACTACAGCCTTGATCAATGCCAATTTTTTAACAGTGCATCTCTGGATGGACCCGCGTTACGTTTCAGGGCCTCAAATGATCGAGAAGAAAAGGGCGTTTAAAGATCTTTTTCTATATGCCAGGAGCAAGGGGATTACATTGAGCCTGGAGAACCTGTCAGAAACAGCCTCCGACCTTGCTTATGCTCTGGAAGACATTCTCAACTCCTCGATCACGCTGGACATTGGTCATGGGCAATTGTTGACACAATCAAACACATCATTCGGAATTATTGCTCAACTTTCCGGAAAAATTCAGCATGTTCATATACACGACAATTCAGGCGGTAACGGTGTAAAAGATGACCTGCATTTGCCGATTGGTGATGGTATCATTGATTTCGAAGCTGTCTTAAAGGCGCTTTTAGATTCCGGTTATAATAAGACTTTTACGCTGGAACTGAAACGCCATGAATTGCTCGTCTCCAGACAGCGGCTGGTAAATATCATTGAACGTGTTAGGACTCTACGCTCTGATATGGCTTTGGCTGATGTTCGGTTCGATTAATTCGGAAAGAGGGATCACATGAAATTAGAAAAGAGTTTCAAGGAAATGACAATATCGGGCCTAGCCTCGGATTCCAGAAATATGCAGCCTGTTGTGATCCTGCGTGAAAAGGGAGGGGATCGGGAATTATATATCTGGATCGGTCCTGTCGAAGCTATGGCGTTGCAACGGGCCATTTCCAAAGAAGTCTTTCAACGACCCCTAACGCACGAATTGCTCCGAAATGTGATCGAAAAAACCGGCTCACATATTGAGCATATAGAAATAGACGATCTGAAGGAACATACATATTATGCGACGATTTATATAAAGACCGCTGATTCAAAGTTAGTTACTGTAGACGCCAGGCCCTCTGATTCACTCGTGCTGGCGACCTGGGCCGGGGTAGCCATATTCGTCAACGAAGAGGTCATCGAAGGAATGTCCGATTCCGAACAGATTGATGAACCAAAGACTAAATTGGTACTCACTCAGGAGGATGTTGAACGAACAGATGAAGAGCTTACAAAGATTTTGGAACGAATGGACCCTGATGACCTTGGCAACGCTTGAATATCAGATTCCTTGGTTTCTTTTTCAATAAGAGTGTTTTTCCGTCCTTGACATGTTCCAGAAAATCAGTCCACATTCCTCACCAATCATGACAACCTTAACTGCAAACCCAAAGAACTTAAAACGCGTTTACAGACTAAGAACCTTAGTAGAATTCGACAGTCATGTTGGGAGTTAAACTTAAACCGACAGCGAAGAGATCAGCAGCCATAGGCGCCGGTCCGTTTAGGCTTCTGAAATATTTCATCCTTTCAGGTTTTACGGTCATTGCCGTTGTAACGCTCTTACTGGGCGCGTTTTTGTACACCCGTAGCGTAGACACTCTTCTCAAAGGGGCGGAAAATTACGCTCGCCTCCTTGCAGAGAACCTCAATTACAATATTTTCGTAGGATTTTATGCCCCGCTAAAAGCTCGGGGACTAAGCATGGACCTCAGAAAATGGGACCAATTTGGCGCTCTTGATTCGTTGATTAAGGACTTCACTTACGGGCTTCGCATTGATCGGATCAAGATCATCGATAAAAACAAAAAAATCGTATACAGCACTGATTACGACTTGATAGGGAAATATGAGCCAGAAAATCAGGCTGTTGACGAAGCTCTGCTCAATGGTAAAGATCAGACCAAGATCAGGCGGGGAAAAAGATCCGCGACAAATTGGTACGGCGTGTGGCAAGCTGACACATATTACCCATTAAGGGAAGGGACTGGAAATTATTGGATGTTGGGAGCCATATATGGCGTCATCCAGATAACTCAAGACGTAACAGACCAGTACGTCAATGTTCAGCGTTATGTCGTAATCATTCTCCTTGTCGCAAGCGGCCTTATGGCCTTTCTTTTTGTGACTCTCACCTTGATCGTCCGTCGTGGAGAGAGGATTCTCATAGAAAGAGCCGAAGAGCAAAAGCTTCTTGAGGACAAGTTACAGCAATCCGAGAAGCTAGCTTCTATTGGTCAGATGGTTGCGACTATCGCTCATGAGATACGCAATCCATTGGGAATTATCAGATCGTCCGCGGAAGTTCTAGCCAACAAGGCGAACCCGGATGTCTCCAAAATCAAAAGATTCTCCAACATAATTTTGGAGGAAGCTACAAGGCTCAGTCTAATCCTGACGGATTTCCTAGACTTCGCAAGGCCAAAATCTCCGGCGTCTAACCCGGTGGACGTAAGAGATATTGTGGCCCGTGTCAGGAATATTCTCGAACACGAAATCGTGTCTCGAAAAGTTTCGTGGTCGGAAACCGTTGAAAAATCAAAATATGAGCCTATAATTCTCGGGGACTCGGACCTCCTGTATCAGGCGTTTCTGAACATAACCATGAATGCGTTTGAGTTCATGGACGAGGGCGGCTCCTTCGAGATAACTATTCAACCGGAAGAATCGACTGTTAAAATAACTTTTGCTGATGATGGGCAGGGAATAAAAAGGGAAAATTTGAACAAAATATTCACACCTTTTTTCACCACTAATCAAATGGGAACAGGTTTGGGGCTTGCCGTAGTGCACAACATTGTTACAGCCCACAACGGTGAGATTAAAGTATCCAGCGAAGAAGGAGAAGGAGCGGTCTTCACGATCGTTCTTCCGAGAGAAGTCAACAAACGGGATTAAATCTAGTTTCCCCGAGGTTAGAATATGGCGAACGTCCTAGTAGTGGATGACGAGAGAAATTACCTTTTCGTGTTGGAGGAACTGCTCACTGATGAAGGCTATAATGTTCTCACAGCGTCATCAGGAACTGAAGCGTTGGAAATATTAAGGGACCAGCAGATTGACGCTGTACTTTCAGATATTAAAATGCCTGGCATGAACGGCATCGAACTCCTTGAAAGGGTTTTCGCAAACGACCCTGGACTGCCTGTGATTCTAATGACCGCATTCGCAGAGGTTGATCAAGCCGTCTCCGCCATGAAAAAGGGGGCTATTGATCACATCCAGAAGCCATTTGATAACGACGACATCAAGCATGCTGTAGCACGGGCCGTTGAAAAAAGGAGCTTGGACAAAAACCTTCGGCGCATTAACTCTTCTGACTACGACCCCGTATGGGGAACCATAATCGGGGTATCCGAAGCTATGGATCGTGTCTTCCAGATAGTGAAAAGGGTCGCAGACACTCCTGCCACCGTCTTGATTTCAGGCGAGTCGGGAACTGGAAAGGAAGTCATAGCCAAGGCTTTGCATAAGGCGTCTTCCCGCGCTTTAAAGGCGTTTGTCTCAATTAATTGCGCAGCAATCCCTGAAACTCTTCTCGAATCCGAATTGTTCGGCTATGAAAAGGGCGCGTTTACTGGGGCGGTGTCGACCAAACAGGGTAAGTTCGAAATTGCCGATAGTGGAGTCCTTTTTCTCGATGAAATAGGAGAAATGTCTCTCAACTTACAGGTAAAATTGTTGCGGGTCCTTCAGGAGCAAGAATTTCAAAGAGTTGGAGGAAACCGCGATATCCGTGTTGATGTAAGGCTGATCGCCGCAACCAACAAAGATCTGCGCACACAGGTAGACGCCGGATTATTCAGGTCGGACCTGTTTTTTCGTCTAAACGTTGTTCATGTGCCAATGCCTCCATTGAGGGAACGCATGACCGACATTCCGCTCTTGATTACATATTTCCTAAAAAAATTCTGTGCGCGTTTGGGAAGACAAATGCTGGAAATTCAGCCAGAAACTATGAGAGTTCTTTGCTCTTATTCATGGCCAGGGAATGTTCGGGAATTGGAAAACGCGATGGAATACGCTATTCTAATGTCTCAAGGGCATTCGATCACAATTGAGGACCTGCCAAATCAAATTAGATCGCATAAGACCCCGGATTCGAGCCTTGATCTCAACTTGGAAGAAAACACCGGGCTTATGGACGCGTTGGACGCAATGGAAGAAAAGATGATCAGAGACGCTCTAAGAAAAGCTGGAGCGATCCAGGCGCAGGCAGCTAAGATTCTTGGGATCTCAAGAAGTAACTTGCAGTACAAGATGAAAAAATATGGGCTTCTTCAATAATTCACATAACGCTAGGATTTATAATGGGTTGACACCATTTGCGAATTACTTTATAGAAAATGTGATTTCAAATTGATGCGTTGGTTTTCTCTGTAATCATGGAGAAGAGGGTCTTAACCATGCGGAATCTTATAAAATATGGAGTATCTATTATCTTAAGTATGGCCAGCGTTACGATAGCTCAAGGTCAGTACTACGACGACAGTTATTATCAGGATGGTTCCAACAGTTACATGGAGGCGCAACAGCCTCGTTCTGGATACCAAAATCAGGGGGCTTCAAGATATCAGGAACCACCCAATACATATCCTTCCCCAAACTTGCAATATGATTCTAGAGACGCAGAGCGTATATTACGCGAGCAGATGACGCGCACAACGGAACCCGACAATTCCGGTTACAATTCTCAGCAACCGGAGATTTACGATAATTATTACGGACACCGCTTGCAGGATGAGGGTCAAATTCAGGGAGCGCTGACCGATGCTCGAAATATCGGCTCCTTTATAAGGAACAAAAACGGCAAAGCGTTCATTATTATAGATAAGAGGAATTTTCAATACTATCTGTATGATAGGGAAGGTCGGTTATTACGCATAGGACCAGTTGCGATAGGCAAGGGTAAGACCAGAACAGGGGCGTTTGAAACGCCGGTCGGCATATTTCCTATCAAGAGTAAGGTTGCTGTCGCTGACTGGGTTCGACCAGACTGGTACTTCCTTGAGGAAGGTGAACCTATACCGGCCAGGTGGGAAGATCGCAGAGTGCCTGGATTCTTTAGATATAAACTGGTTTTTGACGGCTCCAGATATATTCATTATGCCGAAGCTACCGGGGGCAGACTAACTCACGGCTGTCTTGGCCTAGATTGGCAGGATGCTGAAGCTGTGTTCCATACTCTTGGCGTGGGTTCCTATTGCATAATCGTTGACCAGGGACTCCTCACCAGACTTGCTCGCGGCGAGTTCCCACTCCCCAAACCGGTGGCGAAACCTCTTAAGACTGAAGAAGAATCTACCTTTACCGCTAGGGCGGAGCCTTCGCAGCCCGAATCGGTAGGAGCTTCACAAGCTGTGGACAATGTGCCGCAAAAGCCCATATCCAATCTTTGGTAGTAGTTCCATTTTTTGGGTCGCCTTGAATCTTGCTAGCTTGATCCACATTAAACGGGTGTTCCGCACATGACCCTTTCCTCAAGAATGCTTGGATTTGCTATTTTACTCTGTTTTGCGGCGGTTTGCTCTTCCTGTCTTACCGCGTCTATGCCGAAGAGCGCTCGTATGGATGATGAGGCTCAGTCTGGTCCGGAAATATCCGAACCTTCCGCCGGTAATTCAGACAAAAGCGTCGTTGGCAAATGGGAACTGCTGTACCAGATTAATGACAAGGGTGAACGTCAGAACCCTAAGGACCAGACGAAAACCCAGATTGAATTCACGAACAACCGTCAGGTAATATTTAACCGATTCGATAATGAAAATTCGGATAGCATGAAAAGCAGGACTGGTAAATACTCGGTTGAAAAGAACCAGATCAGCATAACTGACGACGCGGGTAATACTGTGAAGTGGCCATTTCAGATATCCGGCGACTCATTGATTATCTCAATGCCTGAAGTAAACAAAAAGTTTCATTGGAGGAGAATCAGTTGAAAAAGTCTTCCTCCGTTTGTTTGGTCTTGTCGTTGTCGCTGGGACTAATTCTTACGACATATTCCGCATGGGCAAAAGACCGAAGCGAAATCCTGCGATATGAAGTTTCATGGAACGGAACAAAAGCCGGCCATGGTGATATAACAATGAAATGTGACGCGAAGAAAATGTCCGTCACTGCTCAAGCGGTATCCGATGGCGCGCTGAAAACCATACTGGAACTTTGGAGTCGAGTTCAGGCCACTTTTTCCGCAAATACATTCCAGCCGGAATCATACCGCTTTCATCTCAAGTCAAATCTATTGCGATCCGAGGTGGTAGATCTCTCCTTTGACAAAAAAAATCAAACTGTTCAGGTGAATAAGCAAAGGGGAAACGAAATCGAAAGCCATTCAGAGAACGCCTTGGGACTCCGTGACCCAATAAGCGCCGTTTATCTGCTCCGAAACCGCAAGGATCTCGGCAAACCTTTGTCAGTGGATATTTACGATGGAAAGGACAAGGCTCGGCTTTTTGTTTATCCAGTGGGGCCTGAGATGATCAATATCAGAGCTGGATCATTGTCGGCTATACGCATGGACTTACGTCTGGATAAACTCGGCCGCGAACCCATGGAAATTGCTAAAGGGAAGCTATGGATTTCTAATGACGATAAGAGGATTCCTCTGCTTTTAACTGCCTCACCGATTGTTGGGACTGTCAGGTTTGAACTTGTTCAGGCTCAGATGTAACCCAACCATCTTAGAATCTCTCACTTCATTATCCAATAACCATTATTAGACGAATGCATCCGGGACACTTCTTTAACGAACCACTGGCGCAGGAGATTTTTCGGATTTCACTTAGCCTCTGCGACGAAAGTTATTTAGTTGGTGGCTGCATTCGCGACACTCTTCTCGGCAATCACCAAATCTCGGACCTCGACATCGCTGTGGAAGGCGATGGTTTTCAGATAGCCCGCGAAGTGGCTGACAAACTTACTGTAAAGGCATCCTTTGTAGCTCTGGACAAAGGCCGGCGCACCGGCAGAATTGTTGTTTCTCAAACGCCCCAGGTGACGGTGGATATCTCCTCTTTCAAAGGCCCAACCATAACCCAGGATCTTTATCACAGGGATTTCACGATTAACTCAATCGCTGCGCATCTGTGGGACATTATCAATGGAAGAGTCTGTGATGCCATAATAGATCCCCTACATGGTCGAGAGGATCTTGAACGAAAGACTATTCGGATGTCTTCGCCAAACGCCTTTACCGAAGACCCGCTTAGGATGCTCAGGGCATTCAGGTTTTCTTCGCAATTGGGCTTCGGTATTTGCCCTGAAACACGGCTTGGTATTCGCAAATCCGCAATGCTCATTCAAAATGTTTCTGGTGAGCGCGTGAGGGATGAACTCGAGATCGTATTTCGTTCAAACCGGTCGGCCAAAATTATCGAGCAGATGGCAGAGTCTTCGCTGCTCTGGGAAATCCTGCCGGAATTGAAGCCTTCGAGGGGATTCGAGCAAAATGCGTTTCACCATTTGGACGTTTGGGGCCACACTGTTGAGGCCCTCGAGAATCTTGAGACCATCATTGACAATTTGCCAAGTTTTTTCGGCCCTGTCTCTGAAAAGGCGCTTAACTATATTTATGAACAACCCGTTACAGGCAGGCCCAGGAAATGGCTGTTAAAGCTAGCCGTTTTGTTTCACGATTCAGGAAAACCGTTTTCCCTACGCGTGGACGAAAAGGGCAAACGTAGATTCATTGGCCATGAAAAGGTCTCCAAAACTCTATTTCTTTCGGCCGGGACCCGAATAAAACTGGCTTCCAGGGAATTGTCGGAAGTGTCATCGTGGGTAGAAGGTCACATGAGACCTTCAATACTCACATTGGAAAATCCCTCGCAACGGGCCATAGTGAGGCTTTTTCATCGATTTGGAACACACTTTATCGGCCTGGTTATTTTGTTTCTGGCAGACCTGCTTGCAGCTAAAGGACCGGCAAGAGACCTCGCTGACCTTCCAAGAGCCAAGAATGGAGCGCGAAAAGCCATTGAACTTGTCCTTAAAGAGGAAGAAGCCCCCATCATTCCGTTTTTAGACGGATTTGACCTAATGTCCGAGTTCGGTCTTGAGCAGGGTCCCCATTTGGGTTCTATCATTAGATGGTTGGTCACTGAACAGTCTTTAGGCTTAGCGCAGAACCGTGATCAGGCTAGAGAGGCGGTCCGGCGATATCTCACGCAAAATCCTGTCGCTAAAACAAAAGAGTGAACCAGATTTCCCAATCAGGTTCACTCTTTTTGATTCATAGACTGGATCTGCTATCCGGCGGATAAGCCTAAATTGTTTCGGCTCTCAACAACTTGTTCCTCAGCCACTGTAACAGGCGAGGCGAATAATTTTAGTCAAAGCAAAAGCCGAAAAATATTTATTCTTTACCCAATGACGCCCCAAGATTCTCTTTGAGTAGATCACCCAAGTTGGAGGCAACCACGTCCTGACTGCCGCCATAACTCTTCTGTTCGTAATCGGCGGTTCTCTCGAGGCTCTTTATCGAAAGGGCAATCTTTTTGTCCTTCTTGTTGACCTTTAACACTACGGCAGTAAGTTCGGCTCCCTCTTTGGTGAAGTCATGGGGAGAACTCACTCTTTCTTTGGACAATTCGGAAACGTGAATCATTCCTTCGATGCCTTCCTCTATTTCAAGAAATACACCAAAATCTGTGATGGACGAAACCTTTCCAACAACTTTGGAACCAGGAGGATACCTATCGGGAACAGTTTCCCAGGGATCTTCCATCATCTGTTTAATACCCAGAGAGAACCGTTCATTCTCCTTGTCGATGTTTAAAACAACGGCTTGAACAGTTTGTCCTTTTTTGTAGAACTCTCCAGGATGCTTGATTCGCTGAGTCCAGGATATGTCCGATATGTGAACCAGACCGTCTATACCCTCGTCAATTCCGACGAATATTCCAAAGTCAGTAACATTCCTGATTTTTCCTTCAATTTTGGTACCTTCCGGGTAACGCTCGGCGATGACGTCCCACGGATTGGAACGCAATTGCTTGATCCCCAATGAAACTCTTTTCTGGTCTTTGTCCACGTTGAGTACCATGACATCAATTTCTTCACTGATGTGGACCATCTTGGACGGATGCCTCGGTTTCTTGGTCCATGCCATTTCGGACACATGAACGAGGCCCTCGACTCCAGTTTCAAGCTCCACGAAGACGCCGTAATCGGTAATACTGACAACCCTTCCAGACCATTTCGACCCAATGGGGTAAGTTTGGTCAACGGTTTCCCACGGATCAGGTGTAAGTTGCTTCATGCCGAGCGACACCCGTTCCTTGTCGTTGTCAAACTTTAGGACCTTGACCTTAATCTCGTCCCCGACCTTGATTATGTCGGCGGGATGATTGATACGGCCCCAGGACATGTCTGTTATATGAAGCAAGCCATCAATACCGCCAAGGTCGACAAATGCGCCATAGTCGGTAATGTTTTTGACAACTCCGTTAAACACTTCTCCACTTTCCAGCGCATTGGAAATAAAATCCTTGCGCAGATCACGAGTCTTGTCGAGAAGTGGTCGACGGGAAAGCACTATGTTGCCGCGTTTACGATTATATTTTAGTACATTGAATTCGAATGTCTCGCCAATATATTTATCAAAATTTCGGACGGGTTTTAGATCGATCTGAGAACCTGGAAGGAACGCTGGGACTCCAATATCTACCTGCATACCGCCTTTAACGCGCGCGACGATTTTGCCTTGAATCGTCTTTTCAGTTTCAGAAATCTGAGCGACATCATCCCATATCTTAATCTTATCAGCTTTGGTTTTTGAGATCCTGACTCCGCCGCTATCGCCCATGTCTTCCAAGAAGACTTCGACTTCATCGCCAACTGCGACAGTCAGCTTGCCTTCGCTGTTCATGAACTGATCAATAGGGATTTGTCCTTCAGATTTCGACCCAACATCAACCATTACGTGTTCGGGAGTAATCTGAACAACTACACCTTTTACGATCTGGCCCTCCTGGGCTTTGTGAAAACTGCTTTCGACGAGTTCCGCGAAATTTTCCTCTTTGGTGGTATCCTGCCCCTCTTCTTCGTTGGTTAAGTTGTCATTAGATTGGGTTTCCAAATTTTCCATCCAGTAAGCACCCCCAGACTCTTTTGTCCGCCATCGGTATTTCAACTAAGCTGCGTAATCTAGTACATATATATGTTTCTCCAAATCATTACAAGAAAAACTTGGAAAGACTAATAGTTTTTTGAGTCAGTTCCCTATTTCAACAGTCCCAGCCTCGATTTTACCAACTCTAGCATTACCCTCAGGATTTGATCCGGCGTCAAATTTGTCGTGTCCACGATCGTGGCGTCCGGAGCTGGGACCATAGGCGCAAGGCTTCGAGTCTCATCACGATGGTCCCGTGCGCGCATTTCCAACAAAACCTCAGAATATAAAGGTCGGGCGCCTTTCTGTAACAGCTCCTCGTACCTACGTTTGGCCCGCACCTCGGCGCTGGCGGTCAAAAAGAACTTCACCTGCGCAAAAGGGAACACTACTGCGCCCATATCACGGCCTTCAGCGACTAGATCGCATTGTCGCGCGACTGATCGCTGGGTCCCGAGCAGCTTTCGCCTGACCTCTGCTTTCGCAGAAAACTTTGAAGCGGCGACCCCAACTTCCTCCGATCTTATTTCCGCGCTCACATCTTCTCCGCCAAGAGTGATTTGCATACTCCCGACAGCCGGCTCAATAACGATACTGATAGATTTGAGCAAATCATCCGGGATGATCTCATCGTTAGGCATTACCCCTGCCTGGAGCAAGGCTAATGCTACGGTCCTATATAGCGCTCCGCTGTCAAGCATGCAGAACCGCAGAAGCTTGGCAAGATTCCGCGCGATTGTCGTCTTTCCGGCCCCTGCAGGACCGTCTATCGCTATAACAACGAACGGGGTCTCCTGAGAATTGTTCAATTCTTGAATCACGTTTGTCCGGATTTACTGTTCACAAATTCATTACAGATTAATCATGCAAGTGATTTGTCACGCGACAAGCCCTCAAAAGCCTTTTCCAAGGCGTTTATGAACTTCCTGTTCTGGTCCTCCAAACCTATAGTGACCCTTATATGACCGGGAAGCCCGAAACTCTTCAGATGCCTTACAATTATTCCTTCCTTTAGCAACTCCAGATACAGCGATTCAGCGTCACAATTAGGCCTGAAAGCAATAAAATTGGCTTGTGTGGGTATTGGATCAAAGCCGAGGGAATTCAGGCCATCGAACAGGAATTTCTTTCCCATAGAATTTGTCTCTCGAGATCTTGAGATGTGATCGCTGTCCAGCAGAGCGGCTGCGGCGGCATCTTGGGCCAAGAGGTTGACGTTGAACGGTGGCCTCACCCTATTGAGTAATTGAATCAGCCAAGGCTGGGCAATTCCATAGCCAATTCTCAACCCTGCCAAGCCATATATTTTAGAGAAAGTACGCAGGAAAATCAGATTCTCCGATCGGTCAATGTAGTCTACGCCTGTCGGACAATCAGCGCTATCAACATATTCGCGATAAGCTTCGTCCAAGACCAGGATGACGCCTCGCTCTCTAGTAACATCGAGCAATTCCTCAAAATCCGACTTCCCGATGATTGTGCCTGTCGGGCTGTGTGGATTGGACAGGAACAGCATTCTTGTCCTATCAGTTATCGCTGTCGCCATTGCATTTAGGTCAGGACGAAAGAAGTTTAATGGAGTCTTTACTGATCTACCGCCAAAAAGCCGTGTCACGATTTCATACATGGAAAACGCGTTTTGCGGCATTATGACTTCGTCGTCCACCCCTACAAAAATATGTGCAAGCATCTGCATGATTTCATCCGAGCCATTTCCGAGGATGACTTGATCGAAAGAAACGCTGTAGCTTTCAGCGAGTGATTTCCGCAATTCAGGACCGGTAGATTCGGGATAGATGTTAGTCATCCCGACGTTCTTTATTATTGCATCCGTCGCCTTGGGAGAAGGTCCCAATGGGTTCTCATTGGACGCCAGTTTTATGGCGTTGGAGATCCCAAACTCCCGCTCAAGTTCCGCAACAGGTTTTCCTGGAACATATTTAGGGATCGATAGCACGTGAGGCATCACGCGTGTCTTGGCCCAATCAGGAATTTCTGCGCTCATTATCAATTTGGCCTCTCATTTTCAGGAACACTCTTGTCATTCTTTGACAAAAGCAAGAACAAACTTGGAAGATTTTTTATAACTTTCTCCTCGGCATAGGTCAACTCCATGCTCATCAGTCAACGTTTTCTTGTATTTTTCTGACAGTCGGTCTAAATTTTAAACAACAAATTCGTTTTATGAAGGAACATCACAACTAATCCATGCCGCATAAAAATTTACGACAATTTGTTGAAACACTTGAAGCCTCAGGTGAATTATGTCGAATAAAGGCCGAAGTGGACCCTGTATTTGAGATCTCGGAGATTGCCGACCGGGTTTCAAAGGCAAACGGTCCCGCTTTACTTTTTGAAAACATAAAAGGATCTTCATACCCTCTTCTCGTAAACGCCTTGGGTAGCTACGGTCGAATGAGACTGGCCCTCTCCTGCGGATCGTTCGATGAAATTGCTAACCGGCTAGAATCCAGCATGAAAATTCGTCCTCCTGAGGGGCTTGTTCAAAAAATTAAGATGCTTTTCGCTTTAAAGGAAATGGCCAACATCATCCCCAAGAAGGTTAAGAACGCGCCCTGTCAGGAAAAAGTCTACTCGAGCGGTCCCATTCTGGATAGTCTCCCAATTCTGACTTGCTGGCCTAAAGACGGTGGTCCTTTTATAACACTCCCGATAGTAATTTCAAAAGACCCTGACACCGGGATTCAGAATGCGGGCATGTATCGCATGCAAAAACATGACAACACCTCTACAGGCATGCACTGGCAGTACAACAAGGATGGCACTCGCCATTTTGACAAGTACAAATCACGGGGCCAACGCATGGAAGTAGCGGTTGCGCTTGGAGGAGCGCCTTCGGTTACATACGCCGCTACAGCCCCTCTTCCGCCTGACATTGACGAACTTGTATTCGCAGGCTTTCTGGAATCCAGGCCGATTGAGATAGTTAAGGCTAAAACCGTCGATCTTTATGTGCCTGCCGAATCCGATTTCGTGCTTGAAGGCTATGTAGACCCGAGTGAAGAGCTTCTTGAAGGACCATTTGGAGACCATACCGGCTTTTATTCCGCCGCCGACTTATATCCGGTGTTCCATGTGACAGCTCTGACATGCAGAAATGACGCGATATACCCTGCCACAGTCGTCGGGAAACCGCCGATGGAAGATTGCTACATGGCAAAAGCCACTGAAAGAATTTTTCTTCCAATGTTAAGATTTCTGATTCCCGAGATCGTGGACATGGAGCTTCCTATCGAGGGGGTATTTCACAACTGCGCGCTGGTTTCAATAGACAAGAAATACCCAGGGCAGGCTAAAAAAGTGATAAATGCGCTCTGGGGACTCGGACAGATGGCTTCGACAAAATTCATAGCTATATTTGACAAGGACATAGACCTGCGTGACACGAGCACGGTTGTGTGGAAGTTACTTAACAATGTGGATCCTAAAAGGGATTTGCTCATCTCTGAAGGACCTCTTGACGCCCTAGATCATTCGGCGTCATATTTTAATTTCGGTGGCAAAATGGGTATCGACGCGACGAGAAAGACGAGAGAAGAAGGAATGGGTAGGGACTGGCCGGACGAAATATCAATGTCCCCAGAAATCAAAGATAAAGTTACAACACGATGGAAAGAATATGGACTTTAAGAAATTCTCTTCTCTTATAATGTTTGAGCAAACTCTGTTCGCTCTCCCTTTTGCGTATCTGGGCGTACTGTTTGCGAATGGAAGGCATTTCTCAACTTGGGTCCTTGTTACCATAGCTTTTGTGGCGGCTCGAACAGCCGGGATGTCCTTCAACAGGGTTATAGACGCTGAGATAGACGGCAAGAACCCACGCACAAAAGATCGTCTTGTTCCCAGTGGCAAGGTCACAAAGTCTGAGGTATGGCTAATCGGCATGATAGCTTGCCTGACGCTTGTTGGGGCGTCATTCTTTTTAAACAACCTTTGTTTCTACCTTTCATTCCCGGCAATTATTTTGTTGTTTACCTATTCGTACTTTAAGCGTTTTTCTTCGTCATCACATTTCTATTTGGGACTTGTTGAAGCCGTCGCCCCAATCGGGGGTTATATTGCGGTCACGGGTGAAATTTCCCTCGTTTCCGTTCTCCTGGGTTGCGCCATTTTGCTGTGGATCGCCGGTCTTGACATAGTCTATGCTGTCCAGGATGTGGATTTCGACCGAAAAGAAGGCATCTACTCGTTTCCGTCGATGTTTGGGCAAAAGGCGTCGCTCATAGTCTCGGAAGCCTGTTATGTTCTGTCTATTTGCGCAATGGTTACAGCCGGCGTAATTACCAGGAAAAGTATGCCATATTGGTTGGCTTTGGCCTGCGTCGCGTTAATTTTTATTTATCAGCAAAGGGTTGTAAAACGTGGTGACATATCGCTGGCCTTAAAGAAATTTTTTTATGCCAACCTGTATGTGTCTCCATTTCTGTTAATCGGCACATTGATTGATGTGTTTTTGATATGACTGTCTCTTTCTTTACTGATGAATCAGAGCCCTAGTTGGTCCAGTCAATGATTCAGAGTTCACAGGATCCCTAGCTTCACCAGTTTTGAAAAGGGGCCTCAAGTTTAAATTTACATCGGTATACGGACTTGCTATGAACTTCTCCGATTTTCCAGATTCAGTCACAAACAAAAGACTTCGGACAATCGCAAAAAAGGTCTATGAGAGCACACCGGTTTCGAGATCAGACGCAAAATACATGCTCACGACAAACGACATTCTAGATCTCGGGAAAATCAGCGACTTTGTCCGAACGAGACTTCACGGTGACGTCGCGTATTACGGCGTAAACATGAACCTCAATTTCACCAATATATGCGAACTCCGGTGTCCGCTCTGCGCATTCTCCCGTGACGAAGACGACAAGGACGCCTTTGTACTCTCTCTCGACCAAATTGAAGCGCGTGTTCAGGACGCCGTCACATCGGGCATCGATGAAGTTCATATTGTGGGAGGACTTAATCCAAAGCTTTCAATTGATTATTTTGAACAGATGATAAGACGGATTAAAAAAATTAAACCTGACATCTTTGTCGTTGCCTTTACCGCCGTTGAGATAGATTACTTCGCGAAAAAGGCCAAGACATCGGCCAACAAAACATTGGAGCGCTTAATAGAGGCCGGAGTTGGGGCAATGCCCGGCGGAGGCGCCGAAATATTTTCACCGCACATAAGAGACATCATAGCGCCCGCAAAAATCTCAGGCAAAAGATGGCTTCAAATAATGCGATCGGCCCATGAATTGGGTCTAAAGACAAATGTCACCATGTTGTACAATCATAAAGAGGCAGTTGAAGACATTGTTGACCATCTCGCTAGGATACGGAAACTCCAGGATGAAACTCATGGGTTCAAGACCTTTGTCCCACTTCTGTTTCACGGAGAAAACACCAAAATAGAAGCAAAACGCAATACTTCCACTGGATATGACGACATTCGAATTTATGCCACAAGCCGGGTATTTCTGCACAATGTTTTGCATCTCAAGGCCCTGTGGATGTATCTCAGCGACAAGATGGCCCAGATCCTGCTAAAGTTTGGAGTTGATGACTTCGCAGCCACATATCAAAATGAAAAGGTCGTTCACGCCGCAGGGGCAAAAACACCCGATTATGGATCGGAATCTTTCTTGAAAAGACTGATTGAAAACGCTGGACTTAAACCTGTAAGAACCACCGCGAATTACTGGATTCAATGAAATTGGAGATTTTCGAAATGGAAATTGGCTATATAGACTATTTGAACTGCTATCCTTTTTACTACAAAATGTTTGAAAAGGAGCCTTTAGAAGGCGTAAAGGTCGTCCCTGGGCTCCCTACACAACTAAACAGGATGATGATGGACAAGGCCCTGGATTTGAGCCCAATATCCGCAGCGACTTATGCTGATATACAAGACGACGTTTTTCTGTTGCCCCAATTCTGTCTGAGTTCGGTTGGTTATGTCGGGTCTGTGCTTCTCTGCAGCAAGCTCCCAATTGATGAATTACACGCGAAGAGAGTGGGGATGTCAAGCGCTTCACATACGTCCCAAGTACTTCTTAAGATCCTCATGAAGAAATTTTTCGATATCGAACCATCTTATTTGATATCGAGGCCCTATGAGGATTTGAGCAACTATGACGCTGCGCTAATAATCGGAAATGACGCCATGACAGATGCCGTTAACGCAGTACCGTATAAATATGACCTCGGTGAACTCTGGCTCCAAAAGACAGGATTCCCAATCGTTTTTGCCGTGTTTACGGTCAGAAGAGACACCGTCAAGGAAAATTTATCCGGGATCAAGGCTGTAATAAATTCCTACTCCTCTTCCATCCAGCTTCTCGCTCAGGAGAAAGAAACGGTAATTGCCAAGGCCAGACAGAAATACCCAAATATCTCATATGATGTGGAGAGTTACTACGACACACTACAATTTGAGTTTACAGACAACCTGAAAAACGCGTTCAGATATTATCTGTCAATGGCGGAAGATATCAAACAGTTGAAAGGTGTTAAATCTCTCAATTTCATGGATGAATTCTAGGTCAATTTTATCAAACGAACACAAATGTAATAAGATGAGCCAATCTTCTAACAAAAAGGACCTTAGACGCAAGATTCACTCTGGAAACAGAGTTTCCCCTGAAGAAGCCGTTAACCTTTTTTCATGGGACATCATAGAACTCGGTGAAGCAGGAGACTCAAGAAGAATGATGGCTTCAGCCGTCAATGAAGTCGGGTTCATAATAGACCGCATAATTAACTACACCAACATCTGTGAAGCTGCCTGCGATTTCTGCGCATATCATGCAAGGGCGAACCTGATAGATCCCTACGAACTTTCCGACAATGAAATCTTGGAAAAAGTCGAAGAGCTTCTATCTATTGGAGGTACACAGGTCATGCTTCAGGGAGGGCTTCATCCGGATTACACTCTCAACAAATATGTTGACATGGTGACAAACATAAAAAGTCGCTTCCCACAAATATATCTTCATTCGTTTTCACCATCGGAACTTGTCCACATTTCCAGGAAGAGTTCCGTGCCTCTTGGCGAAGTTATATCAGCGCTAAAGGATGCCGGCCTCGATTCCGTGCCTGGCGCATCCGATTTGCTGGTTGACGGAATACGATCAAAAGTAAGTCCTAGGAAAATCAGCAGAGATACCTGGGCAGATGCGATATTTGCGTTGCATAGGCATGGGATGAAGTCCTCGGCGACCATGACCTATGGAATGGGAGAAACCAATGAGGATAGAATCGAACATTTGAATTTCGTGCGAGGGATCCAGGACAAGACCGGAATATTCAGGGCCTTCATACCATGGTCTTTTTCTCCTACCAATACCAGACTCAGGGACATAGAACCAGCTACAGGCCTTGATTACCTAAAGATAGTGGCAATCTCCCGCATCTTCCTTGACAATATCACTTTTATTCAGGCTGGATGGCTCACAGAGGGACTTAAACTGGCACAGATCGCTCTCACCATGGGAGCAAATGATTTGGGAGGAGTGCTGATGGAGGAAAAAGTTGTGAAAGCTACAGGTGTTGAAACTAGGTCGGGTGTAGACGAATTTATTGATATCATAAAGAACGCCGGTAAGACCCCTTACCTTAGAGACTCTGAGTATAAAAAAATAAAAACATATTAAAATGACTGAACTATCATTAGCTTTTTCACCATGTCCCAACGACACTTTCATATTTGACGCACTGCTTCACCATCGTATAGACACGTGTGATTACAGTTTCTCCTCACATATTGATGACGTAGAAAAACTCAATCAAGCGGCTTTCAAACAAATATTTCAGATCACAAAACTTTCTTTTTACGCATACCTGCTCTTGAAAGAACAATACGAGCTGTTAGATTCCGGTTCGGCTTTAGGTTTTGGATGCGGACCTCTTCTGGTATCACGACAGGGAAATTCTTTTTCCGCAGGTTCCAGAATTGCGATTCCTGGGATATACACCACCGCTTTTCTTCTTCTCCGGCTTTGGAACCCTGAAGTCAAAAATATTGTGGTGACCCGATTTGATAGAATCCTTCCTGGAGTTCGGTCCGGCGAGTATGATGCGGGCCTAATTATTCATGAAGGAAGATTTGTTTACCAGGATTATGATTGCCAGAAGATCATAGATCTTGGTGAATGGTGGGAAAAGGAAACAAACTCTCCTATCCCACTTGGTTGCATAGCAATAAGGAAAGACGCTAATACAATAATCCACAAAAAACAGGCAGAACAGATAATCCGGAATTCCATAAAATATGCGACTGAGAACAGGAATGATTCCCGCCATTTTATTTTGGAACATGCTCAGGAATTGGACGAAAAGGTCATAGACGGACATATCAACCTGTATGTCAATGATTTCACATTATCCTTGGGTGAAACAGGTGAAAAGGCGATTCAAACCCTAGATGAAATGGCCAAATGGAAAAAAATACTTTAAAATGTCTGATCATGGCTACCCTACTTGAGGCGCAGCCATTTATTGAAGGACTTTCATTAACAAAGCAAACCGAAGAACGTATCCCTGTTTACAGAAATGACAACTATATCCTGGCCATTTCTGGAATCGGTAAAACAAACTCCGCTATAGCCTGCACTTATTCCTGCCTTAAATTCAGCCCTTCCTGTATTGTAAATTTGGGGGCCGCGGGCGCAACGGGCTCAACCATTTCACTTGGCATGAATTTCCATATCGTAAGGGCGATTGAATATGACAGACCTCGATTTAAATCAAAAAATGCCTATACCCACACTCCTGATTTCTTTGAAGGATTTTCTTCTGCGAGAATTGCGACATTGGATAGACCCGTGCTCGATCCTTCCGAAAGGCAAAGACTTTCGTTAATAGCGGATCTTGTTGACATGGAAAGCGCTTCTGTGATTCAAACTTGTAAGAAATTCAAAACCAAGTGCTATCTTTTTAAATACGTAAGTGACACGGCGGACCATATTAAAGACAAGGATATAGTAGATAACATAAAGATTTATAGGGATTCCTTTTTTAAATTCTTCTTTGAATCCGTCACGCCACTGTTCTGAAAAAACGCCTTGTGACATAATTGATTCATCTCGTTGGTGATAGTGTCTTCGTGATAACAAAAAAGCGGCCATTATGACCGCTTTTTTTGCTGTTTGGAGTGTCTAAACTATGACACTTTAAACTCGTAAACCTCATTCGTCTTCGGATCAATAACGTGAACAGCGCAGGCAATACAAGGATCGAAAGAATGAACGGTTCGCAGGACTTCCAGAGGCTTCTTGGGATCAGCTACTGGGGTACCTATTAGAGCGTTCTCAACAGCGCTCTTCTGACCCTTCGAGTCACGGGGCCCGAGGTTCCAGGTAGAAGGAACAACTTGCTGATAGTTTTTGATCTTACCCTTCTCGATGTTAATCCAGTGCCCCAGAGATCCTCTGGCCACATCGTTAAGGCCCATACCTTGACCGTTTACGGTCTCATCAAGTTTGTATTCGGTGAATGTTCGTGTATCACCCTTCTTGATGTTTTCCACAAGTTCCATGGTCCACTTCTCGGCGGCCTGTGCATTGACAAGACACTTTATGGCTCTCGCTCCGATTCGGCCCAGGGTTGACATCAAAGCTTCAGGACCTATTCCAAGTTTCTTCATGACCATATCGGTCGTTTCTTTGATTTCCTTGTTGCCGCCGACATAGGACACGAGGCACTGAGCCAATGGGCCAACTTCCATGACTTTGCCGTCGTATCTTGGGGCTTTCATCCAGGTATATTTCCCGTCCTTGGATGTGGTGTCAGGTACAGCGCCTTTCAAAGCGTCACCAGAAAGAGGATTGGTAACTCCCACCGCGGGATAGAGAGGCGACCCATTTTCATACCACGCCCTTGTCACATCTTCAGTAATCTTTGTGGGGTCAACCGGTAGGGACTTGAGCTTACCATCAATTATCATGCCTCGCGGGAAGTAGAAGCTCTCAGGTTCTTTGTCACTCTGCGGGAAATCACCATAGGCCAGGAAGTTCTTGTTTCCGCCGATTTTCGTCCAATCCTTATAGAAGGACGCTACAGCGAGCACGTCAGGAATATAGACTTCCTGTATGAAGGCGATTTGTTCCTTCAGCATATATAGATATTTGGCCATACGATCGGCGTCAAGTTGACCGACAACAGTGACCCCGCCAGGAAGATGGCCTTGCAGATGCGGGTTTTTCGCGCCCCAGATGGCGGTCATCTGAGCCGCGTGGACCTGCTGTCTGAGGTTGTCAAGATAGTGACCAACCGCCATCAAGTTGGCTTCGGCGGGGAGTTTGTATGCGGGATGCCCCCAATATGCGTTAGCGAACGGTCCTAACTGACCGGAATCGACAAATGCTTTTAGTTTAGCTTTTAGTCCTTCATAATATTTTTTCGATTGAGGCCTTCCACTCACAGCGTTGGACAAATCGGCAGTCTTTCCTGCGTCCGCGGATAAGGCTGAAACAACATCAACCCAGTCCAGTGCGCACAGCTGATAGAAATGAACAGGGTGATCGTGCATATTTTGCGCCGCATGCGTAAGATTACGCACTATTCTGGCGTTAGGTGGAATCTTGATTTTTAAAGCGTCTTCGACTGCTCTAACTGACGCAAGAGAATGTACTAAAGTACAGACACCGCAGGATCTCTGGGTAAGTAGATGGGCGTCACGGGGGTCACGTCCCTGAAGAATGATTTCAAGTCCCCGGAAAAGCGTACCGCTGCTCCAGGCGTCCTTGACCTTACCATTCTCTACTTCAACTTCTATGCGTAGGTGACCCTCAATTCGGGGAATTGGGTCAACGACGACTCGTGCCATTTTTCGCTCCTTCTTGTTGGGTTATCTAATTGGTTTGTGACAGCTTGGATATTTTCTGTAAACTATTTCTGAACGTAGAATGGGCTCATATCGTCCCAGAACTTGGGTTCACTGCAACCAATGCAAGGATGGCCAGCCCTGATAGGCCAGTTAGTGCCTTGGTTCCACTGTATTATTGGACAGTTGTTGTAGGTTTCAGGCCCAGCGCAACCAACTTGATACAAGCACCATCCCTTGGCGGCGCCTTCATCTCCAAACTGTTTTACGAATTCCTGGTTTTCAAAGTGGCCCCTTCTTGGGCAGTTGTCGTGGATTAGATAACCATAAGCAAACAGCGGCCGGCCCTTGTCATCCAGCGCTGGAAGCTTGCCGAGCAGCAAATAATGGACAATTGTAGCGACCATGTTGTTAGCGTTGGGAGGACAACCAGCGATATTGACTGTTTTCAACCCTGTTACGGCCGAGACGCTCTTGGCTTCTGTGGGATTGGGTTTGGCGGCCTGCACTCCGCCATCGCACGCGCAAGCTCCTACGCAAATCGTAGCCGCTGCGTTCTTGCACACGTGATTCGCAATTTCCAGGAAGGTTTTTCCATGAACCTTTCCATAGACGCCGTTATCTTTAGTGGGAATCGCGCCTTCAGCTATACAAATGTATTTGCCCTTATTGTCCTTAACTGTTTTTTCGAGAATTTCCTCGGCCTGATCGCCGGCGGCCGCCATAATGGTTTCATGATAGGCCAGGTCAATTACATCGAAGATGATGTCAGCGGCCCACGGATAGGTTGTTCTAATAAAAGACTCCGTGCAGCCGGTGCATTCAGCGAAATGCATCCATACGACAGTGGGTCTCTTTTTCTCCATGGCCTCAGCGATCCGCGGAGCGAAGGACATGGGAAGGCCCAGGACCGTCGCCATCAAACCGCAAAACTTCATGAAGTCGCGGCGCGAAACCCCCTTCAGGGCCAACCTTTCGTTTAAATCGACATGATTGTCCATTATTATCCTCCTTGCATGGACTCGTTGATCTTAACTGATATGTCAGTCTCTTTAGAGTTTCTCCGCGTCAATTAATAGCGCCACTAACCTTGCTGGAGATTTGGCAACTCAGAAGAGTGATAAAATAAACATCATTCCCAATGGGATTATCCTTGGGCAACACCCACTAGAATACTATGAAGGAAAATCAAAATCAAGGCGGTAAAGTGAATAAAATTAAAGTATTACCTAATTATACTTTGTGCCACTAACATAATTCCTTCCCACTCCAAAAATGACGACATTGTAATTAATTCTTACTTAATTACCTAACAAGCTGGTCGACTTAAATACTCTTTTCCGCACATTCCAACGTATAATCAATGTCCTGTGAACCATGGGCTACACTCACAAACCATGCTTCAAACGCTGATGGGGCCAAATAAATCCCTTGATCCAACATTTTGGCGAAAAAAGAGCTGAACATCGACCTGTTCGCAGCCATAGCCTCTTCATAATTACGCACAGATTGAGAGTCAAAGAAAACCGATAACAATGAGCCAACACGGTTAATAACAAAATTAAGACCTTTGCTCGAAAATGTCTTTCCGAGGCCATCAGCTAATCGCCGTGATTTTTCTTCCAGCAATGGATACGGATTATCTCTCTTGAGGATTTTTAAAGTAGCCAGTCCGGCGGCCACCGCCAATGGATTTCCTGAAAGCGTGCCAGCTTGATATACGCCACCTACCGGCGCAAGAAACTCCATGATCCGACGTGGTCCTCCAAAAGCCCCTACAGGCAGCCCTCCTCCAATTATTTTCCCAAGGCATGTCAAATCCGGCCGGACGCCATAAAGTTCCTGGGCGCCGCCAACAGAAACCCTAAAACCACTGATTACCTCATCAAAAATGAGAAGAGTTCCATATTTGGAACAGACATCCCTCAGTCCTTCCAAAAAACCTGGAACGGGAAGAGCGACTCCCATGTTTCCGGCGACCGGTTCGACAATGATAGCGGCGATGTCGTTCGGTAATGCGTCGAAACATTTTTGCACGGATTCGATGTCATTATAGGGAACTACAATAGTCTGTTCCACTAAAGCTTTTGGAGCGCCCAGAGAATCAGGAATAGAAAATGTAGCCGCTCCGGAGCCGGCCTTTGCCAGGAGGCCATCACTATGACCATGATAGCAGCCGGAGAACTTGATTATTTTATCCCGCCCCGTGTAGCCGCGGGCCAAGCGGATCGCGCTCATAGTGGCTTCCGTCCCTGAACTAACCAACCTGACCATTTCAATGGAAGGGACTAGTTCAGCTATCAGTTCCGCCATCTCGATTTCACGCCTGGTCGGAGCGCCAAAGGAGGTCCCATCTTTCATGGTCACGCTAAGCGCCTCCAGGACTTCCGGATGAGCATGGCCCAGAATCAATGGTCCCCATGAACACACGTAGTCTACAAAAGAATTTCCATCCTCATCGACAACACGGCATCCACTTCCAGATTTTATAAATCGCGGATGCAAACCTACGGAACGGAAAGCCCTGACGGGTGAATTGACTCCACCTGGGATGAACTTCACGGCCCTAGCATAAAGCTCCTCTGAAACAACATTATTTCCCATTAGAAAAATCACTCCTTAACATCAGAAATCAGCCAATAAATTTTACCATTTCAGTAGACAATCGAAAACTCGTCGCGATAGACGCGTCCTGAGACAGCGTCTGAAGGCCCTAGTGTCCCCCGGCGCATCGTTCATCCGCTAGGCAAGACGTCAATCAATCCTCAAAATAGGTCATGCTAACCTTCTTGAGTTCGCGTTCGCTGAACAGAATTTCGTATTCGGACACTCCCACTATTTCGGCCATCTTGGTGACCGTTTTCATGCATTCTTCTTCCGAAGACGAATGTATCATCGTGAAGAGGGTCCCTCCCATTGAATCGAAGGGAGGTCGTTCATAGCAATGAGACACTTCAGAAAGGTTGGCGAAAAGGGTCCCCACTTCGTCCATCCGTTCAGGTTCGACCTTCCATACCACCATACCGTTGAAATGGATTCCCGCCTCGATATGTCGAATCATCGCGCCGATCCTGCGAATTACTCCTGCCTCAACTAAACGGTGGGCCCGCTTTAAAACTTGTTGTTCCGAAACGCCAATGCGGTCAGCGATGGCGGCGTAAGGCTCGGGAGTTCCATCAAGATCACCCTGCAAGGCGGCCAAAATTGATCTATCAATCTGGTCAAGCTTATTACTACTAGACATTTAAATGTTTTACCTTTTATGATTTGATTAATTTATACTTCTACAAATCAAATGAAAAAAGAAAATTATACATTTTGTTTTGTGTTCGCCATGGGAGTTGAAGCTCGCCCTTTCCTCAAACGTGTTGAAACTAAGCGCCGATGGAAAATAGGACATGCTACGCATCGGGAAGTATTCTTTGAAGGGGACATGATTTTGGTTGTCAGAAGCGGTATTGGTTTTGAAAAGGCCCTCGCGGCGGCCAAAGGTGTACAGGGACGGCCAACTTTCATGTTGAGTATAGGCACATGCGGGGCCCTTGTTCCTGATCTCAGTCCCGGTGACATACTGATCGCCAACGAGACAGTCCTTCAGCACAACCCTAATGAGCGTCTCAAATGTTCCGAAGTCGTCATAAAAAGTCTTGAAAGGGCCTGTTCACGGGCAGGCTTACGATACAAAATCGGTCCTATAGCCACGGCCGCCAAACCAGTTTTCCACAGGGCCGAAAGGGAGAAACTCAGTCAAACCTCCGGCGCCTACGCGGTTGACATGGAGAGTCATGCCATAGCCACAGGCGCTTCGTCAATCGGGTCATCATTCGGCGTAATTCGAGTTGTATCAGATGGCATAGAATCTCCACCGTTGCCGGACCGAAACATCATAAAGAATTGGCGCAGGCAATTCCACAAAATCCCGAAAAATATTTTTTCTCTAATAAGATGGTGGAATTTTCTAAGGACCTTCAACGCCTCAGTGAAGAAATTGGACAAGCCTCTGGTCGAATTGACGCGCATAGGTATCGATCCCTCTTGCGAACTCCCTAAAGTTGACTCCAATCAGCGGTGATGGAAATTTACTCCACAGTGTCAAGCTTCTCGAACTTGTGATACAATTGAGAAAGGTTGGTTGGCGCCGTTTGGTTTTGTGTTTTTAACACGGTGACTGAACCTGGATTTGTCTGTTCTTCGTCAATCGTATTAAATGACTCTCACCCTCCGACGACACCGGGAAGTTATTTCTTGATATGCTAACTCGCATGAACAGCGCATTAGATGCGAGAATGTCATTTGAGATCGTAGACGCGTTATGAAAAGAAGGAGAAAAATTGGTTAATCAGTCGCTGTTCCCAAAGAATGATCAACGGGAACGCTTTTTTGAATGTTCAGTTTATTACGAAGACACTGATTGCATGAGTGTAGTGTATCATGCCAATTACCTGAAATTCCTGGAACGAGCCCGTTCCGAGTTTGTTTCCGATCGCCTTGGAACGAGTATCGTCGATTACCATAATCGTGGCTACCTGTTCATGGTTCACAAAATCGAAATCGCCTACCATTCGCCCGCCAGGTTGGGTGATACCTTAACAATAAGGACATGGATAGAAAAAACTACAACTTTTAGAATAGTGGTCAAACAGATCGTCATTAAAAAGGGACAACCTCGAGACTACCTGGTTACAGCTACCGTTACACTGGTAGCAGTAGGCGCGGATGGACAACTACGAGCGATTCCCGAGGAATTTCACGAACTCTAGATTATGCCTTAATGAAATCCGCCAGATTTCTAAAGCCCGATCTTACTGGAGTCTTTCAGCTTCCATGAGGCCAACTACCATTGCGTTCCGCACGACTATAATTTTAATTATTGTCATGGTTGCTCAATCCCTATCAATTGCTGAAGTTCAGGGCTCCCTGATAACCAAACTTATTCGAATATCCGGTCTGCGCGGTCAACTTGATCATTTAACGGCGGCGCTTCTTATGACGGTCCCGGACGACCTGTTTCCAGATAATCGAAGCAGGTCTAATTTCAATGCTCATATGAAGGAACAAATCAATACAGAGTCACTGGTCAAGGTGTTTGAAGAAACTTTTTCTGAGAATGTGGATACAGACAAACTTGACAAGGCAATTAAATTCTATGAGTCCAGTGTCGGCAGGAAGGTCGGACGAATCCAGGGCGACTCTTTATCAGCATACAACATCAAAGCTGTTCGTGAAGCAAGAAGAATGATCACCGCTCTGACTGAAGATAGAACTCAGCTCCTTGAGCGGTTGATTGAGAAGCAGCGTGTATACCAGAATAATGTGGCGTTCCGCAAATTGATAGTCCATTTACTCGGGTCACCCGGTTGGAATGAACATTCCAAATCCCAAGACGACAGTGGAGCGGGGTTGGATTCTCCGAAAACGTCATCTGAGAACGAGCCTGATTCGCTACATCAAACAGCCCTAACGTGCTTTGCATATACCTACAGGTCGTTAACCGACCCGGAACTGGAATCCTTAGCCAAATTTCAGGAATCTGAAGCGGGCCCATGGTTTGAGAATACAGTTTCAAGAGGTTTTGAGCAGATAATCATAAGAACGGTTAAAGCCTTAGATCACGGTCTGAGAAACTTAAAAGACAGGTCTACAAAGAATTAGTGTGAGAAGATCATATAATGTCACATGAAATCTTCATCATGACGTTGGTTAACAAAATGGTTAAAGCCGGTCCTGGAAGACTTTACATCTCGTCTATTATTTTAACCCTGTTTCTTGTGGTTTCGATTTTTCCATCCGGCAATCTATCAGCCGCTCCCAATATCAGTGCGTTTAAGACCTATACGGACCCGCTGAATCGATTTTCAATAAAATTCCCAGCTACTATGAAAGTTGAAGAACCAAACCCTGATGAAATTCGAATTTATCACCCAAACGCCACTTTCAGGATTAACATATCTATTGAAAATCGGCTCAAAAAGGGGCCTCCTGACGCGACAGCATTTATCAAAGCTTTTAAACAGAACCTTAAACTGGAGACAAAACAGCCTGAAATTTTAAAAGAGGGTAGCTCGAAGAACATTAAGGGCGCACAGGCTTATCTGATTTACGCGTTTACCGACAAACGCGGAATCAGGCTTATGCAGCTATATCAGTATTATGCTACTGAAGATCGCTTTCTCCAGTTGATCATCACGGACAGAATTGAGGGTTTCAAGAATCTGGAAAAGATAATTTCTGAAATTCATGAATCCTTCAAGATTCTAAAACCACGTCTTCAATAAAAAGCAAGAGTTCAATCTTAGGGACCGAAGTAATGGGTGTCTTTGAATTAGTTTCAGATTTCAAGCCACAAGGCGACCAACCACGAGCAATTGCTGAATTGGTGTCCGGGCTTCAGTCAGGGGCCAGATATCAAGTTCTGCTCGGGGTGACTGGTTCAGGGAAAACTTACACAATGGCGAACGTGATTGCCCAAACAGGAAAAACAGCCCTGGTCCTGGCGCCCAACAAGACACTCGCAGCGCAACTCTTCAACGAATTCAAAGCCCTTTTTCCGCACAATGCCGTTGAATACTTCGTCTCATACTATGACTATTACCAGCCTGAAGCTTATATTCCGCAATCCAACACGTACATTGAGAAGGACTCGAGTATAAATGAAACCATAGATAAAATGAGACACTCGGCGACACGGTCTCTTCTCGAACGAAACGATGTGATTATAGTAGCTTCCGTATCCTGTATATATGGTCTTGGTTCACCGGAAGCCTACCAGAACATGCTAGTGCATCTTATACGAACAGAAGAGACTGATCGTGACGAAATACTCAAGAAACTGATCGAAATTCAATATACCCGCAATAACATTGACTTCCATCGTGGGACTTTCAGGGTCCGGGGAGATGTGGTGGAAGTTTTCCCCGCGTATGAAGAAGACCGGGCTGTTCGCATAGAATTTTTCGGCGATGTTGTAGACACTATTTCCGAAATTGATCCACTACGTGGCAAGGTTTTACGTCGTTTGGAAAGAGTGGCGATCTATCCGGCGAGTCATTATGTCACCGAAAAGTCTCGCTTGATTGAATCCGCCGACAAGATCCTCGAAGAGATGAAAGAACGTGTGGATTTGTTTAGGTCTCGAGGCCAATTTATTGAAGCGCAAAGGATTGAGGAGCGTACCCGCTTCGACGTGGAGATGCTCAAGGAGATGGGATACTGCAATGGGATCGAGAATTATTCACGTTATTTGACCGGTCGCGCCCCCGGTCAGCCACCACCTACCCTGCTCGAATACTTCCCAAAAGATTCCCTGTTTATGATTGATGAATCCCACGTGAGCGTACCCCAATTACGGGGCATGTTTAGAGGTGACCGCTCTCGTAAACAGACACTTGTCGAATACGGTTTCCGGTTACAAAGCGCATTGGATAACAGGCCGTTGACATTCGACGAATTCGAAGTCCTGGTCAACCAGGCCATATTTGTTTCCGCCACACCCGGGCCATTCGAATTGTCCAACGCTGATGGCCATGTAGTGGAACAGGTCATCAGGCCGACTGGTTTGACGGACCCTACAATTGAAATCAGACCGGCTTCAGATCAGGTAGATGATCTGCTTTACGAAATCAGAAAACGGGTTGAAAAGAATCAGCGAGTCTTAGTGACAACCCTGACGAAAAAAATGGCGGAAGATCTCACTGAATATTACGCAGGTCTGGGAATCAGGGTCACGTATTTACATTCTGAGATCCACACTATTGAGAGGATGGAAATTATTCGTGACCTGAGACTCGGGAAATTTGATGTTCTAGTTGGTATTAATCTTTTAAGGGAAGGACTTGATATACCCGAAGTTGCTTTAGTGGCAATTCTCGACGCGGACAAGGAGGGGTTCCTCAGATCTGAACGGTCTTTGATACAAACAGCAGGGCGGGCGGCTAGAAATATAGACGGCCTGGTAATCTTGTACGCTGATTCGATCACGAATTCGATAAAGAAGACCGTTGATGAAACAAGTCGTCGGAGAAAAGTTCAGATTCAGTTCAACCAAGATCACAACATTACCCCTGAAAGCATCAGGAAAGACATAAACGACATATTGTCATCAATAGCGGAGCAGGATTATGTCACTGTTGAATCTACTCTGACCGGAACCGGCCCGGAGATTCGTCCAAATGAGATTCCCAAACTGATAAAGAAATTGACCAAAGAGATGTTTGCCGCCGCCAAGAATCTTGAATTTGAGAGCGCCGCTGAAATTCGCGATAAAATCCGGGAATTAGAGAAAACAGCGATTAAATATGGCGCAGCCTGAATTAATCGTTCCAGCTCAAAGCTTCATCCTATTTATGGTAAAATGTCTTCAACGTCTTCGACGTCCGGTAATGGTGGCAGACCACTCAAGTCATTCAGCCCAAATACTTGAAGGAATATTTTGGTGGTAGCGTACAGCAACGGTCTTCCTGGGATGTCATCACGACCAATAACGGTAATCAGTTCTCGTTCCACCAGGTTCTTTATAGGACTTGAACTCTCCACTCCCCTGATCTGTTCTATCTTGTTTCTGGTCACTGGCTGATTGTAGGCGACAATTGCCAGCGCTTCCAGAGCGGCTCTACTTAGCCTCCAGGGCTTCAAATCTTTAAGCGCCTGTATCCAGGGGGCAATTTCAGGGAGGGAACGAAACTGATATCCTCCCTCTACTCTTACCAGATTAAAACCCCGATCCCTATCCGAGTACTCACGTTCCAATTCATCGATGGCGGTCTTGATCAAGTCTTTTGGCGCTTCGGGGACGGCTTTTCTGATGGATTCAAGGTTTATGGGCTCTGAGCTAACAAAAATCATACCTTCAATTATTGATTTAAGTTTGCGGGCGGTCAACTTCTTGGGAGACCTCTTTAAAGAATCCGAGCGTAGATTATTATCACATCTTGCAAAATTATAATATTGTGTGGCTCGAGTTTGACGCGTTCAGCATTATTTCCTGCGTAGCCGTTTTGTGTTACAATTGATAAAAGTAACAGGCGCAGCGAAAATCCATAGCAAAGGATTCAAAATGAAATTTGTAGAAGATAATCCCAATAGAATTACGAGCGCCGAAATCGTAGTGGGAATACCTTCGCTCAATGAAGCAGACCTAATATCCTTCCCGACACAGCAAGCCGATCGCGGCCTTGTGAAACATTATCCCGAAAAAACCGCGGTGATCGTAAATGTTGATAATAATTCTCCGGACAACACCCACCAGGTGTTCATGGAAACTCAGACGGAAACACCCAAGATTTATATCTCAACCGAAGAAGGGGTTACAGGAAAGGGGAATAATTTAAGAAACCTTTTTGAAAAAGCGCTGGCGCTTGAAGCAAAAGCTGTAGTGGTAATTGACGCTGACCTCAAGAGCATTTCTCCGATGTGGATCAGAAACCTCGCAGAGCCTCTTTTCGACGGCTATGATTTTGTCGCTCCACTTTACATTCGCCACAAATATGACTTTACAGTCACCAACAGTATTGCATACCCACTAACCAGGGCACTTTACGGCAGGCGAGTCAGACAGCCCATAGGTGGCGATGTGGCGTTCTCTGGCGCCGTTACGCGTTCTTTTGTTGAATCCAACATATGGAACGAAGCCATAGCCCATTTTGGAATTGACGCTTGGATGACAACAAACGCCGTCAAAACCCAT
>JARLHM010000052.1 GCA_031292235.1 Syntrophaceae bacterium | reverse complement strand
GCGAACACTATTGTCACGAGATCCCGCTTCGGCCTCGCATTTTATTCGGACAGGATTGATGATTTGTCTGAAGTTGACATTACTATCTTGTTACAATGGGAAGACCGCCATTGTCAAGCATGTTAACTAACCCAATCCGAATCACCCGTAAAAGTTGAACAATTTTAGTCACGAGTAGAGAGATGTGGCATGCGCCACATCTGTGAAAAGGGAAATCCACTCATTTCAAAACGCGGTTTGCTTTTTCCCCGTCGAGGGCGTATCACTTAGATCTGTCTATTGCAATTCAAACTCGAACAGTCAGCCGGTCTAGTCGAGAAATATCATGATCGACAATTCAAAGGGCTACACTGTACAATCTAAGGTCGCTGTTCAATTTCTGGGGAGGTTTTCTCCGTTTAAGGAACTTGGGTCTACGCTAATCCAAGACATCGTCGGAGATCTTGAGGTCGAATTTTATCCCAAAGGCGCCCCAATTTTTGGGCCTCATTTCACGGATGTAGCTCACCTACATATCATCCAGAAGGGTAGTGTGCGGGTTTTTGTTCGGAGCGAAGGGGACACGTTCACGCTCAAGAGCATTGGCGGTGAAGGGGAGACATTGGGGGGATCATGGCTTTTGGCGAACCAAAAACCTGATGTTACTGTTGAGGCGCTGGAAGACACTTTTTGCTTCTTGCTGCCACGGGACATATTCCTCAAGCTAGCATCGGAACAGCCTTCGTTCGATAAATTTTTCCGGGACGAGTTTCAAAAAGACAGGATTTCACATGCTTATTCCGAAACCAGAAACGAACGAATCCGCACCATCGGCCTCAAGCGTTTTGATTATTTTACTATTCGCGTTTCCGATATTATCAGGCCCAATTTTCAGGTTACAAACTTGAACTCTACAATTCAACAAGTGGCCGAGACCATGACACAATTCAATATCGGCTCGGTCCTTGTCAAAGACAACTCGGAAAAGATCATCGGGATAGTCACCAAAAAGGACCTCCGCTCAAAAGTGGTAGCCCGTGGCCTCAATTACAAACTGCCGGTCGAGCGTATCATGTCGGCGCCAATCCGGACTATTCCAGTCGAGGCAAGATTGTTTGAGGCTGCGCTGAGGATGGTAAGAGAGCGGATTAATCACCTCCCGGCCACTCAGGGAAACGAAATAGTTGGTATCGTGACGAAACATGACATCATGGTCCATCAGGCAATATCGTCAATAATCCTGCTACGCGACTTAAAATCTGCCGAGACGCCTGAAGCCATGAATTCGCTGACACGCAACACTCCAGGGATGATTAGAAGTCTTATGGAAGAAGGGGCCAAGGCCAGCCATTGTACAAATGTGATCACCCTGCTTCACGACGGAATATTTAGCAGAGCGCTCGATTTGACAGCTCGTTTTCCAGATTTAGGCCCGTTCAGGCCTAGTTTCATACTTCTCGGAAGGGCCGCCAGAATGGAACAGACTTTTGTTCCTATCTACGATTATCTGGTGGTCTATAGTAATGATAAGAATTCGCTTGCCACCGATCGAGGAGAAGTTTGTCTGGAAAACATCACAGCGCGATTAAATGATTTCATCTCCAGTTGTTTCGGAGACACTCTGAGATTCAAGATATCCGCAGCCAATCCGAGGTGGCGCAAACCAATTGATGTTTGGTCGAGTTATATTGACGAATGGACTAACAACCCTATTCCTCCCGAGATGGCTATTGCCAAGAATTTTCTGGACATGCGCGCTGTCCCAAGAGAAGACGAAGTTTCAATCTCTCTTAAAAGTTTGCTGTTTGAAAGGATAGCCGGCAGTAAGAATTTTATGAAAGGCCTCGTTGAAGAGTTTTTGAGTGTTAAGCCACCGGTGTCCTTTTTCAGAAACGCGATTGTGGAAGCTGATGGGACTCAAACTCACAGACTTGATTTGGAAAACCGCCTGGCTGAACCGTTTACTGATTTCGCAAGAATAATGTCTTTCAAATACAAAGTGACCGAAACAAACACTTTGACACGACTAAAATCCTTGGCTCATGCAGGCGCCATAAGTGAAGATCTTTGCTCCGAGGCCCTGGAAGCGTACGAATTTCAAACGCAGTTGATTCTGATGAACCAGCTTCGATCACTCGCAGTCAATACTGTTCCAAGTTACGTAATTGACTCAACGGACCTAACGGAACTCGAAAAGAGAACACTTAAAGAAACTTTTGCCGTAATTGGTCGGTTTCAGGTAATTGTAAAAGAACAGTTCTTATGAAAAGTTTGTAAGAATCCGTGGTTTGAACCGAATTCGGTTTTTTAGAGAGGAGCGATTGATGCCGCAAAAAAATGATTCGCACACCGCGGACCCAGAAGCGGTTCTCGAATTTCTCAGATCGATCAGGCCCTTCAGCGACCTCGAAGAGCAGGTTCTTGGGAGAATTTCTAAAAGGATGTCCGTTGATTTTTTTGAAAAGGACACGATCATATTGGAACAGAATGTATCTCAACTTTCCCACCTTTTTCTGATCTTTCGCGGGGCCATCAAAATCAACCTCATAGACTCCGAAAACAAGTCAATCCTTCAGGATGTAAGAGGCGAAGGCAGTCAATTCGGGGCGCTGTCCATTATACGTGGAGTCAAATCCCTGTTCACCGTTGAGGCAATCGAAGATACATTTTGCTATCTTCTCGAAAAGGAAATCTTTTTAGATCTCCTGAAGAGAATCCCAACCTTTGCCGGACATCTATGGGAAAAATTCTCCAGCGACGTAATGGATAGCGCGTATGAAGAATTACGGAGTCAAAAGTTGGAGCCCAGATCGGAAGAGGGTTTGAGGCTTTTCTCTTCGAGAGTGAAAGACATATTAAAAAGGCCGCTAGAAGTAGTAGGCGCCTCAGACACCATTCAGAGCGCAGCCGCGCGTATGACGGAAAACGGCGTTGGCTCTGTACTGGTCACGGATGAAAAAGGGGGCATAGTCGGTATCATCACTGACAATGATCTCAGGACCAAAGTAGTTTCAAAAGGCTTGAGTTCACAGGCCCCGGTAATGGAGGCAATGTCGTCTCCCGTCAAATCAATATCTGCGGATACCATTTGCTTCGACGCTTTGATTACCATGATGAACCTTGAAACGCATCATCTGGCTGTAAACGAGGGCAATAAAATAGTGGGCGTTGTGTCGACTCATGACATCATGGTCGATCAAGGTGTTTCTCCAATGTCGTTATATAGGGAAATCGTCTCCCAGACCAAGATAGAAGGTCTTTACCCGTTATCTGAAGCGACCACGCTCATAGTCAGAAAGCTCATAACAGAAGGGGCCAAAGCTAACGACGTGGCAAAGATGATTACAGCCCTAAATGACCACATAATTAACCGTGTACTGGTTCTTCTGGAAAAACAGGTTGGACCGCCACCCTACCCGTATTGCTGGCTCCTCATGGGTAGCGAAGGTAGGCAGGAGCAGACTTTCAAGACAGACCAGGACAATGCCTTGATTTATGAAACGCCCCCTGAAGATTGGGACCATGTTAAGGAGGGAAAACTATATTTCCGCCGATTTGGAAATCTCGCCATACAGCATATCGAAGCCTGCGGTTATCCTCTTTGCAAGGGCGAAATAATGGCGTCAAATCCGAAATGGCGTAAGCCATTCGCCGTATGGAGGAATTACTTTGATAGATGGATGAGCGCGCCGGAACCCCAAGCTGTTTTGCATGCCACTATTTTCTTTGATTTTAGGCCTGGGCATGGCCACTTAAAACTCGCGGAGCGTCTTAGAGACTATGTTATCATTCAAGCGCCGAATAGAGGCATTTTTCTTATGCATTTGGCGCGCAATTGCATGTCCACCATGACTCCTCTCTCGTTTTTCAGAGGTTTTCTAGTCGAGAAAAATGGGGAACACAAAGACCGGCTTGACATAAAGACACGCGGATTAACCCCATTTGTTGACTTCGCCAGAATTATGGCATTAAGAAACGGCATAAGAGAAACTAATACGCTGACGAGACTCAGAATGCTTGGAGAAGCTGGGGCTATCCCTAACGAATTATATACAGAAACTGTGGAAGCTTATGAATTCCAAACACAAATTCGCTTAATCCACCAATTGCGACTTCTGGAGTCCGGCCAACAGCCGGACAACTATATCGACCCGTCGGAACTTACAGGCGTTGAGAAACAAACTCTAAAGGAAGCATTCGGAGTAATTGGCAGGATTCAGGGGTATGTAAAAACCGAATTCAGGGTTCTGGAATAATGACGTGAGCAATATACTGAAGTGGCTTGGATTATCTAAACACGAAACACTGAAAAAGAATCGACAAATTTTCTATGATTTTAATCGTAACAGATCATTGGAAGATTATGATTTCGTCGTTTTCGATACAGAGTTAACTGGACTTGAACCGCGCGCTGACGAAATTGTTTCGATTGGCGCTGTGCGGGTTAAAAACCTGCGTATTACCTTGGGCAAGAATTTTTTTTGTTACGCCAGACCTAACAAGCCTCTTCCCAAAGACAGCACTTTGATCCACAGGATTACACCAAGCCAGATAATCGACGCGCCCCCGCTTTATGAAACACTACCGGATTTTGTTGATTTCACAAGCGGCGCCGTGATTGTGGGGCATTTCGTGAATATTGACATGAACTTCTTAAACCGGGCCACAAGGAATTTTATGGGTGGGACGATAAAGAATCCCGTAATTGACACTATGAAGATGGCTCAGTTTTATGAAGATTACAGAAAACGAAACTATTACGAGAACCCAACTTCGGGGTTGTCTTTCGGTCTCAATGATCTTGCAAAAAAATACGGTTTGCCGCTCTTCGAAAAACATGACGCTCTCGAAGACGCAATGCAAACCGCTTATCTTTTCCTGTTCCTTGCCAAAAGGCTCAAGAATGTTGGTATATCAACTCTCAGAGATATGATCGCGGCCCAAAGCAGGGCCGCGTTTTCTTCT
>JARLHM010000249.1 GCA_031292235.1 Syntrophaceae bacterium | reverse complement strand
AATTGTGCGTCTGGCGAAATCTCACGGTTTTCAGGTTCAATTATTTACAAATGGTCTGAAGCTGGCGGACATGAATTATTGTAAAGAACTGTGCCGCCTTGGCGTTCAGGTCAATTTCGGTTTGGATGGAACGAAACCCGAAATATACAAAACCCTTAGGGGGGACAATTCCCTTGCTGTAAAAAAGAGAGCTTTTGAAAATGTCATTAAATGCGGCGTGAACAAGCTAGCCGTAATCTCGACCGTGGCCTCCGGTGTGAATGACTCGAACATGGGTGAATTGATGGAGTTTGTCCACAGTTACAAGGAACATGTTTCAGTTTGGGCTTTTGTTCCGCTGACTCCATGCTGGGAGACCTCGGAATTGAAATTGGAGCCGACCACAACCGAGTGCGTCGAAAACATTTTTGAGAGACTTCTTCCTGATGTGGAATTTGTGTCCACAGGAATGATGAAATTTGAAATTCTGTCCAAATTTTTCGGAAAACAGACCCTTGGTGGATCTCACCCGAATTGTGAGAGCGCGACACTTGTGATTTCCGATGGAGAGAAGTACGTTCCTCTTTCATCGTATCTTAATATTCCTCTTTCCGAAGCTCTCTCAAAGCTCAGGAAACTGGACCGGAAGCTAACTCGGAAATCGCCTGCAAAATCCGCCCCGATGTGGCGGCATTGGTGGTTCAACCTGTCTGCGGCCGTTCAGGCAGCCTTTATAGTAGCCAGGACTATCAATCTCAGGAAGTCCCTCGCTAAGCCCGCTTTCATCAACGGAATCAAGGCCCTTGTGGACATTGTCAGGGGCAGGAAGATTGACGAAGTTTTGAGTAGGCGGACCAGTTTTAAGCAACTGCTTACCCTGATCACAATTCCGTATGAAGATGAGGGTGGGTTGGAAAACGCCAGGCTTCATGATTGTCCAGCCGTCTTTGCTTACGAGGATGTCGAGACGGGACAAATTAGAACAACCGCATTTTGCTCATGGCAAACAATAAAAGATGATGTCTGTCGAAAGATTCAGGCACATTATGACAAGGGTAGCGATAAGGACAAAAAAAGAGTAGTCGGAGTATGTTAAATCTTGGACAAGTCATCTTGAGGCGCCGGGAAGCATGTGTTCTTGATAGAACATGGTTTCCTCTTTCGGTTCAAATGACGGCATTTTTAGGTATCTTTAATCTTAGGCCTCAGCATCAGCCCATTCAAATAGACATTTCGTGACCCATTTCATTTGAAAAGGGTCACGAAAATTTTCCTAGGACAAGGACATTCTTGGCCTTCGTATGAATAGTTTTGTGAATTTTCGGGTCAGGAAATGCCTCTGGTAACCGCAATCATTCCAACATTTAATCGGATGGATGTGCTCCCTCGGTCTATCCATTCAGTCCTAAAACAAACCTTTCAAGATATCGAACTTATAGTGATAGATGACGGATCGACGGATTCAACCGCTGATTTGATAGCAGGAGCGTCGGAATCAATTCGATACTTGAGGCAGGATCACAAAGGCGTATCCGCAGCCAGGAACAGGGGAATTATCGCTTCTCACGGCAAACTTATAGCGTTTCTTGATTCAGATGACGAATGGCGGCAAGACAAACTGGAAAAACAGTTGGAACTTTATGATGAAGCGGATGACGATTTTATATGTCACTGCGACGAACTGTGGTTGAAATACGGAAAGGTCGTTAATCAAAAAGGGATCCACAAGAAACAGGGCGGCTGTTTCTTTGAAAGGGCGCTTGAGAGATGCTTGATCAGTCCTTCCGCGGTGTTGATTTCACGTCTGTTGCTCGATAAGATTGGCCTGTTTAATGAAGAACTCCCCGCGGCTGAAGATTATGACCTCTGGCTACGCGTCACCGCTTTCTATTCGGTAGAGTTCGTAAGTGAGCCATTGGTAATAAAACATGGAGACAGGAGCGATCAACTTTCTAAAACGATTCCTGCGATTGACAGGTTCAGGATTCGGGCGATTCTGAACATATTGCAAAAACCGGAATTGCGGACCGATTACCGGAGAGCTGCTATCAGGGAATTGGTGAAGAAATGTGAGATATTGGCTAAAGGACTTTCGAAACGTGGAAAAGGCGAAGAAGCTATAGGGTATTATGACCTCGCAAATAAATATCAGAACAACAACTGTTAGTCAGTCTCAATTGGATCTTGAGAATATGGATTTTCATATTCCATCATTTGAGCCTTTGGACACACTGGTAGCCTCCATAGAGCAAGTTGGTGTACTCCATCCTCCAGTTGTAAAAGAAACTGAGGACCACCGTTTCATCCCCGTATTGGGCAGACGGCGACTCGAAGCCGTCTCCGCATTAAAGGCGCATAGTTTTGAAGTTCGCGTTGTCGATTCTATGCAAACGGACGACCAAACTTTTATTATGGCTTTTTGGGACAACCTTGAAAGAATCAAGAGGGACCCCGCTGTGAGGGCATACGTGGTCAAACGGCTGTTGGAACTTATTCCTCGGGAGACATTGGCCAAGACAATCTTTCCATTCCTGGATATTTCTTCCAAGGGGCCTAAACTGGAAAAGCTCAGGAAGATAGGTGGCCTGGAAACATCATTGCTTGCGGCCCTGTCGAAAGGGAGATTACAAGAGAAGAGCGCTGGAATACTTTCGGAGCTTCCTGGTGATCAACGACTCTCTCTCATGAAATTAATTGATGAGTTAGGTTTTAACGCAAACAAGGCTTTTGAAGTTATCTCCCACCTGTTTGATTTGTCGATTTACTTGGGTGAACCGATAACAGATATGCTGGCCAGACTCGAGGCTGATCAAATAATAAACGATTACCATCTTACAGTTACTGAAAAGGCGTCTCAATTCAGAAATCTCATCACGAGATGGGCATTTCCTGATATAACCGAAAACCGGCGTATTTTTGACAAGTGGGTACAGGATATCCGCCCACCCAGGAACGTTAAACTGAGACCGGGGCAATCATTTGAGGATGAGTCGGTCACAATTGAAATCCGTTTGGATTCACGTTCAAAGGCTAAAGATTTTCTCAACCTGACCTGCGAATTTCAGTCACATGATTATTATGAAAATGGTTAACTAATCCTTGAATTTGTCTTTAACGCTCTGCGGTAGTTCACTATCGTCAATCTGTACAATGGAAGTCAATTTTTCCCGATCCTCGTCTTTCTTGGGTTCTGACTTCCCCTTGCATTCCGATTTAGGTCCGGTCCTCTGCTGTTTTTCCTCGGCCATGACACATCTCCTCAGAGCTTCTGATTTTGTTAGATCTTTACAGTGAATTAATATAGCAGAGAAAGTAAATTGTCCAGGAAACGGATTAGGGCTGTGTTCCTGAGACATCGGAAATAGGAGCGCCTTTTGCGTATGAGATTCCCGGTAGATGAGATTTGGGTTGAAAAGGAGGCGGAAGAATCATATGTGACCCGTCGTATTCTGGGGTCCCTCAATTCCGCCAAGGTCCTAAGAGACGTCGATATCGCCGCAGAATCGGCCAGAATCGACATGAACCCGGACCCGTTCGTAAAAGGGAAAAAGGTTCTAAAACTTGTTAGTTACAAGGGAGCCTTTGTGAAATCATGTCCAGGTACGAAGACCTATTTATGCTGTGGCCTGAAAATACTGAATATTGGACAGGGTTGTCCCATTGATTGCCGCTATTGCGCTCTCCAGGTTTACTTTAACAATCCTGTAATGGAAGTGTATGTGAATTTCGAAGAAATGCTGAACCAACTCAAGGTTTTTCTGGCTTGCGCTCCACCTGACCATTTTTTTCGATTTTGCACTGGTGAATTCACGGATTCTCTGGCCTTAGATGACTATACCGGTTATGCCGTTCCGCTGGCTGAGACGTTTTCAGGTCGAAATAACGCGACATTGGAGTTCAAGACCAAAACAGACTTCATAGAGCCACTGTTAAGATTGGAGAATTCGCGCAATATAATATTGAGTTTTTCAGTTAATGCGCCGGGTTTCAGTAAATCGGAGGAGATTCGTGCAATCAGTTTGGGACGGAGGCTAATTGCCGCCGGTAGATCCGCGTCTCACGGGTTTAAAGTTGGGTTTCATTTTGACCCCATTGTGCCCTTTGATGGATGGGAAGAAGAGTATTCAAAGACAATCGACGCCATTTTCGACGCCGTTAGACCCGCCTCGATAGCCTGGATTTCAATGGGTGTTCTGCGCTTCGTACCTGACCTTAAGGATGTCGTTACCTCAAGATTTGGACCAGTTAGATACTTCTATGATTCTTTTGCGCCGGGTTTGGATGACAAGCTTCGCCTGAGCCGCAACCGAAGGACAGCGATCTATCGCTCTCTGGCCCAAAGAATTAGGTCGTACAGCGCCGATGTACTAATCTATTTATGCATGGAGTCTAACTCCATCTGGCGGGAATCGCTTGGACTGGACATGCGAAACAACGATCAATTGATCAAATTGCTCGACGATGCCGCTAAGTTATCTATATGACAGGAGGTTGTCAGACTAGACTTGACCAATAAACGTAAATCGCGTAATTAAGGAGGCTTCCATAATTCTTCGATGCAGTTGGGAAGAACATTTCCGCTGACATGAAGACAAGGAAAAGAGTTCGGTTCACCGAGAAACCGAAAAGAACATTTGTTGTCAGACACAAATATTGATTGAGTCGCAATTAATTACATTTAGCGACTTTGATTTTATATATAGAAGGAGAGTGTTGATCATGAATGAAAGAAAAACTCTTATTGAGTTCTTATCTAACGTTTCAGATTACGACCTGTCGGTTTTATTCCAGGTCCTGGATGTGGCGCATCAGAACCTCATTTATGAGTCTACAGATGAAAATCTGGTCATGGACCAATTTATGACCAGTCTGTGGATAGCGGCCAGATCGACATCGATTTAACGCATGACCATAAGACATACCGGCCGATCATCCTTGTGGTTGTGGTCGATGATCGGCTTAACAGAAAGTTCTAAGCGATTAGAAAGGTGTGAATAATGAAGGTGGGTGTTGTCGGATGCGGATTAGTCGGTAGCGCAGCCGCGTTCGCGATTGTGTTAACAGGGTCCGCCAAAGCATTGGCGCTTGTAGACGTCAACAAGGACCTGGCCGAGGCGCAAGCCGAGGACATTCTCCACGCGACACCATTTGCCGAAGCTTTAGCAATCTCGGCCGGCGATTATGATACCTTAACTGGTTGTCATCTCGTTATAATGACTTGCGGTGTCGCTCAACGTCCTGGGTGAGCACGGGGATTCAGAGGTATTGGTTTGGTCGAGCGCCAGGGTCGCTGGAGTCCCGGTGGGCGATTTCGGAGAGCAGATTGGGGTGCCCCTTACTGATGGAATGAAAGCCGACATAGACGAGCGAGTTCGGCGCGCCGCCTATCGTATAATCAGTGGGAAAGGGTTCACCAATTATGGTATTGGGGCTGGACTCGCCAAGATAGCCCGGGTCATACGCGACGATGACAGGACTGTGCTTACTCTATCGATGCCTACTGATTTTATTGAAGGGCTCGATGGCGTGAGTCTGTCTTTACCCAGGATTCTAGGGGCTAGTGGCGTGCTCGCAACGGCAAGGCCCCCTTTATCTCCGGAAGAGGACAGCGCGCTTCAAAGATCCGCTCAAGTCCTGGGGGAAGCCAAATCCAGTATAATCTGAACCAATTCTTCTCGAAGGTCTTCCCGGACTTATCGAGAAGTTACATAAAAATGTCGTTTATCTTATT
>JARLHM010000248.1 GCA_031292235.1 Syntrophaceae bacterium | reverse complement strand
AACCAAGTCCATGACGGGTCACGCTTTAGGCGCAGCGGGCGCCATAGAGGCGATATTTACCGCTCTGACTTTGGAGCGCGGTATAATACCTCCAACATTAAACCTTGACTCACCCGATCCAGAGTGTGATCTTAATTACACGCCCAATGTAAGGGTAAAACGTAGCGTCGAATACGCTATATCGAACAGCTTCGCATTTGGCGGCCAGAACGTGTCCCTTTTGTTCAGGAGAACTTAGTAAAATGGCGAGTGTTCTAGTCGGCTCGGATCATGCCGGGTTCAATTTGAAGGAAATAATTATGCAAGAACTCGTCCAAAAAGGGCACGAGGTTATTGATGTAGGTTGTTTCTCTGAAACGTCTTGCGACTATCCTGTATTTGCCGCTAATCTGTGTAAACAAATTCAGGACGGCAAGGCCCCGAAAGGGGTTTTGGTGTGCGGGACGGGTATCGGAATGTCTATGGCGGCCAACAGGGCCAAGGGTATAAGGGCCGCTTTATGCGCAAACGAGTATCAGGCGCGTATGAGCAGAGCCCATAATGACTCTAATGTCCTTTGTTTAGGTTCCAGGGTCCTCGGACAAGACCTCGCCCTGTCAATTCTGGAAGTATGGCTCAAAACTGAATTCGAGGCGGGGCGTCATAAGAGACGAATAGACATCATCGAGTCATTTTGATTTCTTCTCATCGTAGACCGGTCAATCAATTTTTCATCATTATGAAATCCCAAAAGTCCACAAGAATTGCTATTCATATACGGTTACAGAATTTCCAAAGCGACCGGATACGGCTCTTTTGAGGCTTCAAATAGAGGAACAACATGAATCCACTTCAAAAAACTGACCCTGAGATATACGACATAATCGTGCAGGAAAAAATGCGCCAGGAATATCGCTTGGAAATGATAGCGTCGGAAAATTTTACATCCTCTGCGGTAATGGAGGCTCAAGGCAGTATCCTTACAAACAAATACGCTGAAGGCTACCCCGGACATCGATATTACGGTGGTTGCTCAAACGTTGATATCATAGAAGAAATTGCTAGGACCCGAGCCGCTAAAATTTTCGGGGTCGATCACGCCAATGTTCAGCCTCACTCCGGAACTCAGGCAAACATGGCCGTTTTCTTTTCCGTGATGGAACCTGGCGCTACCTATCTAGGTATGGATCTTGCGCATGGTGGCCACCTTTCTATGGGGCATCCGAAGAATTTTTCGGGAAAGATCTACCGGGTAGTGCCTTATTCGGTCAGACGGGAAGATCACCGTATCGATTATGATATGGTTCGGTCACTTGCAATAAAACACCGCCCCAGAATGATCATCGCCGGGGCAAGCGCTTATCCAAGAATTATCGACTACTCTATTTTTGGCGAAATTGCCCGCGAGGTAGACGCTGTTCTGATGGCAGATGTCGCCCACATAGCCGGCCTTGTCGTAACCGGATTGCATCCTTCCCCAGCTAAAGACGCCGATTTTGTCACCACCACCACACACAAAACATTGCGCGGTCCTAGAGGCGGGATCGTGATGTGCAAAAAGAAATGGGCGTCTGTCCTTGATTCGTGCATCTTTCCTGGAATGCAGGGTGGACCTCTTATGCATGTCATCGCTGGTAAAGCTGTAGCGTTAAAAGAGGCTGCAACCCCGCAATTCAGAGAATACCAATTCCGAGTTGTCCAAAATGCGAAAACTCTTGCTGAAGAACTGATGAATTACGGTTTTAAGATCGTGTCCGGTGGAACCGATAACCATCTAGTGCTCGTTGACTTAACGGATAAAAATGTCAACGGGGCCCAGGCCCAGGAAATTCTGGAAGCTGCTGGTATAACGGTAAACAAGAACGCTATCCCGTTCGATCCCCTACCCCCTGGCAAAGCTTCCGGTATCAGGATAGGAACCCCTGCGATCACAACCAGACAAATGGGAATCAATGAAATGCGCATAATCGCTTCCTGGATATCTGAAGCGATCGAGAATAGGACCAATGAGTCCGTCATCCGTAGGATCGGGGAAAATGTCAGAGAATTGTGTGTCAAATTTCCCCTTTATATGAATGGGAAAGGTGGAGTCTGAGATGGCTGGCGTAGGAATCTTGAGTAATCTTAAACTGTTTCCTGAGAGACGGTTCGATGCCGATTTTTCTCTAATTTTCTGGCTTGCGGGGCTATGGTTCTACCTAAAATGCTTCCTGTATTTTTGTTACTTGTATATGTTGGGCCTGGACCCTACTCCATATTCGACCGCGGTCAAGTTTGAAATCTTTTATTTCGCAGTAGCATTGATACCGGCATTTCTACTGGGAGTAGCGTTCTGGAATGAAAAGGCCACCGCAGTGGTTCTTGGCATTGTTTACCTGGTTATCGACACACCGATTTTGGGTTTCCACGTGTTAAGGATGGCGGATGAAGGTTATCTGGATTCAGGGCTTACACAATTTTTTGAGATTGGAAGTCTCGCAATGAACGTGATAGTCCTTGGATGGCTTATTGGGTCGCGTTCAGCTCCAAAATCCAATATAGATACATCAAAAAAACCTAAACGACATTAACCTTAACGTGACAACTCCTTGGAGTTAGTTTGCATAATCAGGATCTATAGTTGCTTCGGATAGAGACCTTGGAGAATTGGCGTTTGTTGTATAATGTGACATATCTATTACTATTGACATTATATTGTTAAATTAATATAATACGTATATAAATTAAAGCGAAGCATTATTGCTACAAGCCTCCACGCTTCGTTACCTCCTAAAAAGCCGAGCCGGCGAATAGCTCGGCCATTTTTTTATTGCGCTATTTGTAGGCGTATTCTCACAGGGCCTTAAAGTCTCTTGATTACAACGCGCGCTGGTGATACATTGTAAATTATTACGTCTTTGTATCGGCCCATATTTCAAAGAAACTCATTGATTTATTTCATTTGCTGTTTCAGTTCCGTTAGATAGAAACTATGGTTAGTTTGTTATCAGATTGGTGGGCAGAGCGTGATCTTGTTTGAGGAGGCGGCATTATGAAAATCGAGTATGTAAGAACAACATGCCCCTATTGTGGGTGTGGGTGCGAGATGCTTTTGGAGACAGTGGACGGTAGAATAACACAAACTCTGCCTTCCAAGACCAATCCGATGAATCAGGGCAAGCTTTGCATTAAGGGATGGAACGTCCATGAGTTTGTTCAGAGTCCTCAGAGATTGACAATGCCATTATTGAAAAAGGATGGGGTCCTCCAGGAAGTTTCATGGGACGAGGCGCTGAATTTCACCGCATCCCGTTTACAGGAAATAAAGGCAAAGCACGGTGGGGACAGCATGGCTTTCCTTTCATCGGCAAAATGTAGCAATGAAGAAAATTATCTTTTTCAGAAGTTTTGCAGGGTAGGATTTGGAACAAACAATGTAGATCACTGCGCCAGGCTTTGACACTCTTCGACGGTGGCAGGTCTTGCCGCCGCTTTCGGAAGTGGAGCCATGACAAACTCGATCCCTGAGATTGAGGACGCCGACTGTATTTTCATTATCGGATCAAATACTTCTGTTGCCCATCCGCTTATAGCCAGTCGAATTTACAAAGCCAAAGCAAAGGGCGCAAAAGTCATTGTAGCGGACCCCCGGAGAATTCATGTCACATCTGTCGCCGATATTCATGTCAGACAAAAACTAGGCTCGGATGTCGCCCTGATCAATGGCATTATGAATGTTATTCTTTCCAAAGGCCTTCATGACAAAGCTTTTATTGAGGAGCGCACGGAAGGTTTTGAAAAACTTGAACAAACGCTCAAGAATTATCCACCTGAAAAGGCGTCCGAAATTACGGGTGTGTCCACTGAGGATATTGAAAAGATCGCAATTGCCTTCGCTTCCTCCGACAAATCAACAATCCTGTACGCTATGGGCATTACTCAGCACTCACATGGCGTGGATAACGTGAAGTCATTGGCGAATCTTTCCATGTTGACCGGAAAGATCGGCAAACCGTCCTGTGGCGTCAACCCACTTCGCGGCCAGAACAACGTCCAGGGAGCGTGTGACATGGGAGGGCTCCCAAACGTTTACCCGGCCTATCAGGTTGTCACGGACGAAAATAACCGTAAAAAGTTTGAACAGTTGTGGAACACCCAGCTATCTTCTAAGGTTGGATTTACAATAATGGAGATGATGCATGGGCTCGAAGACGGCTCAATCAAGGGCATGGTGATTCTCGGCGAAAACCCGGCGGGTAGCGATCCGGACGTAAAACATGTTAAGCATGCGCTTGAGGAAGCTGAATTCTTGGCGGTTATCGACATTTTTCTTACCGATACGGCAAAGATTGCGGATGTTGTATTTCCAGGGGCTTCATTTGCGGAGAAAGACGGGACTTTTTCAAACACCGAACGCAATGTGCTCAGAATCAGGAAGGCTGTCAATCCCCCTGGTGAAGCAAGGCCGGACTGGCAGATAATTTGTGACATCTCAACACGATTCGGCTTGCCCATGACTTATGAATCTCCCGAAAAAATCTTTGAGGAGATCGCCCTAGTGACACCAAGTTACGCCGGTCTAAGTTATGCCCGTTTGGAAAACGGTCCCATCCCTTGGCCATGTCCATCCAAGGATCATCCCGGCACTCCAATACTTCACAAGGACAGGTTCACACGTGGCAGAGGGTTATTTCACGCCTTGGAATACCGACCACCCGAAGAACTCGCTGATGAAGAATTCCCCATATTGTTGACCACTGGCAGGTTCTTTCCGCATTACCACACCGGGACAATGACGCATAACTCCATTACACTGGAAAATGAAATGTCTGAGGGATACATTGAGATCCACCCATATGACGCCAAAGACGTCGGGTTAACCAGTGGTGAAAATTGTAAAATTGTTTCCCGCCGCGGTGAGGTAATCACAAAAGCTGTAGTAACTGACATCGTTGAACCGGGAACCATTTTCATGAGCTTTCATTTTATGGAAGCCAATGCGAACGTGCTGACCAATCCAGCTCTTGATCCAATATGCAAAATACCTGAATACAAGGTGTGCGCGGTTAGGGTAGAGAAACTGGAAGAAACGAACACCCCGGAGATAAAGGCCGCCGCAAACGCATAGATATCCTTTTTATAGACTGACATGAACAACGACCCGGAGAGATCATTCACGACGAATTCTCTCCTAGTCGTTTCATGTAGGCCCGCCACCGAAACTCCAATTTGGATTAGTCCAGGGAATTTTGCTCTTGGTCCAGTTCGGGAAAGATGTTTATGGCGCCGTGGCCGAAAAAATTGAATCTACCGGCCCTGGCGTACGTGACAACATCCAGACCTACCTTACGGGCAATGTTGACAGCGGTTGAACTGGCGCTCGAACGAGAGACAATGATGGGAAATCTGAACCTGGACGCCTTAGAAGTGGCTTCCGAGGTGATCCTACCTGTGGTCAGCAGGATTTTGTCAGAAGGGTCAATTCCCCTCAGAAAACAATACCCGATTATCTTGTCGATAGCGTTGTGCCGCCCAATATCTTCGAGTATTATGATGGTTCGAGCCACCGAAGCCACCGCCGCCGCATGTGTGCCCCTTGTCAAATCATAAACACCTTTGAAGGTGTCCAATTCTTTCATCCTCTTCAATATTAGGTCCGCAGAGAATGTTGGGCGATGACGAGTATCGCGTTTGGGTTGTAAGGCCGTCTCCACGGAAAATACAACGCCTCCGGCGCAGCCTGATGTTAGCATACCCTTCTTCTTAATCCTCTCCAGTCGATCTTCGGGCAAATCCACCTCGATTGAGACTATCCTGCTGGATCGATCGACCCTGGTCATTAAAATCTCTGATGGATCAGTCAAGACTCCTTCCGAAACCAGGAAACCTATGAAGAGATCCTCCAAGTTAGTCGGCAAAGTTGAGATCGAAAGTATTTCATCATCATTGACAAACAGTGTGTATGGAGTTTCCCTGGCAAGAGTAATTAAACGGTTGGAAAACGTCCCGTTTGAAAAGCGCGTCACCGGAAATTGTTGAGTCAATTCCGAATCTTTTGTTTCATCCAATGTTTCGGAACCAGTAAACTGATTCTGGCCAATCTCTTTGTTCACAATCTTCTAACCATCCTTCAAACCATTTCTTGAGATCGCCTGCTAAAGATCATCAAAAAGCTCCTTGAACTGAGCGTCGGTAAATTTCTCGCACCTGTTTCTAAGTCTAGTGTAGGCCCATAAAAGTTGGAGCCCCTCGCTGGTCAGCCTGGTACCGTCTTTTGTGGCGTTGACAAGTTTGAACCCGCAGCGTTCTTCGGTTGCGCGTATTTTTCCCCAGACAGCCCTAAAGGGTTGTTTGAGTTTCTGGGCTGCCTTGTTCATAGATCCCAATTCCATGATAGCTTCGAGGATCAACAGACGACCAGTTCCAATGATCAGCTTCCCATCGTCGTTTTCAATCCAAATCTTCGATCTTACATGAAGCGGCATATGGGCCTCTTGAATTAGTCCTGAACATAATAATTTATAAAATTTAATCGGGCTGAAGTCTAATGCGCACATATTATTGTCACAATTGCAATTATGTTGCAACCGACGTCTAGGGGTCTAGGGATCTTTCCGAATTCAATCAGTAGGATCTCGGCTGATCTGTGGACTATAGGGGCGTCAAAAGAGTTCCTAAGCGAGCGGGTTTGTGTTATTGACCTCTTATCGCGGAATTTGTCTGGGAGGTCGGATGACAGAGGCTAAACTAAGGATAGCGATACTTTACGGTGGAAGGTCAGCCGAGCATGAAGTTTCTATAAGATCAGCCGCTTCGGTTTTCGCAGCTATGGACAGGGACAAATACTCCGTTACCCCAATCTTTATAACCAGAGAAGGAGCGTGGTACGCCAGGAAAGAAGCTTTAAGCTCTTTCAGTCCTCTGGAATATCTCCGAGACGGCCAAAGATTGATTCTGGCGCCTGATCCCGAATATGGTGGATTCATAAAATTGACAGGACATAATTGCTTTGAACGGTTTCCAATCGATGTGGTTTTCCCCGTTCTTCACGGGACTTTTGGCGAGGACGGGACCTTACAGGGATTGCTGGATTTGGCCGATATGCCATATGTAGGATGTGGAACACTGGCGTCCGCCGTAGGCATGGATAAAATCCTTATGAAAGCGGTTTTCAGGGAGAGTGGTCTCAAGGTAGGGCCGTTCTCGTGGTTCTATCGCCTGGAATGGAAGAAAAACCCAGAACGCATTGTCAATGAATTGAGAAACCGGCCACTACCTCTGTTTATAAAACCGGCCAATCTCGGGTCTTCAGTTGGAATCTCGAAAGTCTCCGACTTCTCCGAATTGGAAGACGCTATTGATCAAGCTGCAAAATACGATAGGAAGATACTGGTTGAAGATGGAATCCCTGGCAGAGAACTCGAAGTAAGTGTTTTGGGGAATGAAGACGCTGTAGCGTCCGTCCCTGGAGAAATAGTTTCTCACGCTGTCTTTTACAATTATGAAGAGAAATATTTGCGTGATACCGCGGAATTGGCTATTCCAGCTAAACTGACCGCTAATGAAGTCGCCATGGCTCAGCAAGCCGCTTTAACGGCTTATCGGGTTGTTGATGGAAGTGGCTTGGCTCGTGTTGACATGTTTCTGACTCCAAACGACGAAGTTGTAGTTAATGAGATAAACACATTACCAGGATTCACGTCCATCAGCATGTATCCCAAACTATGGGAGTCGTGCGGGTTGGCGTACAATCAATTGGTCGACAAGCTCATTTTCCTGGCGCTGGAGCGTTACCACGACAAAAATGCCATTCTGACAGATAGATAGACCAAATGAAGGCAATGGTTCTGACTGCTGGACTTGGCACGCGTCTAAGACCTCTAACGCTGGAAAGGGCTAAACCCGCCATCCCTTTGTTGGGAAAACCGTTGATCCTGACTATCTTGGAGAAGCTTAGGGCGCTTGAAGTTAAAGAGTTTAGGCTGAATCTCCATACCCTTCCTGAAACAATGAAACGCTGTTTGGACTTGGTCTTGGAGAATATCTACGACGTTTCGTTCTCTTATGAGCCTCAAATACTCGGAACAGCCGGTGGGCTTAAGGCAAATGAATCCTTTTTGACTGATGAGACTTTCCTTATGGTCAACGGTGACATATTTTTCGAATTTGACATAACGAAAGTGATTGACTTTCATGTCCGGAACGACGCGCTGGCGACATTGGCGCTATGGCCTCAAGAGCCCCCATATCGACATACCCCTATAAGAATTGATTCCAGTTATCGGATTCACTCATTTCCTAGGACTGGAGAACCTTCGCAAAAGGACGGCCAGGCATATGTTTTCACGGGCATAACCGTCTTATCCAGGGACATTTT
>JARLHM010000247.1 GCA_031292235.1 Syntrophaceae bacterium | reverse complement strand
TACGAGCCAAACAGACTCCGACATGCCAGCCGTATACTCAGGCTGCGCTAATGCGTCAGTTCAGACCGACTTGAAGAAATTACGTCTGGAAGTCAACAAGGGAGAGTCTGAATTAAAGGCTAAACCTGGCGAGAAGGTCACACTGAATCTTTCTGTACAGGATCAACCGGGGGCTGGTGTCGTTTCTGAGATTACCATTTGTGTTGTAAATGAGGCTGTCCTCGCAATGACCGATTTCAAAATTCCCGACTTGTCTTCATTAGGGAAATTTGATCTGCCTCTTTTAGTTAAGACAGGGGACCTCCGGTTGGATTTGGTTAGTCAGGACCTTTACAAAACTTTTACCACCCATCCTTTAACCGGAGGTGGGGCGGCGAAAGCTCTAATGGGACCAAGTTTCAGAAAGGATTTCAGGGCTGTAGCCTATTTCAACCCAGCAGTCATCACTGATGCGGACGGGAAAGCGACCGTATCCTTTATTGCGCCGGATTCGCTCACAACATATCGTGTATTCGCGGTGGCCATGGACAAGTCGTCAGGATTTGTTTCAGCGGAAAGATCTTTATTAGTTACAAAAAACTTTTACGTGGAACCATCTCTGCCGCGGTTTCTTTGTCCTGGAGACGTGGCCCTATTGCCGTTCACCAGCTTCAACAACACCGACGAAAGTGGATCTATCATCCTGAAACTTAATTCCTCGAAGAATATGACTGTTAAACCAGGGGATGAGAAATTTGATCTATCGAAACATTCATCACAGGTTGTTTATATTGAAGCCAAGTTAGCGGAACAATCCGAACAGACTTTCCTCGATGTTAGCGCGAAATTCGACGGAAATACCCTAAAACTGGTGGACGCAGTCAAAAAGACCGTCCCCACACGCGGCTTGTACACTCCAATCAGGCATTCGATTCAGGGCAATTTCTCTAACAAGCTCCAGGTTCCCGTGAATTTTCCGGAATATGTCCGGAACATGATTTCAGGAGCGATTCAAAAACAAAGCGTCAAGGCATACCTGACTTTGAGTTTGAATGATTGGTCCAGAATCATGCCGGGCTTCAAATACCTGATGCGCTACCCGTACGGATGCATTGAACAGATCAGCTCGTCGGTAATTCCACTGGTCGGCTTGCGGGACCTTATATCAGCGAGACAGATCCCCGAATTGTCGACTAATGCCGTCGATGATTTTCTTAAAAACGGGGTCGACAAGATCCTGGGCTCCCAGCAATTGACCGGAGGTTTTTCGTACTGGCCTGGACAGCTTGACACAACATTATGGTCATCCACATACGCTACATTTGCTCTCATCAAGGCCAAAAAGGCGGGCATGAAGGTCCCTGAGTCCAGTTTGACCCTGGCTTCTAAATTTCTAAAGGACTCATTATTTAAGAAGGGCGCCTCGGACACCAGTTATAGGTCGACCGCTAATCGTTACTGGACAATTTTTGCGCTTGCCGAACTCAATGCTTTGACCCCTCACGATATTGAGCCCTTTTTTTCGGATTATGGAAAACTTTCTGAAGAATCCAAGGCGCTATTGTTGATGGCGTCAAAAAAGGTCAACTACCTCGTCCCACAGAAAACAAAAGACCTGACCAGGAAATTGGCGCCTAGCCAAAACCTTTCCAGGAAAAGTTCTTTTGACTCACCGTGGCGTGAATTGGCGGTATGTTTGATGGCCACTCTGGATATCGAGGAAATTTCCCAAAAAGCCGATGAGCTTGCCGGTAAACTAATGATGGGACTCAGACCTGATGGAAGTTGGATTTCAACTGCTGATACCGGTTGGTGTCTATTGGCGCTTAGTGAATATTTTGAGAAAAGGGGCAAACCTGCCAATCAAGGCAAGTCTGTCAATATTTTTGTTGACGATAAAGAAGATGGGCCCAAAAAGCTGGTCTTGAATGAGGTGGGGCAGACCATTGAATTGGACCCTGCTTCCCTGCTCAAAAGTGGGACGCTGGCTGTACGGTCAGATTCAATTCAATTCGTGAGCTACTGTCTGTCCCTGTCATATCCCGAAAATCCTTCCAAACAGGCGACAGGGGCTGGAGGACTCAGTATAACGAAAACGATGGAAAACCTGAACGGTAAGGAAGAAATAAAGGTTGGCGATATCGTTCGCATTACGCTTGAAATAGGGTACCAGGACCGTTCCAAAAACACTCGAATCATGGAATTTCTGGCTCTGGAGGATTTCACGCCGGCGGGACTTACTCCCATAAACACGGAACTCAAGACAGAGGGACTGGAAGGGGAAACCTTAGCTGATGATTCGGAAGCTCATGATCGACTCTTAGAGTTTTACCCATCGTACCTGGAAATTCGCGATGACGGGGTCCGTGTTTTTAAGAATAGCATTTACGGAGGGTTGTACAAATTTTCCTATCTTGCGAGGGCGGTCACGGCTGGAACGTTCTGGATGCGGGGATCGAGAATCTCGGCTATGTACGATCCCGATGTCAATGCATCGATCCCCGGCGAAAAGGTAAAGATTCTTGAATTTAGCCGATGAGCTGCGGCTAATCAGCTCCGAGATAAGTTAGAACGAGCGCCATGGCCGTCGCTGATACAGCGAAGCAGACAGCGATTGCCACCCCTAGGAGTCCGATCATCAGATTGACTCGGTTCACCTGAAAATACCTCGCGTTACATGGATTTTTTGACTTGATTTATTATATCATAGTGGAGGTGGACAAGGCTAGAAAAATCTGCTTAAGATGTTTTGAGGCACATAACTTGTTATATTGCTTTAACTAGTATGAAAATCCTGATTCAAAATGAATAAAACCGACACCAAGACCAGCTTTATTCAATAGACCTTATTTGACAATATTAAGAATTTGTTTGAAGCTATCTCCATGGGCTACTTTCAACAGTTCAAAAAGAGCCATTTCTACGCTTGTAATGGTGGCGCCTGCCTGTTTTGCCCTCTCCAGACCAACGGCCCTGTTTTCCTTGGTCCTGGACGAAACGGCGTCGGAAACAACTTGTACTTCGTACCCCAATTCTTTAAGGTCAATTATGGTTTGACACACACAGACGTGACATTCAATACCTAGAACTAGAACTTGTTTTCTCCCACAATCCTTGACGACTTCCATGAATTTAGGCTCGCCACAACAACTGAAACTGAATTTCACAACAGGATGGGAATCGACAAGACGCTCCTTAATTTCGGGAAGGGTGGAACCAAGACCGTTGGGGTTTTGCTCCGTCCATATCACAGGAATGCCAAGGACTTTTGCGCCATTAACCATCTGGGCCGCTTTCTTAGCCAGATTCTCACGATCGTGCATAGCTTTGGCAAGCTTTTCCTGCATGTCGATTACAATCAAAACCGTGTTTTCAACCGTGAGCATGACGCAATCTCTCCTACACCCTAAAGAGGCTAAGATCAATCGTTGGCCGCAGTATGTCCAGGGTCCGGTCCAAGAATATTTAAAGGTGACTTGCCATCGCCAGGTTCACCTGTGACGTATCCAAATTCATCGGTGATGATCTCAGCTACCCTTTTGTAAAGAGTTCTAAGAGGAATGTCCGCTGGGCAGGCTTCAGTACAAAGATTGCAATCTATGCAGCGCCCAGCCATATGAACAGCCCTGGTTAGATGAAACATCGGGTTCTCTGGTGGCAAATCGCCAGTTTTAACCAAATCATCGTCTTTCAACGTGCATACATTGCAAAAGCAAACTGGGCATATGTCCCGGCATCCGTAACATTTAATGCAACGATTGAATTCACCTAGCCAGTAGGCTAGTCTAGAATCCAAGTCCTTGGCCAAAATTTCCTTAACTGTATTGTTCGGCTGTGGCGAAACTTTTTCTCCCGCTACAAACTCATCCGGGAAAGGTTTTCGGCATTCGTGCTTCTTAGCAAGTTCCTCGGGACAAGCCATTCCAACCTTCACCAACCTATCAGCGGTCCCTAGTTGGTTCCATCGTTTTAGTTCGTTCAGGGCCCTCTCGTCACAGCCTCGAACCAGAACTCCATAAACGCTATCCTCTGGGGAATTCTGGATCAGGCGCATAGCCAGTTTGGCCATAGGATATCTAGCGGCGCCGGGGGTATCCAGGTCCCCTAGAGAAAGAACAGTCTCAAGTTCTTCCGCTCGTTGAAAAAGAAACGGTGTGACAACTCCATCATCGTTTCTAAGACCAAGAAATCCGGCGATCGCGCCACTTGCCAGTAAGCTTTTAACGTGTTCTTTTACTTGTTCAATCATAGGGTTATCCCAAAAAACCGGAATTAGATTGTTTAAGAAATATCTCTAGGACGCCTTTTCCGTCAGGGTCTGTTCTCCAAACCTTTTGGGCCGTAAAGGAGATGGTCCAAGTTGTCTGATCTTTTCGACAAACTCTGTTACGACCTTGGCAAATCTCGGACCTTCAGCCGACGAAACCCACTTGAGAACGAGTCGCTCGGGATCTATTCCTGAAAACTCAAGGAGTTTCTTCATGAACCCCATTCTCTTTACCGTCATATAATTACCATACAGGTAATGACAATCACCGATGTGTCAACCGCCTACAAAAACACCGTCAGCGCCCTTCTGGAACGCCTTGAGTATTTGGTGAGGTCCCACGGTTGCTGAACACAGGGTCCTGATGGTTCTAAGGTTCGGCGGATATTGGAGTCTGCTTACACCAGCCAGATCGGCGCCCGCGTAAGCGCACCAATTACAAAGGAAACCGACAATTTTGGGTTCAAATTGACTCTCGGACATATCTATTCCTCAGTGTGAATGACAAGACGATCTACAACGGAATCTGGGCAACGAAAAACCTCCGTTCTAGACCGCCATCGCCTGTTCTATTTGAGCGTATATCTGTTGATTTGAAAAACCGTCAAGTCTGGCGCTTCCGGAAGGACACGTCGCTGC
>JARLHM010000246.1 GCA_031292235.1 Syntrophaceae bacterium | reverse complement strand
CTTTTCCAGAGTTTAAGTGTCCGGCTGAGGGTACAGGGGTTAGGGTCGGACATTTTCTTTTTTTTTCGGAACATAATTTCAACTCAAATATTGAGATCAGATTTATGACTCAGAGGGGGTCTTCGTAACACGTTGTTCTGGAAAACCGATATTATGAGGCCGGCGTTTCCGCATAATACCCTATGCTCGCTTCCAAGCCCTTTCGCAATTCCCACTTCGCCTGAAAACCTAACTTCTCCGCCGCCAGGCTTATATCAGCGGATGAATGCATAACATCCCCCGGTCGGGTAGGTTCGAATACGGGCTCTATCCTCTTTCCCAAGAGGTCCTTGAGATTGTCCAGTAATTCGAGCAAATTTATCTGGTCGCCTCTACCCACGTTGTAGGATGCGCCGCAAACTTCAGTAGGAGCCTCCATTGACATCAAGTTTGCTTTCACGACGTCCTTCACAAAGGTAAAGTCACGGCTCTGGAGACCAGTTCCATAAATTACGGGAGAAACGCCGGCCAGCAGTCGGGTCACGAACCTGGGTATTACCGCGGCGTATTCGGAATTGGGATCCTGACGCGGACCATAAACATTGAAATAACGCAGGCCGACAGTATCTAGGCCGTATAAATCTTTGAACAACTTGCTATGTTCTTCATTGATCTTTTTGGTCAGGGCATAAGGAGACAGAGGCAAACCTTCAAAGCCTTCCTTTTTGGGTAATGTGGCGCTTGATCCATAAACAGACGAAGATGATGCAAAGACTACGCGTGGCACACCATTTTTGTGAGCAGCCCACAGAACGTTGAGAGTCCCGTTGGCGTTCACTTCCTGCGTCGTTAAGGGATCGCCTACAGAGCGAGGAACGCTGCCTAGAGCGGCCTGATGAAAGATTCCATCCAAGCGTGCAGTCGTCGTCAACAGAGTTTGATAATCTCTTATGTCACCCTCTATCAATTCGAAATCCCGATTTGGGAGAAAACGGCCGTCGCCCAATTGCATCAAATTTTCTCTCTTGCCCGTTGCAAAGTTATCCAGGACTTTAACTTCATGACCGCGCGCGACCAGGTCCTCAACAAGATGACTTCCTATAAAACCGGCCCCACCAGTGACTAAGAACTTTTTATGACTAGACGATGACATGGAATCTCCCTAATCGGTGTTTTGATCAAATTAAGGCATTATAATACTCGTTAATGATTGTGAACCGAAAAGATTTTTTCAGGTTTTTTGACAAATGGATTTTCAAGGTTAAATTGTTTAAAATACTTTATCGATGAGTACAATTATCAGAACGCTAATTTAAAATACCTATTGCCTTTAGTACAATCATGATTTATAAATTATAATTAGATAGTACAAAGCTTGATAGACGCAGCTAATTGATTTGAGCTTTGAAACATGATCCAATAGGACTATATATGGGCGGCCCAAAAAAAACTTAATTTTAAAGGCGGATGTTAACAATCATGGCTCAAAACGGAATAAATGGTCTTTGAGTTTTGGGGGATGCGGGAATTGTCTAATTGAGTGGGTAAGCATTAATCCTTTGACAGATCAGGCACCCCCATTAAATTGAATTCGGACGGTTAAATCAGGTGATCATCTACACAATCGGTCTTGCTGATCCGGGTTCCAAGGCGGTGGGCGCTTCGCGTGATAGGCGCCCAACGAAATTGCCCATGTATGATTGAGGTAAGTTATATATTCAAGTGAACATAGAATGAGGTAAATAGGAATTATGTCGGAGAATACTAAATGTTCGTCTGATACTTCTTGTGGGACGTGCGGAACAGCCGCAAGTTGCGATACCGCCAATAAAGCAAAACACATGGAAGTAAACTTGCAGAACAGGCTTTCTAAGATTAGGTACCGTATAGCTGTAATGAGCGGAAAGGGCGGGGTCGGTAAATCAACAGTGGCTGTTAACCTGGCTGTGGCCCTGGCGCGCTCAGGTCGTTCCGTCGGATTGCTTGACGCGGATGTTCACGGCCCTAATGTTCCTAAAATGCTTGGCATTGACCATAAGGTTCCTAGCATGGGCATCAATGGGATGTCTCCGGTTGTAGCGTCAGATAACCTTAAGGTTATTTCTATGGCGTTCCTGCTCGAGGACCCGGACACACCTGTTGTGTGGAGAGGGCCAATGAAACATTCTCTGTTTCAGCAGTTTCTCTCCGACGTTGACTGGGGATCTCTGGACTATCTTATAGTAGACCTTCCCCCTGGAACCGGAGATGAGCCGTTGAGCATAGCTCAGTTACTCGGACAACCGCTGTGGGCAGTCATTGTGACCACGCCTCAGGATGTAGCGCTCTTAGATTCAAGGAAATCCGTGGTCTTCGCACGAACACTCGAAATGAAGACACTTGGCATAATTGAAAACATGAGTGGGTTGGCGTGCCCGCATTGCGGCGGGGTCATAGATTTGTTCAAGACGGGTGGAGGCGCCAAAGCTGCGCTTGAACTTGGCGTGCCTTTTCTGGGGGCTATTCCGATTGATCCGCAGATTGTTACCGGAGGTGACGCTGGTGTCACAATTGAATCCGCAGATCCTCAGGGATCGTCGGCAGAGGCTTTTAGACAATTGGCGAGACAAGTCGAGACAGTGATTTGGCAAGGATGATTTATTGCGGTATATCTCAGGTAATTACTACTGAAGAGCGGTAATACTAAACAATATCATGGACGTATAAGGAGTAGATAAATGGCGAGAGAAAGTGTAGCTGTTCCATCAATGAACCCTGGCGGACTAGACGCTCCTCGATCAGGCCACTTTGGTCATTGCGATGTGTTCACGCTTGTGCATGTCGAAGATGGAGCGATTAAGGAAGTCTCCATAGTGGAAAATCCACCTCACGAGCAAGGTGGTTGTTTCGCCCCTGTGAACACTCTGCATAAAAGTGGGGCAAATTCTCTTATTGTCGGTGGCATAGGGATGCGCCCGTTGATGGGATTCAAACAGGTGGGAATTGAGGTTTATTACGGTCCGGAAGGTGAGACAGTCGGATCGGTGATAGTCCAATTGCTTGAGGGCAAATTACAAGTGATAGCTCCTAACCAAGTTTGTGGTGGTGGAGTTTAGTTATCGCTGAGAGGATAAAATGAAAATTGCTGTGACGTCTACGGGAAAAACAATTGAATCCGTGATTGATCCACGTTTCGGCAGGGCGCCGTTCATTGTCATAGTGGATGATGATTGCAACTTGATTGAAGCAATCGATAATTCTAAGAATGTGAACGCTTTTCGCGGAGCGGGAATTCAGGCGGCAAAGACCATAGCAGATAGAAAAGTTGATCTGCTATTGACCGGTCGTTGCGGGCCTAACGCGTTTACTGCATTGGAAGCGGCAGGCGTCAAAGTTGGAATCGAACAATCGGGGACAATTCGTGAGGCTGTTGAGCGAGTGAAAAGGAATGAGGTGCCGCTTGCCGACAAACCTAACGCTGAAGCGCATTGGTAAGATTTAAAGGGATTTTTCAATATGATTGTAGCGGTTGCGAGCGGAAAAGGCGGTACAGGCAAAACTACGGTGGCGACAAGTTTGGCGTCGGTCCTCGGGGATCGCGCCCAAATTTTGGATTGTGACGTCGAAGAACCGAACTGCCACATATTGCTCAAGCCAACCATTCTAACGACGGATACTGTGAATTTGCCCGTTCCCTCTGTGGATCTTGAAAAATGCTCGCTATGCGGGAAATGCGGTGAAGTTTGCCAATTTAGCGCTATAGTGCCAATAGGCAAGACTGTCATCGCTTTCCCGGAGCTTTGTCATGGATGTGGGGCTTGTTCAATGTTGTGTCCGGAGGAGGCCATTCACGAAGTTCCCAGAAATTTGGGGGTGGTTGAAACGGGCATGGCCGGACCAGTGGAGTTCGTACAAGGGCGAATAAGAATTGGGGAAGCCATGGCCCCTCCTCTGATAAGAGCGGTAAAAGCCAGAATCAGGAACAATAAGTTCGCCATTCTTGACGCTCCTCCTGGAGCTTCATGTCCAGTCATAACCACTGTCAAGGGATCTGACTTTGTGATCATGGTAACAGAACCCACACCGTTTGGTCTAAACGACCTTGAAATAGCCGTTGAGGCTATCAAAGATCTCGGCATACCCATCGGGGTAGTCATCAACAGATCTGATATAGGTGACTCTGCTGTAAGGGATTTTTGCCGGAATAGAGGCCTTCCATTGTTAATGGAGATTCCCCATCATCGAAGAATAGCTGAAGGCTACGCTAAGGGAGCGCTCCTGATTGAATCGATGCCTGAGTATGCTGATAAATTCAAGAAGCTGACGGATGATATTTCAATGATTATTGGTATACCGTCGAAAGGGTCCAGTTTATAAACCAATGAAGGAAATAACCGTAATTAGTGGTAAGGGTGGAACGGGAAAAACTTCAATTACAGCCTCATTTGCATTTCTGGCTAAAAATAGAGTGTTGGCTGATTGTGACGTGGATGCTGCGGACCTCCATATTCTAGCCCAACCGGAAATAATCCATCAAGAGGATTTTTTCGGAGGGAAAAAGGCCGTAATAGACCACGACAAATGCTCACTTTGTGGGATTTGCAAAGAAAATTGTAGATACAGCGCTATTAGCGCAAGCTTTGTTGTTGATCATACCGCATGCGAAGGTTGCGCTCTGTGCCATTATCTTTGTCCTGAATCCGCAATCAGAATGGAAGAAACTCTCAACGGCAAGTGGTTCATTTCTAACACACGTCTCGGGCCTATGGTACATGCCAACCTTATTCCTGGAGAGGAAAATTCGGGGAAGCTTGTGGCTCTTGTTCGGAATCAGGCCAAATTGATAGCCGAAGAGCGAAATATGGACATAGTAATTGTGGATGGAGCCCCGGGCGTTGGTTGTCCTGTAATTTCGTCCATTACTGGAGTTGACTATGTTGTCATAGTAACGGAGCCGACTATGTCCGGATTGCATGACATGAAAAGGGCATCGGAACTCGTAAGAGGTTTTAACATTCCTAGTTCATTGGTAATCAACAAATGGGATATACATCCGGGCATGACATACGAAATCGAGGAGTTCGCCAAATCTAAGAACATCACATTGGCCGGGAAAATACCTTATGATAGGACTGTTACAGATTCTATGGTTAAACGCCGAACAGTAATTGAGGAAGGACCTGGCCCGGCCAGTGACGCGATCATCGAAGTGTGGGAACAGTTGAATCAGCGCATTTGGAAATAGGCAGGGGTTCAGTGATGGAAAAACGACTTTTGGAAAACGATATAAAGACAGTGCTTACAGAAATCATTGATCCGGAAACGCGTCTGAGCATAATGCGTATGGGAATTGTCAGGGGATTATCGATTAATGATGACGGCACTGTAAATCTTATTTTTCGACCATCATCGCCCGCATGCCCCATGGCATATGCCTTGGCAGGCGCAATAAAGAATAAAATTGAGTCTATCCCAGGGGTAAAGTCCTTGTTTATCAGTGTGGAAAATTTCTCTCGCGCAAAACATCTTGAAGAAGTCGTCAATGTTTGACAAATCTATAACTTGGAGGCTTATCCGGTGCCCATAAAAGAATTTAAGTGTCTTGAATGTGGGAAAATTAGCGAATTGCTGGTTGATATCGGTCGAAATTCCGACCCAAAGGCATGTAGGTCCTGCGGGTCGAGCCAATTGCAAGGTATACTGTCCGCCCCTTCACTTCCTACAGTAAATTCTGAACATGCAGGTCCTCACGGTGCCTGTTGTGGATCAAATCCATCCAAACAGAATTGTACACCGGGAAGTTGCTGTGGCGGGAATTTCACATCGATGTGACATGAGGAATCTCAATGGGATCAGAAAACGATATTTTTGATGAAATTGAAGGAATGGTCGTTAAAGACGCAGCGAAACTTTTTTCACCCGCAGTTATTGAGCACTTTAACAACCCCAAAAATATGGGAGCGCTTGAAGAACCAGACGCTTATACATTTATGAGCGGGATGTGTGGTGACACAATTGGAATCTTTTTAAGATTGTCTGGAGAAAAAATTTCAAAGATAGGTTTTGTCACCAACGGTTGCGGCCCCACAATCGCTTGCGCAAGCGCCTTGACCAGTCTGGCCAAGGGCAAGGCGACAGCAGAGGCCTGCAACATTACATCTGAACAGTTGATAGAATTTCTTGGGGGCCTCCCAAGAGAAAATACTCATTGCGCTGACCTTGCGGTTAATACGCTGAGAGGCGCTTTGGCAAAATTGGGATAAAATTGGAAATTAACAAAGTGGCTAGGGCTTGTATTGTAGAAGATGGGATCTTGGATATCTCCTCGATTTTGAATCTTTTGGCATCTTCTCAGATTGTCGCGGAGGTTTTTTCGGCCTCGGATCAAGCGCTCCTGAGACAAAAACAGGAACCATTCGACCTTCTCATTATTCACGACGACCCTTCTACCAGCGCCGGTTTGAAATTGGCAGGGGAATTCTTGAAAATAAACTGGATGACTTCCACGATTGTGATCTGCGATCAGGATGAATCCATCATTCATGATAGGGCGGAAGGCTTGGGGATATTAGGTCATTTAAGAAATTCGGCTGATTTGAAATCCCTTGCTCAATTGTTGACAAAGTTCAAACAGCTCTCGCCAATCTACTCTTAGTTGAACAGCGCAGACCTTAACAACCTGCGCGTTCCACAACTTCTTAAAACAAGTCATCCTCATCGGCCCCGGAACCCGGCATCTGACCATGAACCTACTATTACCTTTCCTTCCCAGATAATGCGCTTCTACCAGGAATGTGAAATAGCGCAGCCTTCACAGACCATGACACATGGTAGCGCAGGCCTATTGTCTCCAGAAGGCTTGCAGGGGCCGCATTCGTATTTAAGTTTTTTCTTTTTTCCGGCAACCACTATAGCCAGAGGTTCCTCATTCATGGGATCATTCGGATCTTCATCAACTACCTGAAAAATTTGGGCTGGACAGGCCTCCACGCATGCGCCACAGGCATTGCACTTGTCAGTGTCTATGGTTATAAAGTAGTTTCCCGAGCCGTCACTATATCCATAATTGGCTAACATCCATTTTCCACGGTGCCTTAGCGTAAAACGGGGACTGTGGTTCTCTATCCCCGTGAATTAAGTCTTGTTAACTATCCTCGACCATTGCGTTGAAAGTTTTCAAAATTTAAGGTTCAAAGAATTTTTAGCGCACGTTACGACCGTACAATTATTTGCCTTTACCCTTGCTTTTTTGACATAGAGCATAACCGAACAACGCAGCTCCAGCGGCGCCGGCCAATTGAGTATCCCATGAGGTCTTCAGCGGCTCAAGCCCCATCTTTTTTGTAAGTCTTCCTACGACACCTCTGTTTTTGGCCATCCCACCGGTAATCGCAAATTCGGGCTCAACCCCAACTCTTTCGAGAAGTGAATAAATACGGTCAGCCATGGCCGAGCAATACGCGGCCAGGACCTCATTAGTGCTAAGACCTTTTCTTAGGAGACCGGTAGCTTCGGATTTTGCGTAAACAACACATGTGCTGGAAACCGCAGGAGGCTCCTTTTCCACTTGGTAAGACCGTTCCCCTACCTCGCCGATGGGAACGGAGAGAAGGTCGGAGAAAACTTCCATACCTCGGCCGGTACCTGCGGCGCATTTGTCATTCATCAGAAAGTTTGTAACCTTACCCTTTTCGTCACACCGGATCGCCTTTATGTCCTGGCCACCAACGTCAAGGACTGTTCGGACTTTAGGTCCATAAAAGAAATTTGCGCCTCTTGCGTGGCAGGCGATTTCTGTTACCGTCCTGTCCGCCATCGGCACATTTACACGACCGTACCCGGTGCCGATGCAATAACTGATTTTAACTTCGGTTAGGGTTGTTTTTCCCAAAGCGAATTTTAGAGCGTTTCTTGCGCTGTTGGGACTGTCCGATCCGGTCCTCATATTCCCATATGCGTACATTTTACCGTCGGCCATGATCACAGCCTGCGAACTAACTGACCCTACGTCGATTCCAAGAGTGATGAACTGAGCGTCCTCCCAACGAATATCGGGGTTAACCCAGTTGGTCTCAGCCCATCGCCAGAATTCCGGCCTTTTCTCCTCTGACATTTGTATATCCTCCGATTTTATTGTTTTTGCCGTTTAAAACCTGCCGGTAATTTGCATGAACCATCCCATGTCCTATTCCTTAGCCGCAACTAAGGCCGCTCCGACAGCCGTTCCGTATTCTGGTTCTTCTGGGATATATATTTTATCGACGCCGAGTTCTCTCAGGAGAGCTGCTGTAAAACCAGGATTGTACGCGACGCCTCCTATCATAATTATGTCCGGGTTTACCCCTATTCGCCTTATCATGGATACTATCCTACTGGCCATCGCGTCGTGAATGGCCTTACTTATGTCCTTTTTTTGAGTCTTCGCATGGATAAGACCCACAACCTCGGACTCAGCAAAGATCGTGCATTGGGCGTTCATAGGAATCGGATTATCCGACGAAAGGGCAAGTTTCCCCATCTCAGTCAGTGGTGTTTCAAGGGCGCGACTCATTGCCTCGATAAACGATCCGGCTCCCGCGGCGCATTTTTCATTAATAGCAAAGTCTATAACATTGCCCTTCTCATCGAATTTAGCGGCTCGTCCTGCTT
>JARLHM010000245.1 GCA_031292235.1 Syntrophaceae bacterium | reverse complement strand
CCACAGAAGGGACAGATTGGACCGTCAGGCCATCTTTTAGTTTCTAGGAATGATATAGCAGAATGTTCATCAGCGAAGACAGTAACCAATGTTGCTAAATTCAATTCTTGATTTTCCATAACAAACCCTCCTATCATTAATCCCTAAGAAGAGTCTAACAAAAAGAAGTGGGTTTGTCAAGTATAAAGTTCCGAAAATCTATTTCGTTTCTGACAGTGGTCGCTTTAGTAATCGTGATGTTTGCAGCGCAGATTTCAGAAGCTCTCACCCCGGAAACACAGGCGCCTGTCGGCAAAGGCTTGACCGCAATTGATCGAGCTAGCAAGGACAATAAATACCTGTTCATATTCTTCTATCGCGGCAACACCACGCAAACAAGTTCCATGCGCAACGTTTTCAACCAAGCGATGACGGCTGCGCAGGGACGTGGAGAATCAATCTCCGTAAATGTAGATGATCCATCGGAAACCGGTATTGTAAAGAAGTTTAACGCAAAAGACGCTCCAATGCCCCTGGTGTTGGCTGTTGCTCCCAATGGGGCCATTACCGCTAATTTCGTAACTAATTTTACCGAGCGGCAGATCCTGGAGGCCTTCGCCACTCCTGCTATGGAAAACCTTCTGGTTTCGTTACAGCAAGGCAAACTGGTGGTGCTGTGCGTCCAAAATGGCAAAACTCGCTCAAACATAGAGGCCATGAGAGGGGTGCAGGAGTTTGTTTCTGATCAGAGATTTACAAATTTTGTCCAGGTCCTGAAGCTCGATCCCAGCCAGCCAAGGGAGTTACCGTTTCTGGCGAAATTAGGCATGACATCTCCAATTGTTGAGGCAGAGACCCTCCTCATCGCTCCGCCAGGATCTTTAATCGGCAATTTCAAGGGGGCGACAGACAAGAATCAATTGATCGCAACTCTAACGAAAGTCACTTCTGCCGGTTGCGGCGCAGGCGGGTGTGGAGCCGGCGGTTGCGGCGCAGGAAACTAGAGGTAAACAATATGCGACTCAGAAAGCTTGTTTGGAAAGAACTCTTTGAACGGAAAAATCAGGTTGTAACCGGCCTGTTAGCCATTCTCCTGGGTGTCACGGTCATTGTGGCCATGAGAAACATCACTTTTTATTCTGAAAAAGCAGTGGCCCAAGAACTTGATGCCCTGGGGGCGAACATACTGGTTCTCCCCAAATCAGTGACGTTGCAAAATTATTATAGCGCAGATATTCAAGGGCAAGAATTTCCCGAGGAGTATGTCAGTCGCCTGGCAAACTCCAACATCCAGGGAGTAGACAACCTGTCACCAAAACTGGCCATCCCGGTACAGTTAGACAACCGGAAGTTTACACTTACAGGGATATTGCCCAAAAGCGAGTTTCAGGCAAAGTCTTTATGGCAAGGGGCCGGTATATTTTCCCGTCCTACCGGCTGTGGCACGGTCGCTAATATCCCAGGTTTAACGCCAAAAGACCCGAAGGAGACCCTTGTAAGAAAAAGAGTCATCGACACTCTCAACGAAAATGAAATCCTGGTCGGAGCTGATGTGGCGGGCGCACTCGGCGTAAAGGCTAATGACAATCTTTCTCTGCTGGGTAAATCATTCTCGGTGGCTGCGGTTTTACCTCAAACCGGAACGGTAGACGACTCGCGGATATTTGCTCATTTGCACACCGTCCAGCAACTATCCGGGAAAGGTAAAGTTCTCAGCGTGATCGAGATTGTGGGATGTTGCGACCAAATCTCCAAGGGGCTGGTATCTAAGATCAACCATTTGCTTCCTGAGACAAAGGTCGTCACCATCGGGCAGATAGTTGACACCCAGATAAAGACCAACCGGATGATGTCGAGCCTTTCGCTAGTCTTTATAGCTATCATTGTCCTCGTCGGAGGGGCTGGGATCGCCAATTACATGTATGCCAATGTCCGGGAACGAAGACGCGAGATCGGAACGTTAATCGCGTTGGGCGCCGGCTCTGGTTTTGTTCTCAGAATGTTCCTATATAAGGCCATATTGTTGGGACTGGTTGGAGGCATATCCGGTTATTTACTTGGAACATTGCTGGCGCTGCTGCTGGGCCCCAGGATTGCGGGTATAGCTGTCCTTCCTATGCCTACCCTTATAATTTGGGCATTAATGATATCAGTTATAATCGCTGTCTCCGCCAGCTATTTCCCCGCTCGAAGCGCAGCTCGCCTCGACCCGTGCACAACTCTTCAGGAGATATAAATAATGCTGAAGTTGGAAAATATAAGCAAGACATATAACCATCGCCACGAGCCATTGACGGTTTTCGACGGAATTTCGTATGAAATGCTCGATGGTGATTTCATATCGATTGTAGGCCCTAGCGGAAGTGGGAAAAGCACTCTGTTGCTCATGCTGGGCGGCATGATGTCTCCATCCTCCGGAAAAGTTGTACTTGACGGAGAATCGATTTATGATCTCCCACCAAATCAACGAGCGGAATTTAGGCGGCAAAAAATAGGCTTCGTGTTTCAAACTTTTAACCTTGTTCCATATCTTTCCGCGCTTGAAAACGTTCAGATGCCACTGTTTCTCGCAGGCCTCTCTGAAATCGAACAGGAGGAAAGGGCCACATCCGTGCTGGAACGTCTGGGGCTTGGCGCCCGTTTGGCGCACAAACCATCTGAACTCAGTGTAGGTCAGCAGCAAAGAGTAGCCCTGGCACGCATGCTTGCCAATGATCCTACCGTAGTCCTCGCCGATGAACCGACAGGGAGTCTGGATCCGGAAACCAGCGCACAGGTTATGGAATTCTTCGAAGAGATCAACCAGGAGGGACGGACCGTTGTGATTGTGACACATGACCCCAACGTAGCCCAGAGGGCTCACAAAACATTGCGGCTGGGTGATTGCAAAGTCCCGTACGATGAACAGACGCCTGTCTGGGCTTCGGTGGTCTAGCCTTTGGTTTAAGGGTTTTCTCGGCGCGACCGTTTGGTCCCGATAACATCTCCATACTAAATTGTTAGGAACTTGACGAATTGCCATGAATTAATATGGTTTACTATTATTTGAGGTTTTGGTCAAATAGCGAAACTGGAGAATTACAATATAACTAGCGGTAACGGTTTGATCTTTTTCAGCAAGCCGTTACCAGTCTTGGCTTATGCAGATCCTACTCAAACCATAAAATGATTCAAATTCAGTTGGGGACAAATTAGCTCTCAATGGGAGCGGATTTTGTTTTGCAACATGTTACGGCGTAGAAAAGGGAAACTGAATGTTAGGAATTAGTGAGAGCGATATGACAAATAACCATGTGACGGGGCAAGCCGGGTCTATGTCAACTGTCCAACAATTCAGGCTTGGCCCCCATATTAAAAGGGCGTTTCAAATAATTGGCAGGTCATTTTGGTTTTGCGTCAAGAAATCAGGATATACCCTCTTCCTGATCCTTGCGGTGGCGATTCTTTTAATGGGCTTGGAAAAACTTGCTGAATTTGCTCTAAAAACAACGTACCTAAGAAAAGTGTATCCTGCGAATTTTGACATGGCAAAACGAGATTTTACCGAACCTGTTTCTCATTATGATTATGATCTCGTCCCTGGTGTATGCATTTCTCAAAATCAAGCAAAAGGGAATCAATTTGAGTATGTTAACAACGCAGGGTTTCGAGAACCCGTATCAATTGCTCTAGATAAGCCCTCAGATGAGTTTCGTGTTTTTCTAACGGGCGGCTCGACCGCTTTCGGTTTGGGGTCCACCGGCGCGGCTGCGCCTCTAACTGGTTACTATGGAATTGAATATAGAGAGACGATTTCCCATGTCATGGAGAAAATTCTGAACGCTTCCGCTCCTATTCCCGGAAAAACCATTAAAGTTTACAACACGGCCGTGTGGGGTCATGCCTATCAACATGATTTGCTCCGATATATTACAAAATTAAGGCGATATAAGCCCGATTTAGTGGTTTCGTTTGATGGAGTAAACGAAATCAGTCCGGTAAGCGCTCCTGATAAAGACTGGGACTATTTCCGCGAGGGACAGTATGACGGTATCCTGAGACAAATTCTTTCATATGGCGGGCCTGGATTGGTTTCATATCTCAGCTTGTGGCTTAAGAACAACACATTCCTGATGGCGATGTTTTGGAACGGAACGGACTTGTTTCAGTCTATAGAATCGGGCAATAGGCTTCATCGCTCATCAACCTCTGACAACCCGGAATCATTCAAAGCGGAGAAAATCAAACCGGAAATCAGATCCAAGATGATATCAGACAACGTGACCGTAGTCGGTAGAGTAATAGAAGATTATCACAGCGCTCTTGAAAATGATGGGACTCCACACATTTTTGCCTTGCAGCCTTTGCTCTATCTGAGCAAAAAGCCTCGACATGAGCTTGAGGAAAAGATCGAAGCCCTTAAGGAGCATGAACAATACTATGACATGGGTACGGCAGATGTGTATAAATTTATTATCGACAGCATAAGTCTCAGAGCACAAGCAAAAGGAATTAAACTGGTGGATTTCTCCCAATATTTCGACAACACTTCCGAGTGGGTGTTTTCGGACTGGTGTCACCTTACGGCGGGGGCGAATTATTTGATTGCTAAGCAACTAGCCAACAACATCAAAGAACAAATTTTCAATAAGCCACTTACCGAAGGTGATCGAATTGATGATATCAGTAGCTTTTTCTGGAGCTTAACTGTCACGGCGAAAGTTTTGTACGCCCCTCCGCCAGACAATGAGAAAAATGGCGTAGCGAATATTTTATCGGGATATCCCAATCGCTCGGAATACTTGTCAAAAACTCCCGATCCGGGATCCAGACAGGAAATCGTCCTTGATTTAAACCGGGTATTTGAGATTAGCCGAGCGAGGATTGTTTGGAGTGATAGAGAATCGGTCCCCAAGCAGTGGGAATTGGACATTTCCGCGGACAATCAAAATTGGGAGCCTTGGATAAAGGGCGACAACAAACAGTTAGACAATTTTTCTTTATGGCCCGGCTACGAGTACTATGGTTCATCTTATGTTAAAGCTCGTTATTTGAAATACAGGCCTATAGATGGAGCCAATAATCCGATCCACCTGCGGTCTCTGAGCGTTTCTAGATAATAGCCTTCATCGTTTTTATTCAGAATCCTTAACGATCTCGGTCAACTGTTTTTTCGGGACCATGGAACTGAATCTTAGGCAAGTGCTTTTTAGCCGAAAGACCAAGAAAAGACCATCTTTTTCTAGACAAAATGGTCCACTGAGGATTATAATCAAGTAGGAAGTTCTATAAATACTGAGCAAGGGGGTGATGACTCATCATTTTGACAAACTGTAAAACAAATTGACACTGTAAAATCCGTGCTGTTTCGTGAATTACTCTTAACTATTTAATATCAGACATGCTCAATTGCTGGCATTAAACTTGCTAACTTATTGGTTGACGAAATTTTATAGAGCATGTTCAAAACACTGTTCGGAAGAAATTGGTGTCACTATCTATACGAATCTGGCTCGATAGTCAGAATGGGGGTGTAACAAAAGATGTACGCCTTGGAAAAATGTTGGGAAATCCGGCAATGCGCCTCAAAAGAGAATTGTCCAGCATATCCTCACTTTGGTAGGTCATGCTGGCTAATTACGGGCAAGCTTCGTTTCTTGTCCAACCAGAAAGACATCCCGGCCTGTCATAGGACGTGTGAATCATGCGAAGTATACCAGTGGCATATGGCGCTCCTTGAAAAGAGATCTCTCAATAGGGGTTCCGAATTGATCAGGGATCAGAGCCCCGGAGCCACTGAATCCTCACAGGATATGAAGTGTCGCATATTTCCGCGATCAGATCGTGGACAGATACCCAGATACTAGAAAAGGAGGTCACTAGAAAATTCGTAGTCTCATTCCGTGGAAATAGGGAGGAAGCCAAAGCTCTCCAGACAATGCGATGATCGAATTCAAGAAATAGGTTGATGATCTCTTTAGTAAATTCTTTGGTTCAGAGGGATGGCTGCCCACGAGTTACTTAAGTCGTGGATTCAACCCTGCTTTAGACATTTATGAGACCGACGAAGATATAATTGTCAAAGTCGAATTGCCTGGGGTGGATCCAAAAGCTCAGCGCTTTTTCTATCTCTGATCGAGGCTGACACGCTTTTTAATGTTGTGGATTGGGTAAATATCCCCCGGTCTCGGCTGATAAGTGAGATTGATTTCCAGGTCTACATCTGTCACACCCTCAGGCAATGGAATTTCGATGGTCTCCTCTTTGGGAGCGAATGGTTGGATACTGGTGTCCCGAATGAGCCCCAACTTTTTGTCAGGCCCCAAAACCATTTGGCTTGATCGAGAATCAGTAGCTTGGGGCATGTAAATTTTGGACGTATGAAATATTTTCTTGCCGTGAAGGTCGCTAGCGGTCACATCCAGGACCACTTCAGTTTTGGATGGTCAACCGTCAGGAATGCGATGGCCCGCTTTGCTGGTGATTTTCGTATTTACCACTACCATTGGCCTGACATCTCCCTCTTTCGGCTGGAAAGTATACGCCAGCGTCCGAACCTGCAAAGGAAGGGCAGCCTTCAAGCGCTCCGACAATTCGGCTCTGTTATTGAAATTCGGTGGCATGTAGTGATCGCCATCCCGCATGTGGCACTCCTGGCAGGTCTCTGTGCCGCCGGACGGGATGTATGCGTGTAGGTAGCTTCCATAAAGAGTAGCGCATTGCACTGGGTGTTCAAATTCCAGGTTGGGCCCTAGTCCATGACACTGTCCGCACATCAACGAATTTTTCAGGAGAGGGCTTTTTTTAACAGGACGCCCTGGATGATCCTTGATGTCTTTGTTCCCGTAAATAACCTGTTTTTCCGGGCGACCGTGCACAACGGCCTTTTCATTGTGGCAGACTAAACAACCGATGTTCAATTTGCGAACAGTGGCCTTATCATACTTTAATACGGCCTCCGCGATTTCTGCGGCTACAGCGTCTGTTGCGTACTTGATTTGTGGAAAGTGGCATTTGAAGCATGGAAAGTTACTCTTTGCCGCTTTTTCCCCAGGCTTAACAGCGAGCGGTCCCCTTTTTAGATATCCTGCGATAAAGATCTGGTCATTCAGTCCCATAAGCGGCCGAGCGTGATGGGACTTCTCCCATTGTGTGTAAATCTGTTCATGACATTCTTTACAGCTCGAAGAATCAAACATCTGGACCAATTCCGAGAGCGAGTTGACTTGGGTTTCGGACTTGTCCTTAGCAACTGCTGTGTTGTGCAGGAATAAAACAAAGACCATGCCAGAAACGATCAATGTCAATGTTTTGCTGTAAAAGTTGACGATAGTGGAGAATCGATATTTCTTGTTCATTTTCTATGCGCCACATGACCAAAAACTAATTTTCAGGTTTGATATCATTCATTTTTTGCTTATTAGATGCTACTATGGTGGAGATATTGGGTCAAAGATTTTTTACAGTTCCAAGATAGAGCAAATGCCCGGCTGTGCAGTATCCAGATGATTCCAACAATATTATCACTTTTTAAGTCGAAAGCCACTAAGTTAAACGCTTTGTTCCTCGTTTACCTGACAATTTTTACGATTTTCTTTAACGGTGGATGCTCAGATCAAGAACAATCTAAAGTTGTAGATTTTTCGAAAACAATCACTTTAGAGAGACCGGATACGAGGGAGCGCGGGAATAATCAGTTGCGAATAGCGATTGGAGCGATGGTTTCACCAAAAGAGTCACTTTCCACTTATCAGGAATTGCTCGATTATCTTGGGGAAAAACTAGGGGAAAAGATAGTCCTCGAACAGAGGAAAACTTATAGCGAGATCAACGAATTATTGGGCAAGGGCGAGGTTGATTTGGCGTTTGTCTGTTCAGGGCCCTACGTGGCGGGCAAGGACAAGTATGGATTGGAATTGCTGGCGGCGCCTGAAGTTAATGGATCACATTTCTATAATGCTTATCTGATTGTTAATAAGGATAGCCGATTCAATACACTTGAAGACCTTAGGGGTAGAGCCTTCGCATTCACGGACCCGGATTCGAACACCGGCAAACTGGCCCCGATCGCCTGGCTTAAAAAGATCGGAGAGAAACCCGAAACCTTTTTTGGCTCTTTTATTTACACATACAGTCATGACAATTCCATATTAGCTGTTTCGAAGGGCGTTGTAGACGGAGCGTCGGTTGACGGACTAATATGGGAATACTTTAACAAAACGAACCCGGACCTCACCTCCAAGACAAGGATTATTCTAAAATCCGAAAATTACGGAATGCCACCTCTTGTTGCGGCAAAACAGTTGCCTAAACCAACTAAGGACGCAATCAGGAAGGCGCTTTTCGGAATGCGAGCCGACAAGAAAGGCGCTGAAATACTAGACCGTTTAATGATTGACAGGTTCGTGGCGGCCAATGACCATTGGTATGATTCAATCCGGGCTGTCATAGGACCTGCCGGGACTAGCAGGGAGCTAAGTGATGGGGGTTCGAAGCCTCAAGACTAAATTGGCGCTGGCTGCTTCATTGCTGGTTATCAGCAGCGGATTGGCCCTTTCTTTACTTGTTTCCTATCAATATAGCGCAAGTCTAACTGATTCGGCCAGAGTTCAGGCCGAGAATTTAGCGCACGCCCTTGCGATGGAATCCGCCGACAAGGTCCTGACCCATGATCTGGTGGCTTTACAAAAGTCACTTGATCAGCAGATGAAGAGCAATCAATCATTAGCCTACCTCTTTGTGGTTCGAGACGGGCAAGTTTTAGCTCACACTTTCGAAAAGGATTTCCCACAAGAACTCTTAGACGCGAACAAGGCGACTTCGAAAGATCGCGGCAATGGACAGACAATTGTCTCTAAAACAGGGGAAAAGTTCATCGACATCGCTTGGCCGATTTTCGAAGGGAAAGCGGGCCTATTAAGACTCGGGGTTTCAGAGAAGCCCCTTCAGAGGCAAGTTATCGCCTTGCGTCTCAATATGAGCCTTATAACCCTATTCATACTTCTTGGCGCTCTTGCCGGTAGTCTGTTTTTTGTTAGAAAAATTACCCGCCCATTGGAGCAGCTCACTCGATCCGTTGAAAACATCAACCGAGGCTCTTGGGACGTTAAGGTTAACGTGTCAGGGCAAGATGAGGTGGCGATTCTAGCCGACTCATTCCAAGGCATGGCGGGGCGCTTGAAAGAATATACCCAGCGATTAGAAAAACAAAAGCTGGAACTTGAACGGGTCCACAATCAAACTCGAACTTTCTGCGAGATAGTTCGTGAACTGGGTTCACTCCCAAACCTTCAAGAATTGGGACAAACTTTGATTTCGAGATTGCGCGAAGTTGTGTTGGACAACCAGATAGCCATCTTGTTCTTAAATGAGAACAGGGACTTGTTCTTCGTCGTTTCCGATCAAGACATTATTACATCAAGTGATCCGGATCACGTAAATCGCGTAATCGCGGTTGTTGATAAGTTAACTGAGCCCAAAATTGAAACCGGATCGTGCTTAAGAGATATACCACTGCCTGATTCGTTCAAGCGGTTCGATCGGCAAGCGATCGTCCCTATTAGTGCTGATGGCGGGATTTACGGAATTCTGGTGATTGATTGTTCTCCGACGTGTAAGTGTGATTCTGAAGAGATTCGCATGGTGAGTCTCATCCTAGATCAAGTCGGTGGCGTTATTAAACGTTCCATTGCACACGAAGAGGCTATCCTTAATCTTCAGCAAAAACTAGACACCTCTTCAGATTTCAGCGGCATGATTGGTAAAGACCTTAAGATGCAGATAGTCTACCGACTCATAGAGGATATCGCTCCCACTGACGCAACAGCCCTAATTCAAGGAGAAAGCGGGACGGGAAAGGAGTTGGTGGCAAAGGCTATTCATGAGCGAAGCGACAGAAGAGACAAAGCTTTTGTAGTGATTAACTGCTCAGCCTATCCTGAGTCCCTTGTCGAGAGTGAACTATTCGGCCATGAAAGGGGCGCTTTTACCGGCGCTTTAAGACAAAAGGCCGGGAGATTCGAGCAGGCCGATGGTGGCACTGTATTCTTGGATGAGATTGGAGAAGTCTCCCCTCAGGTGCAAATCAAGCTACTTAGGGTCTT
>JARLHM010000051.1 GCA_031292235.1 Syntrophaceae bacterium | reverse complement strand
TGGCGCCCTATCCTCCAGGTCGCATTGACACTTCAAATATTCTGGCGCCCCCGACATGGAAACACCTTTTAGGGACGGATGTATTGGGACGGGATGTATTATCGAGAATCATCCACGGAGCGGGTGTGTCTCTCAGTGTTGGTTTTGTGGCCGTGGGAATTTCCACTTTGATAGGGATGATACTTGGGGCGCTCTCAGGTTATTACAGTGGACTAATTGATAGAATTGTGATGCGCTTTGTTGACGTGATGCTATGCTTCCCCTCGTTCTTCCTGATCCTTGCGGTAATTGCGTTTATCGGACCCAGTATTTGGAACATAATGATTGTAATCGGTGTAACATCCTGGATGGGGGTAGCGCGACTCGTAAGGGCCGAATTTTTGAGTATTCGTGAACGTGACTTCGTTCAAGCGGCCATAAGCCAGGGGGCAAGTGACGCTAGAATCATCTTTCTACATATTTTGCCAAACGCGATGGCTCCTGTCCTGGTGGCTGCGACCCTCGGTATCGCATCCGCTGTTCTAATCGAGTCTGGATTGTCTTTCTTGGGTATTGGTGTTCAACCGCCGGACCCTTCGTGGGGGAACATGCTTACAGAGGGAAAAGACAATATTGAAATAGCATGGTGGCTTTCTCTCTTCCCTGGTATGGCGATTCTTATTACCGTCATGGGATACAACATGCTAGGAGAAGGGATAAGAGACTCTCTAGATCCACGTCTAAGACGTTAGCTTATTGGCCTACAGCGAAATCTGGCTTCGGGCTTAATTATATTTGAGGCGAAGAAACATGACTCTTAAAATCGGCTGGTTTTCCACTGGACGCGACCCGGCGGCCCGAAACCTTTTGAAGGCTGTCAATGATTATATAATCCAGGAAAAGTTACCCGCTGAAATATCATGGGTGTTCTGTCATAGGGAGACAGGAGATGGCCCGTTCAACGAGGAATGCAAGCAAAGGGAAATGTTTTTCGATCTCGCCGCGGGTCTGAGCATCCCGGTGGCGACTCTTTCACACGTGAAGTTTCTCCCGGAACTCAGGAAAAGGGGCGTTATAGAGAGCGTAACCGCCGAAAAGGCTTCGTCTGCTCTTCATGAATGGCGCGACAGATTCGGGATGGAAGTAGTTCGTGTTGTAAGCATGATGAGTGAGGTAGACCTAATTGTAATGGCCGGCTATATGCTCATTATCGGCAAACCTGAGCTGGAAGCGTTTGATATGGTGAATATCCACCCAGCTCTGCCTTGGGGGCCTAAAGGAACCTGGCAGGAGGTTATCCATCAGATAATAGCAGAAGACGCGTCTGAACAAGGAATAATGGTCCACCTCGTGACTGGTGAACTTGATAGGGGTCCTGTGATTTCATACTCCCGCTTCCCGATAAAAGGCCAGGAATGGAATGAATTTTGGACAAAATGGAAGGTCGACATTCAGACTGGCGCCGGCGTTGAAAAAAGAGAATCTCACCCGCTATTCAGGAAAATACGTCATGAAGGGGAAATACGTGAACTGCCTCTGTTAAATGCCGCTATCCGTGAACTCGCAATAGGCGAAATAGCTGTTCGGAATAAAAAGATATTCGCCCATGGAGGAACCCAGGAATCGGGCTTAGATCTAACTTCAGTAATAGAAAAATATATTTCATCCCTATCATCCGACTGATGACCCAGTTTACGATCATGAGTTCACCGATCTGGGTAACTCGACAGACGCCAATTTGGCTCAGGACCCTTTAGGACTCAGAGAAACACCGAATGCGGCAAAGAGAAACATGGATACCAAACAAAATGAAATTCAACTTAGAAAGCAACTCAGGGATCTTTTTAACTCTCAAAGATTTGGAGTACTCGCAACTCTTGAGCAAACCCACCCCTATCTGAACTTGGTTGCTTTCGCTGAGACAGATGACCTGAGGTCTATTTTTTTTGCAACCACCCGTGCTACTAGAAAGTATTCCAACTTGTCCTCCAAATCGGGCGTGGCTATGCTTGTCGACAACCGCTCCAACGAAGTAGCGGACCTTCGCCACGCTATCGCTGTCACTATCATTGGAACAGCCACAGAACTCGAGGGGAATGAAAAGCTGGACGGGGAGCGAATATATCTCGCAAAACATCCTCATATGAAAGAATTCTTGGCCTCACCTACCACGGCTCTGATCACGCTTCAAATTCGGACCTGCTATGTGGTCAGTAGATTCCAAAATGTAACTGTACTTAATTTGTAACCATGAAGTTCGCTCTAGCGCTCAATCTCATAAATGTGAATGATTTCCCACTTGCGGGGGCAAGGCCGTCCCAAGATCTCAGAGCGCAAAATCAGGACTGCTCAACCACGATTTGATCTTTTGCTCTATTTGATTCCTTATCTCTCTAAACTTTCCCAACTTTTCTTCGTCAGTGCCCTCAGCGGACGCTGGGTCGTCAAAGGGCCAATGCATTCGTACAACTGTTCCCGGGAAGAAAGGGCATCTTGCGTCAGCGTTACCGCAAACTGTTATCACATAATCAAAATCCTCCTTATCCAAGAACTGCTCCAATCCCTTTGAATATTGGCTACTTAGATCCAATCCGATTTCAGCCATTACTTTCCTGGTTAGAGGGTTTATTTCACTGGGATCGAGACCTGCGCTGAAAACCTCAAACCGATCCCCGCCATGCTTTCTTAGAAAAGCTTCCGCCATCTGGCTCCTGGCGGTATTCCCCGTGCATAAAAAGATCACCTTTGTTTTAGGCATTTCCTACCTTCTGAATAGACGATTTAATTCAAATTAATAATAGTTTTAGCATGTTAATTCCATGATAGAATAGTGTTGTTTTTGGGTTAGGATTTTTATTGGCCTTTGAGGCCTTGACATGGTTTCGCGGCGCCTGATCGGTTTGAAATAAAGATATGGAGGGTTTCTGTCGAACCTATTCCATCGAGAATTTCCAGTCCTGTTTTCTCCTTCCATCTCCTATTTCTCCGCCTATGTTTTGCAGTTGAATCGTCTATGATTTCGTCAGGGTTTTTTATGAGGCGCCGTCAACAAGGGAGGGGTCCGTTCCTGTTAAACTCCTTGAAAATATTATACCTAGCCCATGTCGGGATTCATGTTAGGGGGATTACAAGGCGTCCCCCTCTTCAGCAATAATTGATTCTACAAACCGTTTCTCAGCTATCGGATTCTTTTGTCGCCAGAACACCCTGGAGGAATATTCGGGCGCATTCCTCGCTTAGGGCGTCAACCGTGACAAATTCCATCCTTTTCATGACGTTCTTGTATATTGCAAGATTCGAAATCATAGCCTGATAACAAAAGATTATCGTTCTGGGGTCCATTTTACGGAACACACCCTCATCGACTCGCTTGGTCACATAATCAGCCAAGTAGCTTATCATGAGGGTGTCCTTTTCATGAAAATGCTTTTGATGAAAACTGTCTTCTCTGAGTCTGGCATACATTAGAATCTTGAAGATTTCCCGATCTTCCCGATTCGTAGTATGTTTGAGTATGTGATAGGCAAACGCTTTAAACACCCCAAAATCGTCTTTTCGCTCCATCGGCCCAACTAGATCTCGATCCATTGGGTGGGACCTGTAGGCGGTTTCAGCTATGGCTTCATAGATATTTCGTTTAGAGCCAAAGAGCTGGATAACACGTGGCCGGCTGATCCCAACCATTGCAGCGATATCATCCAATGTTACTTCGGCGAACCCTCCCCTTGCAAAGAGAGACCTTGCAGCGGCAAGCACTTGTGTCTTGCGATCTTCCGATGAAAGTTTTTTCTGTCTCATAATTCTCAATTTTAAGCCCTTTCTATATTAAGCGTAAACGTATTCTTAACTGACCAGTAAGTTATCGCCCTCGGCATTTTCTTACTTACCTAGTTTCATATTAATCCTATAAAGAATCAAAGTCCACTGATCACAAAAACCGGGACCAATGGTATCACTTACTCTTTATCTAATAATAATTTGAAAAGTTTTTAATGAATTTAATAGAATAATCTAAGCGTACTATTCGAATCTCATAAGGTCAATTACTGAAAGGAAAGACAGGACCATCGATGCAGGACCGTAAACCATTTTCCGTGCCGCAACTTCCGCACAGGCCGATCCCACATTTCATAACATCTTCTCTGGCTATATATACCTCTTTTGGATCTACAAATCTCGAAAAAAAATTACCTGCCCTTTTCATCATATCATAAGGGCCACATATATATACTCTAAAAGTCCCAATTCCCAGGTCGGGCGCGCAAAATTCCCGTTCTATCGACTCGAATACAGCTCCGGGCTCACCTGGCTTGTCTATAGAAATCATTGCGGTCGGCGCTATGCATTCAATTTCTGAAATAAACCATTCCTCAAGCGGTTGAGAAAATCCGAAGAATGCCTTGATAATATTCTTGGGCCACTTCATCGCAGCCAACAGAATCGGAGCCACCCCTGTACCTCCACCCAGAACCAAAAGTTCGTCCTTTTCGTTGGGGACTTGAAAGCCCTTGCCGTAAGGGCCGCGACAATATATTTCGGCGCCTTCTTCGAGCGCTGAAAGTTTTTCTGTGAAGGGACCAACGGACCTGATCAAATATACAGGCTTTAGGTCACTCATGGGCGAGAATGGCTTTTCTCCAATTTCAGGGATGCGAAGGAAAAAGAACTGGCCGGGATCACATTTGGGGCCTTCATCAAGTTCAAGTCTAAAAATGTTGGCGGCGATCCTTTTATTGCTTGCGACTCTTGTCCGGAAATATCTAGTCATTCCGGCCTTAGGGCCAAATGTTTTAATCCGCCTCCCCGCTTTGCCTTCTCCCGCAGGACTTGCAACCCATCTAAAAAACTTTTTAATCTGAGGCGTTGTCATCCCGGCCAAGTTAGACCCAATTGCAAAATAGCTGGCGCCTGCTCTACGATAAGCCTCAACATCCCGCGGTGACGCAATGCCTCCAGACGCGATGATCGGTAAATGAACCTGTGACGAAACCTCTCTCACCAATTTCAGGCCTATCGGTTTTACAGCGGCCCCGGAAATCCCACCGACCACATTTGATAAAATTGGGTTTCCATCATCATCAACCGCTATGCCGGGTCCAACTGTGTTTATCAATGACAGTCCACTTGCTCCGGCGCTTTGGCACACTTTTGCCATTTCGACGATGTTTGTAATATTGGGGGACAATTTCGGCACTATCGGCTTTTGCAAACGATCACAAAGCAATCCAACGATCTTCCCTACCAAGACAGGGTCAGTCCCAACACTCAATCCAGCGGTCTTAACATGAGGACACGACAAATTAAGTTCAAAAGCGTCAGCGACATCATTAAGAATAAACGCGCACTCAAGAAATTCGTCTGGGTCGCTGCCCATTATTGACACGAGTAACGGCTTTCGCGCGTGAAGAGGAAGTAACGATCTCATTGCCTCAGCAAAGTTGGCCGCGCCCGGATTAGCCAAACCCACCGCGTTTATAAAACACCCCGGATGATACTCGTGAAGGACCGGTTCCCTATACCCAGGGCGTGGACTCAGACTAAGCGTCTTTGTGGTTAAAAAACCAATTTCCTCAACTTCCCGAGCGATTCTGGCAAGCACGGATGGGGAAGTGGAAACGACACCTGAAGGGATTGTAAAAGGGTGTTGGACTGAAAAGAGTTTCGGCCGGTCGATTTTTTGACCGCAATCCGACGGGTTAAAGTCTGATTTCATATAATATTAAGCCTCCACGATACCATCTAATGCCGTGAACCCAAAAACTTGACAGGGTTCGTCGGCCTTGCGTGGGATCTCACCTCAAAATAGAGCGTGGGGTCCTTCGTCTTTTGTGATCCAACCAGAGCGCCGATAACCTGATTCCTGGAAACCTTGTCCCCTACCGATACTGTCGTCTCGTTCAAATGAGCATAAACAGTAACCAACCCGTCAGAGTGATCTATCAGGACCACCTTTCCCAAACCAGGAATCTCCCCGACGTGGCCGACTTTACCAGCCTCAGCGGCCATGACTTTTGCTCCATACGTCCCTTCTATTGTAATCCCATTCCGACGCACAGCGTCACCACTCCCAAACCCCTGAATTACCTTTCCAGAGATGGGCCAGGCGAGCTTTGAATCAGATTGTTCATCCCTTCCTACTGTCGGCTTCTCTTCCAGAATCTTCTCAGCGGCCCGTTCAGTGATACGACTTGGAATAAGCAATCTTGCCCCTTCTTTTATGACATATGGCTTGTCAATGTTGTTCGCCTGTGCGAGATCCTGGATATTTAAGTTATACTGGCGCGCTATTCCTGACAATGTTTCATCCTTGGCCACCACATGATACAGGAATTTGGCGCTGAATGGAGCTTCGGGCCGTTCAATGGCGCCAGCCGCCTTGGGCCAGTCGGCTCCTCTCCTGACGCAGCCGGCCTGTATTGCCACGAGCCCTATAATGAACAATGAGTTAAGAATTAAACGCAATGTTATTCAACAATTGGTGTCCGGACCAATCAGCAAGACCTCCGATTAAAACTAACGGGCGTGAACCGACCTGCCAATGGTCCGACCTCAGGGTTCAGACCAGCCGTATTCTCCAACCAAATCAACAAACCTGCAGTCAAGAAAATCCCTGGTTCTTTTAACGCCACCAATCTTCTCCACGACTTTAAGAGTTTGCGAGAACCTGTCGCCAACAGGGATCACTAGACGACCACCCTCAGCAAGTTGATCAAATAGAGGAACTGGGATGCCAGGCGCCCCCGCTGTTACTATAATAGCGTTATAAGGCGCTTCATCAGGCCAGCCTTTAGTGCCATCCGCAATTACAAACGTTATATTATTCAGACCGCATTCAGCAACGTTCAACTTTGCCATTTCGGAGAGTTCCGGTATGCGCTCTACCGTATAAACCCATTTGGCGAGTTTTGCCAAGATCGCGGCCTGGTATCCAGATCCCGTGCCAAGTTCGAGGACTCTCTCATTGCCTGTCAACCTGAGTAACTGCGTCATTATGGCAACCATGTAAGGTTGACTAATGGTTTGACCAAACCCGATCGGCAAGGGGCAGTCGTCATAAGAGCGGTCCTGATGGGTCCTTGCGGCAAAGATGTGTCTAGGAATCTCACGCATTGCAGCGAGGACTCGTTGGTCCGAGACGCCACGCGCCTCAATTTGCCTTCGGACCATGAGTTCGCGGGCTTGCTCAAAGCTGGAACTGAGATCCACGTCACTTACTCTCAAAGGTACTCATCGACCATCAGGGGTATATGAATTGGCGGGAGGCAAATTTGGTGGCTCCCCGACCGGATTCTGCGGAGCTACAGGCTGAACCTGAGGAGATTTGCCCCCATACGTGGCCGGCGACCTTGGGAAAAGTTTACTATCGAGATATCCCGAGAACTGGTCCCAGACACTCGATGGAAAACTCAGCGCCCAGTCAATTGCTCCGGAGACCATCTTGCCGGGAGAACTACCGTCGTAATACGGATTATTGTATTCGGGATACGCGTAATTTGGCCATCCCGGGGCGCTTGATTGGGATTGGGGCTGTAAGGGCTGACCTGAACCAGATCCCGTCTGAGGTGCGATTGGCGTATGGTTGACGGCATTAGGTGAATCGCCTTGCTGGGGCGCCTGCGATCCAATTCCCGAAGCATAACCGCCGGGACCATGCTGAGATCCTGCAACCTGTGCTAAACCCTGGGAAATGATTAGGGTAGACATCATGATTGTTAAAATAATTATCATGTTTTTCCACGCGATCATGGCGTCTCCTCCATGAAAATTCTTTGGACAGACAAATAGAACGAACCGTCAATAATTTCAAGCCATTTTAATTGGAACCTAAGCTTTCCGCGCCATGCGACAAATTATACGAACATATTCACAACATGCTGTGATCTAGCAATGCTAAAATAGGCGAGACTTATTAATTAACCGCCAGGAATTAATTTTGGGCGTGGGCGAACCGGTTTCTAAATTTGGGGAGACGTTCTCGGACTGGAGTCAGGAAACTGTCCGCTACCTCTATTCCGGATAGTTGGGATTGATTGAAGAATATCATTGGGTCATAGAACTGAACTCCATTCCTCACTTGAAGATGCAGATGAGGACTGGTGGCCCGCCCGGTGCTACCGATTAGACCGATCTTTTGGCCTTCGCGAACCTTCTGGCCGGGACAGACAAGGACTTTGCTCAAGTGCGCATAATCAGTTGAGATCCCCTTACCGTGATCAAGCGTGACTAGAATGCCCAGTCCTCTAAAATCTTTTTGTTTCCCAGCGGCGGTCACGATACCATCAGCGCAAGCGAAAACGGGGTCTCCTTTTTTCGCGGTTATGTCTACACCTGCATGGTATCTTCCTCGCCTATATCCAAAAGGGGAGGACAAAACCCCACATTTAACCGGAAACTTCAATTCTCTGGTCGGCAAATTACAGTTCGATGTACTTGCCAGGCGCGCCTGAGAATTAAAAAAACCGGCCAACGCGCCTTGCTCGCAAGGTTCGGATACAAGACTTGCGAGTTGCACAGGCGGCTTATGCGCTTTGACCGCACGTCCCAACGACCTAGCCCAATATTTAGGATCAAAGCCGCAGGAGACGGGTTGCTTTTTGTTGATCCCCTCAGTAGACGAACACGAGGCCATCAAGAAGACGCAAAAATATATTAGAAGGTAAACCTTACCTCTCATCCGACCCCCAGTCAGGATTTAGGATACGTCGCTCTTCCTGTAACGAATTAAGCCTGCTCTGTCAACTCAAAACTGCCGCGAAAATTAAAATTAAAATTTTTGCGCAGTGGGTTTGATCAAAATAATACTAACGCGCAAAACCAAGGGGCGAAGGAGAAGCGCAACTAGCGGGCGCACACATCGGTGGAGGTGGGCAGGCTGGTGGTGGACAAATTCTATATGTAGCGGGACAAGGTTCCGGTGGACATTTACATATAGTCATAGGCGCGGGCGGGGGCCCAACCAGGTTTGTTGGGTAACATCTAACCGGTGGACATGGCGTACAGGGAGGTATAGTCGGCGGTCCGGCACAGGTCGGCGGACCCGGCGGTCCATAAGTCATCGGAACAAGCTCACATGGATCCGGAGGTGGCATATACGAATAGGAAGATATCGGCGCACCTATCACAAACGCCACGCTAATCCCTAATAGCAATAAAATCCTTACCAACGCCACAATTATGCACCATCACATCTGGGAAAATCCTCAAAAGGATAATCTCAAATGTCCAACAAACCTTAATCTTTTTCTTAGACAACGGATGATATTAGAATACAGAAGGCAAAGAATAGAGTCAAGAACTTTTCGTGAAAACCCACTATCTCTATATAAAATATTAATAAATATATATAATGCTCAGATATAACAACTTAATTATCTGACACACTAGCATGTTCATAAGCTTTAATAAAAGCTCCTATCCCACTTCTGACAAACGTGGCGCTTTCGTGAGAAACTCCAGAAATGTCAAAAGAAAAACAAAGACTGTCAATTACCGCGTTAATCAAGGCTTCCTCGTTTTGATCCAGAGGATTACGCTTGAAATAATAACCGCTCCTCCTGATCCTCGACCCCTTACTGTAAGGCCACGAATCTTTCCATGCCAGAATCCCTCTTAATATCATTGCAGGGGCCGGCTTGAAAACTGTACCCAGGTCAAGTTTGGCGCCTATCATTAACTCTATTAGATCAATCAGGGCCGCCACATAGTTCACATCAGTAGCGATAAGGCCGTAAAGATACCAGTCCCCTATCAGTCTCCTAACAATCTTAAAAATGCTGTCATTCAGCTCTTCGCAAGCCGGACAATAAAAAGTCTTACAAGCGGCGCTCCCATAATAACAAAGTCCTCTGAGATCAATTCCATGGTTTCCGGGAGCGGCAGGGTGAAGCATACAGCCTACCGTCAAATCTTGACCATCAACAAACCCAACATATTCGCAGACGTGAATCTCAGGATCGAGAGGCGACAGATTGTGCCATCCCCTAACGTGGTCTCCAAAATCGACCAGCGCATCAACCTCCCTGGGAACGTTCCTAAACTTCCTGGTTCTCTCCAGAATAGAGCAGTTCAAGACATCCCTGCGGCCATCCACTACGTTGTAGACTCCACAGCAGGCGGCGCATGATTTGAACGAATCGGGGTGACACAAATTCAAGATTCTTCTACCCCCGATCCGTTAGAATATCCAATAAGATCACTAAACAGCATATCAGACCTAATATTGATAAAATCCCCTGCCACTCTTTTTCCCAAGGAAACCAGCGTCGACATATTTCTTTAGTAACGGGCATGGCCGATATTTTGGGTCTCCAAAACCCTCAAACAAAACATTTAGGATCGCCAGACACGTGTCCAGCCCAATGAAATCAGCAAGCGTCAAAGGTCCCATAGGGTGATTCATCCCGAGCTTCATGACCTCGTCTATGGCCTCAACCGTGCCAACACCTTCAAAAAGCGCATATATGGCTTCATTTATCATCGGCATCAACACGCGGTTTGATATAAATCCAGGAAAATCCTGAGCTGTAACAGGTATTTTCCCGAACTTTTTCGACAGCGCAACCGTAATCGCAGTCGTTTCCTCGTCAGTGGCCAGGCCATTAATGACCTCAACGAGTTTCATAACAGGCACGGGGTTCATAAAATGCATCCCTATAAATTTTTCGGGACGTTTTACGCATGCGGCCAGTTTAGTGATTGATATCGAAGACGTATTGCTCGCCAGTATCTTGCCGGGCGCGACAACTTCATCCAGTGTCTGAAAAACCTTTTTCTTGAGGTCAAGATTTTCAATTATGGCCTCAACAACAAAATCAGCCCCTTCGAAGTCCTTCAAATCCACGCTGGGTTTTATCCTTCCCAAGATCGTGGATTTCTCGGCGCCGGTCATTTTGCCTTTCGAAACAGCCCTGTCGAGATTTTTCTCAATAGTTTGAAGCCCCTTGTCCACAAACTCCTGTTTAACGTCATTCATAATGACTTCTAATCCGGAAGCCGCCGCTACGTGGGCGATTCCGTTTCCCATCTGTCCTGCCCCTACAACTCCGAAAACATTCACTCCCATGAAACACTCCTCCTCAAAAACAAAGAATTTGACACAGGTCTTTCTATCAACTACATTTTAACTGTGCGCCCGTAGCTCAGTGGATAGAGCGCAACACTCCGGATGTTGAGGCCGGACGTTCGAGTCGTCTCGGGCGCGCCATCAAAGTCAGGCAATCAAAAGGTTTTGCTCGCCTTTTGTATTTTAAGAGTTCCTCTTTAGATTCAATATAACATACTCTGAAAAGGTCTAAACGGGCAATTCGCCACATTCAAACAATCATCCAAACCACTATTCCGACTACCAGTGATGATATCAGCCCCAAAGGTATCGTCCATCGGAGGATATCACCCTCCTTCCCTACCGCCCCACACATCGGAGTGGCCAGAGCGACCTTAAACGGCGATGATATAGATCCCACGGAAGATCCCACTGCCAGACCCGCCGCAAGCCAGATTGGAGAAACCCCAAGCAACGTGGCCGCTTGAACCTGAAGCTGACCAAAAAGCATCAGGGACGCCACACCATAACCGGTAAGAAATGTTCCCGCCCATCCCAGAACTGGAACAAAGATCGGATAGAAATTTCCGCTATAGAGTGTAAGGCCCTTAGAAATTATTGAGGGAACGTTATGGGCTGGATCGAGATGAGAAAACCCCGAATTGTACCCTGTGTACGATATCATTTGCCCCATCGCGCCGAAAAGACCCATGGCCAGGAATACACGCCATCCCTTCTTCAGGCTGAGCAGGACGATAGATCTAAGTTGCTCGGGAGGAATCCTCTGAAGCCGCACCGACAGCAGGAACGCCAGAAACAGATACACATACGCTGAGAATAGAGGGCTGAAAGTGATAGAGTGGATTGGAACAACGGATACTTTGAAAATGAGTTTTTCAAACGTGAGTTCACGTAAATAGGGAACAATATTTACAGAAAACAGGCAAACCAGCATGAAAAGAAATGGCGCCAGGTCAATCAGAATGTCGCGATTTATGTGAAGTCTGCCGGACCCGAGAACAACCAAAGCGGTAATTACCGCCAACCCCGCGATAGTTCCTGAAACATGAATCCCAACAAAGATAGCGGTCGCAAGACCAGTGACCCCGAGCAACAAACCGATCAAAAGAACTAAAACGAGCTTCCGAGGCCCTTGGTTTTGGTGAGGTAAGAAAAACAGCGCGCAAAGAGCCATAGTCAAAGTGGCCGGGACCGATAGCCAGGCCGAAGCGACTCCCAGGTCCGTTAACGATAAGTTTGTAACCAGCGAAAGGACTGTAATGATTACGCCAGCCAATTCGAGAGTCATCATCCCTGAGTAGCCTATTATCGAGAGGGCCGCAGACCCGGTCGGAGATACTCCGGCCTCATACAGCATCGGCGCTACAACTGGTTCAGCTATTACACCTGAACCCTCCATGAAATTCCCGACACCAAATGTTATTAGTACATTCCTGGAGAAAGCGTCGCCGGCGCCGCGTTCAAACCATTCAACTATCCTCGTAATGGAACCGCTTGCCATAAGAAGGCTGGACAAAAGAATTCCCGTTAGGATCACCAAAAGCAATGGCAGAGAAGTCAACACTCCATCCAGCGAAGCCATGACAGCCACCTTCAGCGGGGTGTCGAAGAAATATAACGTCAGCCCCGCGGAAAAGATGAAACCATAGACGGAAAGTTCAAGGGCTGATCTCCTGAGCAAAACAGCCAGGAACGTCAAAAACAGGACCGGAGACCAACTCAACAGGAAAAGCTGAATATCCATCCAGGAAAATACCTCCTTATCGCTGCGTCCTCACGGCGCCGGTTTCCGTAAAAGAATAGAAATCCCTAGATCATCAGGGAGTTGTGTCGATCTGCATGTAAACCCTGGAGGAAACGCTCGCTCCGGACTACTGAACTCAAATTGGAGGCGCCCAGTTGTTTGAACAGTTTTACTTATGTGCCGATTTGATGTCCCTGGTCTTACATCACCAATCCAAGACGTGAATCTCATCCCCAAAGTTGGTCAACTTCTCCATGCCGTTATTCCCCACAACAAATGTGTTCTCAATACCCGCAAGCCCCTTGCCTGGAATAATGAATTTGGGCTCAAGAGCTATTGCCATTCCCTCTTTTAAAACGTGTCGCGACTTCCTCCCGATTACAGGGAGTTCATCAAGCTCTAACCCTACTCCATGTCCAACAAATGACACCGGCGCCGGATACCCCATGAAACTCGCCGAAGGTCCAACTGAAGTCGCCATCTCAATGGCCAGGTCATAGAGCTTTTCCGCTGAAGCGCCAGGCTTACATTTACTAACGACAGCGTCCTGGATTTCCAGCGCAAGAGAGTGAATCCTCAAGAATTCTTCGGGGGCTTCTCCTATGAAAAATGTCCTTGCCTGGTCCACCATGTAACCTTCTACTATCCCAACGTAGTCAATGGAAATTGGCTCCCCAGCGTTGATTCTCTTTAAGCCCGCTCCCTGAGGCATTGAAGCATTCGGTCCAGGGCCGCCGGTCGGGCCCACAGAGCAACTTGGAACAGCCAAATTCGTCCCTGACATTATGTGACCATAAAATACCTCGTTGTTGAAGCTTCTTACACGAACGAGTCCCTGATGCCCGCGACTACGATAGAAAGACTCGAGCAATCCCGAAAACTCAACTTCAGTCATTCCCTCTTTTAAAATGTCCCGCACATTAGAAAACATTGTGTCGTTCAGCTCGGCCGCGCGCCTCATCAGATCAAGTTCATAGCCTGATTTGACCATTCTTGTTTCACGGATTAACGGCGAGACATCATGAATAGTGGTATTAGGAAACAAGGACTGGTATTGACGAAAGTTATTTACGGGCAATACGTCGAGTTCCATACCCAAGCTGGATAAACCGCTGGCGAACGAAGAGCCGATAAGGTCCCTGATTTTTGAAAAACTTTTCAAAGGCACGACGAGTTCTAGAGGGGAGTCTTCCAGGGCCCTTTCGAAGCTTCTACGAGCAAGCAGGATCGGCATTCCGCTGGCGGGAACAAACAGATGTGCGTCTTGGGCTGTGCC
>JARLHM010000050.1 GCA_031292235.1 Syntrophaceae bacterium | reverse complement strand
TGGCGCTCCAAACCTTACAACAAACGGACTCTTACAATTGATCCGGACGTTTAGCGGGCTAAACCGCACAATGATAGAGGAAGAATTCATAAAGAAAAAATCATGACCAAGAAAATGGTAATTAATTCAAGCCACCCTGAAGAATGTCGGGTGGCGGTTGTAGTTGACGGAGAGCTTGATGAACTAGACATCAAGACTGGCCCTAAAGAGGCTACCGTGGGGAACATTTACAAGGGGGTAATCACGCGGATTGAACCTTCTCTCCAGGCCGTATTTGTCAACTATGGCAGTCCAAAAAACGGTTTCTTGTCGGTAAACGACATCCATTCTTCATATTTTCCGGAATCGTTTCATGACTCCAGACGGCGCCCGAGAATTCAGGAGATTTTCAAGAAGGATGACCATGTAGTTGTGCAGGTTGTGAAAGAGGAGAGAGGCAACAAAGGGGCGGCTCTGACAACCAACATATCAATGGCTGGTCGATACCTCGTGTTGATGCCGGGGGCGGAGTTATGCGGAGTTTCAAGAAAAATTGAAGAGGAAGCTGAAAGAAGACAACTCAAGGAAATTATAAAACAACTTAGTCCACCTGATAATATGGGGTTTATTGTAAGGACAGCGGGGCTTGGCCGAACTAAAACCGAACTATCGAGAGACCTTAACTACTTATTGCGGCTCTGGAAGACCATAGAGAAAAACATGGCTTCAGAACCCGCCCCATGTCTCCTGCATAAGGAACATGATCTCGTTGTGCGTGCGATAAGAGAGCATTTCTCCGCTGATATAACCGAGATACTTGTTGACGACAAAGAGGTTTTCAATAAGACGCGTGACTTCTTCAGACAGGTAATGCCGAAGTTTGAGAAACTCGTAAAACCTTATCAAGAAAAACGGCCACTCTTTAACAAGTATCAGTTAGAAGAACAGATTGAACGAGTTTACTGTCGGAAAATAACATTAAAATCAGGTGGATATATAATTATCGAGCCGACCGAGGCCATGGTAACCATAGATGTTAATTCCGGCAAAGCTACTAGAGAAAAAGAAGTTGAAGACACGGCGTTCGTGGTCAACATGGAAGCTGCGCCTGAGATCGCTCGACAACTGAGGTTGCGGGATCTTGGGGGGATCATAGTGATTGATTTCATCGACATGATGAACAAAAAACACGTTCAGGAGGTCGAAAAGGTCTTAAAATTGGCCATGAGACGCGACCGGGCCAAAACAAAAGTTTTGAGAATGTCTTCTTTAGGATTGCTGGAACTTTCCCGTCAACGATTGAGGTCTTCGCTGGGAGAGGGTGAATATCACGACTGTCCCTTATGTGAGGGTAGTGGACGCCTTCGTGCCCCGGAGACTAGCTCTCTATACGTTTTTAGAAAGATCAAGGCGATCCTTGCCAAAGGGGACGTTCGTGAAGTCAAGGCGACAATTCCGTCACAGGTGGCCGACTACATACTAAACTTCATGAGGGCCGAACTTCACACACTTGAATCTCAACACGGGACCAGGATAGTTGTTCTAGGAAAGAATAACCTTCCTGACAGCGGGATTGTGCTTGAATATTTCAAAGAGGATGAATCCTCCCAACGGATCGCAGCAACCCACATTGTTGAATTGATTGAACCGGTTCACGAGGAGGTTGCGCCGGTCACGGAGGAAGCGCCCATCCAGGAATTACAGATTGTTCCGGAACCGGAAAAGGATGTCAAAACTCCCCGACGCAGACGAAGGCCCAGAAAAAAGGCCAAACCATCCGGGGATGTCGAAGAATTGCAGGTAGGCGCCGAAGAGTCATTGTTGGCAAACGTGGCGCCCGAGGAAGATTCAAACCCAAGTGGGAATGTCCCAGAATTGAGACCGGATAGTATATCCCTTTCTGTAAATACTGGTGACCAGTCGTTGGTTCAGGAAAATACCGCCGATGTCGGGAACGCTGTTATCGCCGACGCTGTCGTGGAGGAGAAAATGTCCTCTGATTCCGGTGAACCGGAAACAGACCCACTCCCCCAAGAGGAAAAGGAACGCCCATTATTGAAAAAAAACAGACCGAGGAAGAAGGCCACTCTCCAAGATTATCTCCCCTTCTCATGAAGATACCCGGAAAACGATAGTTAAATGGATACAGACTCTCGAGAATATCCTGCGCGCCCCCTTATCGGCGTGGGCGCGCTAATCATACAGGGCTCAAACATTGTCCTGGTTCGGAGGTCTAAACCTCCTTCTCAGGGGGAATGGAGTATCCCTGGTGGATTGGTCCGGATCGGCGAAACATTGTCCCAGGCCGTTATCAGAGAGGCTTTGGAAGAAACCGGCCTCAACGTCAGGACCGGCCCGTTGGTTGAACTGGTTGAACGCATAGTTCAAGATAGGAACAAAAGCGTCCAATATCATTATGTAATAGCTGACTACAAATGCTCGGTAATCAGTGGCGCATTGGTCGCCGGCAGCGACGCTTCCGACGCGTGTTGGGCGCAAAAGGACCATCTTGGAGATTTCAAGTTGCCAGCTATTGCGTTGAGTGTCATCAATAGGGCCTTTCAGATATGCGGGTGATTTGTCGCTCTGGATTTACAAACCAACCATCATTTTTGGGACTCGGTTGGTCAAGGAGGAGAATGAGTGATAGGAATCTCTGACAGACTTGACCCCACGTCGGAGATGTTGGCGCTTTCGACTACCGGTGATACGAAAAACATTCTGATTTGCCTGATAGAACTCGCGGGGCCGATGGATACGCAAGCAATGCTGGAGGCGGCAAGAAAAGCGGCTCAAAAGTTTCCACAGTTAACCCGGCGGATCAAAGAAGTACGATCCAGGGGATTGCATTATCTAGTTTGGGATTCGGATCATACACTGGAAGTCCCAACGTTTTTTCATAAGGCCCCCGGACCTGGTCCTTCTGAGACGATCCTTGACTTAATCATAAGAACCCTGAATCCTAGGCTTAACAGAAACAGGGACCTTTTTCACGAGACCCCGGCCGAGTTTCATCTGATTGCCATTTCACCTGAACGGCACATCGTAGGATGGCTCATGCATCACGTTGCCGGCGACGCCGCCACCGGCACAGATGTGGGTCAGGAAACCCTAGCTAATTACCATGAAATCATTCGCGGGAGCAAACCCGATTGGGCAGAAGAATACTATTCAATATCCGGCTCAAGAAAGAGACGAGTGAGCCCTAAGAAACTCACTATACGAAATTATCTGGAGGATGTGCGCCAGACTTTTCAGAATCTATTCAAAAGGCCTTGTTTACCAGTTGGATCGGGGTTGGGACAAGACAGGTTCCAACATCACGTAAAAAGAATTCTTACAGAAGAAGAAACAGACCTTTTGTACAAAACAACCACCAACCATGGAGTTTCATTGGTAGATCGTTTTGTAGTATGCGCAAATGATGTAATCGACGAATGGAATCTTCAGCGAGGCTTGTCTCCTGGGCTGCTTACTACCTCGATGACAGTAAATATGAGAGGTCGTTTCTCAGACGCTGACTCCATGAACTCGAGTTCTTTGATCTTTTTTAAATCTGTACCTTCAGAGCGAAAAGATACGAACGTCTTTGCAAGGAAAGTAGCCCTAACGAGAATAAGACACTTTCGGAATCAAACAGACCTCAAGCTATCCAAAAATATAAAAATGATGACGGATTCATTTCGCCTTTTCCCCTTTCGTCTCAGAAAGAAAATAATCAGCTTTCTTATCAATCGGCATCAGTTTTCCATTGCCATAACCGTTCTAGGCGTATTCTGGCCAAAGATGAATGAAGGACGACCTACTAGGGAGTCAGTTTTTGCAAGAGTTGGAGATTTGGAGGCAGTAGAAGTCTTTGGGGTTGCGCATCAAATGTTATCCAAGACCCAAGCGCTTCTTCTCGTGTATACCTTCAGAAACAGGCTAAATCTGGTCCTCACATGTTCAGCCAGTCTTTTCACCAGGGAAGAAACAGAACTGTTTATAGACCTTCTTGTTAAGAAGTTAATGGCCTCCCAGGTGTTTCCGACCCATTGACGGTCGTCAATGCCCTAGTATCTGTCTGGCTCTTAGACTGCTCAGGTCCTGAAGGTTCGAGATATTTGGGTTGGTAACGGGTATGCTGATATGTGGTGCCCCGCCACTGTAAAGCGTCCCTACAGATGATCTTTTTTACCATCACTGCAAAAATCCAGATCAACATCAAATTTCCGAGCACTACATAAACTGAAAATCTCCTCGGTAATCCGAGCTGATCAAAGAAGAGGTTCGAGGTAACTGTCATCTGAATCAGACAGGCCAAAGGCAACAGGAACCACAAGGTTGGGGATAATTTTATGGCTGACCGGCTATACAGGAGAGTAGCGAAGACAAATACGGGCAGACTTACAAGAACATGCATTGATAGATACTTGAGGACCGTTGGAAGCCTATAATTCATGGCTGCGCACAAAATTCGAGTCCATCCGTCCAGTATTTGATGGAACCCGGAATACATTCTGGTTCGTAGCAGGTTCCGTCCATTGGCGAACAATATACCCAAACCTGCGGCCTTAACCCTTTTGCCGATTCCTATATCTTCTACAGCCAGGTCCTTTACGTTGCGGTGACCTCCAATTTTCTCATATGCTACGCGACTAATAATGAGAAACATTCCGTTCGCTGTCGCAACTGAACTTCGCGGATCATTGACTTTAGACAAAGGGAAAAGAATAGCGGCCATTGCGGCGAAAGTCGGAACAAGGGCCTTTTCCCAAAATGTTTTCAATACGAACTTCGGAGACATGGTCACAAGATTGACATTTCTGCGCAAGGCCTCACTTACGCACTGACGTAAAGCCGTCTTCTGAAGGGAACTGTCAGCGTCCAGAAAGGCGAACCATTCCCCCGAAGAGTGCTTGACCGCTTCGTGAAGGGCGTGGCATTTGCCAGTCCATCCAATGAGCCGCTCCTTTATAGTTACCAATTTGCAATTCGATCTGCCGCCAAAGATCCTTGTTACTATTTCCGCCGTCCGATCTGCCGACCTATCATCAACACAAATTATCTCCAGGTTGGGATAATCCTGTTCAAATATCGATTCGAGACAAATTGCGATCAGGTCCTGTTCATTGTGCGCAGGAACTATGACTGAAACAAGAGGGGGAGATTTCGGCAAGAATGTTCCTTTGTTCGGATCAAGGATAGGTACCCACTTCGCGTTATCGGAAATCTCACGCATCCTCAAGGACCAGAAAAACATGATGTATATGAGTACAGCAGATCCTAAAACAACTATAAGGTAATCCAACGTAACGTCCCTTATTTGACTGGAATTAAATCGACAATGTGACTTTATTCCAACAATAGACACATTTCGACAAATTTGTTGCGACTATTGCAGTTTTTGCGCCGCGCCCACGACGCCAAATCTTGATCCGGTTCTCACACCCTGGAGAAGACATAATTCAAGCCTCTCAAGCTCACCCAAGAAATCCCTTTCATAGAAACGATCTCCAGTTGGATGTCTCAACATTCTTTTTAGGAGCCAATTAGCATAAAGTGGTGGATAAATCTCCTCAAAATAAAAAATGGCTCCAGACCTCATGACCCTTTTGATCTCGCTCAAGCACAGTCGCCAGTCTAGCACATGATGAATTATCCCGAAATTGAAAACCGCGTCAAACGAGCAGTCAGGAAATGGCAGAAACTGTGCGTCGGAAACCAGGAAATGTATGTGGTCTTTCCTGTCGCGTTTCAGTCCTGACTGGGACCGTCGCACAAGAATGGTCTCCAGATCAAAAGCAACAACATCCTTGAATCCCATACTTTTATGAATGAGCCGCGCTCCACGCCCTAGGCCGCATCCGATTTCCAACGCCGTCTCGCAGTTTTTCGGCTTCCCGAGTTTCAGAAATTTGCGTATTTCCCGTTTCTGAAACAGTACCCGAATAGGGCTGTAAATCCAAACCCTCTCAGGCCAATTCATAAGCATTTGCTGATTTGTTGGAGATGTCAAATCTTGATCCAAACAGATACTACGATAAGAGCCAGAAAGCTCAAGGGCATATAACTGGCCCTGTTAAATAGAGACGCCGCCATTCTAGGACCTGGTGACTCATATACAAGCTTCGCGGGTTTGAGAAGCAGAAAATAGCCTAGAACCGCCGCTCCTATAGGGTAAATCCTACCCAAACCGGGGCCGGCCAGCAGAAATATCGTTACCCCTGCGAATGTGGCCATGGACGCCGCCACCAGAAGGATGAAGAGCGATTCACGAAGGCCTAAGACTGTTAGCATAGTCCTGGCGCCAACCCGGCCATCATCCTCCATGTCCACAATATCATTTGCTATGTTTTGACCGCCGACTTCCCAACATGCCAACCACAGAAACATGAACACCACGAAAGAAGGGTTTGGCGTCGGGTTGACAGCGTATATTCCAGCCAGACCACCAGTCGCTTTCACGAATGCGGATGGTATTATTTTCCAGTGGGTTACCTTGAGAAGCTTACAATAAATCACTTCACAGCAAGCGGATATCGCAAATATTACGGCGCAGAGCGGATTCAGCGCCGCGGCGCCGATCAATGCCAGTGAAGTCCAGAAGATGACCCACTCGAGGCCTCTTTTAAAGGGGATAAGACCTTGAGCTACGGGGTGCGCTGTCAGGACCTCATCAACATGGAACACAACGTCGGATTTCTTTTTTAAAGCAAGACGTTCTCTGTCCACAGTCACGTCGACAAGGTCATTTATTGCGTACACTGCCGTATAACCTGAGAACGCGGCAATTAACCCAATGACTATTGTAGATGCAGGTGGAAATTGACCGAGTTGGAGCATCGCCGCCATAGCCGGAGTGGCCACATCCAATAACCCGTGCGGTGTACGGGAAAGTCCCAAAAACAACTTAAAGTTTGAAAATAACTTTGCAAACTCCCCATGGCTTGTCTGATGGACAATGCTCATGCTGATCCGATCTTGTTGAAACAAACAATAGAGAATTTGAAACTATTCATACGGAAAAGTCAGTTTACCTCCCAAAAAACCAATTGTTGCAACTATCACCGACAGAGACACAACAAGTGACAGATACGCCAACAACATTGGGTCAGCAATATTTAGAGGATCAGACAAGAAGAAACTTCGAATCACAAACGCCAACACGCACCAAATCCCAGCTAGCCAGGCCAATCTTTTCTTTTTTTTCAATATAGGCCCGTCTATAGCGCCATAATTCAGCCACCACGTCAAATATCCGGTAACCATCGCTACCGGCAAACTAACCGAGCCTATGGTCAGAACAAGATATGCGGCCCATTCAGTCTTTTCCGATAAAGTTAAGATAGCCAAGATTTCAAGGAGAGAAGACACCATCAGCAGAGCCAGGGGAAAATGGACAACAGCCGGATGTGGATGCCTTCTGAAGAAAGGGTGTTTTTCGACGAACATCTCTACTCTGGCCCTGACGCCTTGTCCATAGGTCTTGGGCTCAGCCTCGTACAACCCCACCAATTGTACTCTTTCCAACACCTCGGGTCCATGAGGCGCGGATTTTATATCAGTAGTGAGGTCTTGCCCCGCCTGATGACGTCTCATGTGAGAACCGTCTTTCCACTTCAGGCTATTGGAGACGTCGTAGACCTTTTCCTGGACAACTACAAGGGAAGGGGAGCCATTTTTCCCGTCAGACGCGTGTATTTCCTTAACTGAGAAGTTTTTCATGTTCCTTATACCCAACGCAAATAGCCAAGAACTAAATCTGCTGACAGGAGATCTCGCGGCTGGAAGGTTCGACTGATCCGTCAGTGATATTCGTCATTGAATCAATAAACATTGGGAAATGGATATCCAGTCCCCAAACTCACATTAATTTGTAGCAAACAGTGATAGCTCTCAGATTAGGGCCTGCAATTTCCAACAGGAATCACCGGCCGCCTGGTCAACATCTAACGTTAAG
>JARLHM010000049.1 GCA_031292235.1 Syntrophaceae bacterium | reverse complement strand
TATCAGACATAAATGTCTGATATATGGATTATTCCGAAACCTTCTTGAAATCCGATCTGTTTAAACCGAATTGTTTCATCTTTCTTAAAACCGTGCGAGCGTCAATTTGAGCGTTGTTTGCGGTCAAGCCTACGGAACCTCTGTTTTTTTTCAGCAGGTGCATAAAGTATTGTCTTTCTATCTTGTCCAAGGCTTGGTCCCTAACAGTCTTATAGGGGAGGTTTGGATTAAAATCCAACAAGTCTGAAGTGTTGGGAGTTGTTATGTCACTGGGTAAAAGACAAAATGGAATCTCTTCAATCAAATTGCCAGGGCAAAGGACCATAGCGCGCTCGATCACGTTTTCCAGTTCGCGAACGTTACCCGGCCACGAATGTTTCATCAAGCTCAACATCGCTTCCTGGGACAACCCAGGTTTGTTCCTATTCTTAGCTGCGGCGAGTTTTTCAAGAAAATAGTCTACAAGCAAAGGCATATCTTCCAGTCGTTCACGTAAAGGAGGCAGATGTATTGGCACCACATTGATTCTATAATAGAGATCTAATCGAAATCGATTTGAGGTCAATTCCTCAGACAGGTTCTTGTTCGTTGCGGCGATTATTCTGAAATCCAGAGATATTAATCTGTTACCACCAAGCCGTTCGATCTTCTTTTCCTGAATGGTCCGGAGTAATTTACTTTGCAGCGCATAAGGCATGTCTGCGATTTCATCTAGAAATAGAGTGCCATTGTTCGCTAGTTCCAGTTTCCCGCTTTTGCGCCGCTGAGCGCCGGTAAAAGCGCCTCGTTCATAGCCGAACAGTTCACTTTCAAGAAGGGTTTCCGGAATGGCTGCGCAATTCATTGCAACAAAAGGCCCAGTTTTACGGTGGCTATGAAAATGGATAGCCCTGGCTACCAGGTCCTTACCCGTACCTGTTTCACCGGTAATGAGCACTGAGGAGTCGGTAGAGGATAACGATTCGATCAGATTGTAGATTCCTTGCATCTTAGGATGTTTGCCAACAAGGTTTTCAAAGCGGTATCGTTTAAGAAGGTCGGCCCTTAAAGCGACAACTTCACGTCTCAGGCGCCTTTCTTCAAATATTCGATTGAGTATGTGAAGTAATTTCTCAGGTATTACAGGCTTTTCGAGAAAATCGCTAGCTCCCAATTTCAGAGCGTTTACAGCAGTAGTTATGGATCCGTAGGCTGTTATGATTACGGCAAGTAGGTCTGGATTGATTTCTTTGGCGCGCTTAAGAAATGCTAAACCGTCCATTCCAGGAAGGATCATGTCAATCAGGAAAAGATCGTAATCTATCTCTCTTAAGAGGGCTAGCGCTTCTTCAGCGCTCGGCGCATAATCAGGAGCGTAACCCGCGGCCTCAAGTATCCTGGCCAACGTTTTAGCGGAATTTACATCGTCATCGACGATAAGTAATCGATACTGCATATAAACCTCACCGGATAGGCAAGTAGACCCGTACTCTGACCCCGCCGGTATGCCGGTTTTCTAAGGTTACGGCGCCGCCGTGCAAACGAACAATATGCTCTACTAACGGGAGCCCCAAACCCAGTCCACTTTCTTTTCTGGAATAAAACGGCTTCATAGCGTTCTCGATTTCCTCTGACGTCATACCTGGACCATCATCTTCAAACACGATCTCAGCAAATTCCAGTCGAGGCTCGGGGCCGTGCCTAATCTTCATCTTTCTTGTAGAAACCCATAAATGGCCACCCCTGCTTATGGCTTCCATAGCATTCTTGATTATGTTCTGGAATGCTTGATTTATGAGAAATATATCTACTCTTGAGAGTGGCAACTCCGGATCAAAAGATGTAATAATTTCCAATGTGTCCAGATCCGTCCAACCCTTAAAAAGACGAAGCGTATTTTTAAGAACATCATTAATAGATTCAACGCTTAGTTTTAATTCAGGAATTCTGGTATATTGTATAAACTCATTAATCATTCGATTCATAAGTTCAACCCGTTCAGTGACCGTCTGAAAAAGTTCCTTTTTTTCAGATTCCGTGATGTGTTCTTGTTGCAGAAGATGGAGGCCGTACACGAGGTTACTCAGAGGGTTCCTAATTTGGTGAGCTATGCCCGATGCAAGCTCTGCAAGCAACGCCATATTGCGGGATCGTTCGATCTCGTCAATGAGCAGATCTGTTGTAGAAGATCTCCTGTTGCTGTTTGATGTGAAAGGTCTCCCAACATGGTCAATGAGAAACTGCTGTGTTTTCTCCATGTCGAGTTTTTCTTTAGAAATAAGCTTGACTTGTCGTTCGAGGTCTCCCATGAGGGAGATATGCTCCAGAAAGAGGCCTATCATATTCAATGTAATCATGAGCAGCCTCGCACCAGCAGGTTGATCCTGATTTTGCTGAAGTCCCAAAAAGCCTAGGCCCAACAATTCACCGTGATGATGAAGGGAAAACTCCAGAACATTTTCAATCCTTTGGGACGCCAGATGGGCCTTTAGAGGCTCTGGAAAGCAAGGATTATCGTTTACGGATTGAACACTGAAGCAATTCCATCCGGAGGATTCTCCAGATAACCGCATTTTGCTTTCGAAGTAAGGATTAAACCACGGATCCACACCCTTTTTCGGCTTCGATTTTGGCGATTGAATTATTACACACTGTCGAGTCTCCGGAAAATAGATCACCCCTAATTTTGCTCTCACTAACGGCAAAATGGTTTCGAGAGCATCTGTGAGCACATCTTCAACATTGTGCGATTGAACAATCGCGTTTGAAATTGTGCTTAAGCAATAAAGTTCCTTACTAAGGTTGGAAACAAGTCCGCGTAAAACCCCCGTTGCCTTCTTTTCCTGATTCAAACAATTCTGCAAATGCCCAATACTTCGATCCATGAGCAATATAGTCACATTTTTAGTAAATTCTCTAAGGGCGTTCCGAATTGTCCTGTCCTGTTTTTGGGACAAAAAAAACAGTCCTCGACATTCAATTGTAACCATCCCTACCCAGCGATGCGGCAAATCCAGGTAATAATGAAACTGTGACCTGAGAACAAAAACCGGCTTCGAACTGCACTGAGCACAGGAACGTCCGGAGAAGTCTTCAGGTTCGTCTGTTTCAAAATTCCATGTTCCGTGATCATGAGTTTGCTTAGCGCAAATTATCGAGTGATTATCATTGTCTCGTATAAAAAGCGTGAGGCTTTTAGCTCCAAACCACTCTCCTAGCTGTTTTAAGGTTCGATCGGAATACCTTTCTAGTCTTCTTTGAGCTTCTCCTTCCAAGTCATAAGACATTTCATCAGGCTTGTACGAAGAAACGGTTTCGTCTTCGGTAGAGGATTCCTGACGAGTCAATTGCCGTGATTCCATTTCTTTAGAAAACAATTGTTAACCTGTTATAAACAGCCTGTTTGAGACAGTTCAAGCTTGGTCCTCCGCCTTGTGATTGTTGAAGTCCCAGTCATTCAGAAATCTAAATCGATTTTTCCCAACCTTGGCCAAAGTCTGCAAGCGGCCTGATATCCTTGATTTCAAAAGTTAACGCCGCATGTATCATTTTATTGGCTGCTTCCGGCCCGACTTTTTCGGCGATAGCCGCTCGTATTTGATCGATTTTTTGCCCGGAAGTTTCATGTTCTTTCATTTCCACGTAAATACGAACACCTTTCCAATCTGTGACCGTTTTGCCGGGTTCCATAATTAAAAACACCGCATGAGGATTTTCAAGCAAATTTGAATAGGTACGGTTTTTCCCAGTGCCCATTACGATGGTCTTTTCATCGACCATACGAGGTGATCCAAAATATGCGGAATCAACGTTCCCTTTTGTGTCCGCCGTACTTAGTGTCCCTAACCTAGGCTGTTTATTGAAGTATTCCATAAGATTCTTTGACATTGATAACTCCTTTTCATTCGTAAAGATTGATAAATTTCGATTTTCAGCATACCAACGGTATTTGTTGATATGCAAATAATGAGCCATTTACTGGCTGACAAATGTTTTGGAACTGCGAAGCCTGTCAGGTTTGGCCGTTGAATTTTTAAGCATGTTTGTATTTGATGAATTTTGACTGAAAACCGTGGCGATTGCAAGAGGCCTCTGAAGCTTAAGTGTGTCCCAAGTCTCTGTCAGTCTAGTCAAGTAAAACCATAGTATACCACGCGGGCAACAGGTTTCCCTGAGCGTCAAATTCGACTTTGAACCCGAGGGGTTCAACTGTTTTAGCTATGTCGATTCCCAGACCATCCATTGACGGTCTAGCAAGATGCGGAAACCTACATGGATCAGGAAAAGCGCAATCTTCGCACTGAACACATAGGGCCATTCCAAACGCGAAGATGGCCCCATGTTGCATCATAGCCTCTTTTTCCACCGCTAGAGTTATTTCCTGAGCAATCTTGGGTTCTACACACTTGAGGACTAACGCTGTCTGGTACTTTTGCAGAGTCTCTGTGAATTCGTCAATTGATATGCCTATATTCGGTTGGCACGTCCAATATTTCCCCCATCGGCCACATCCGAAACGACATTTCAATAGTGAACGCGAATCCAATACTATATCTCTGGCCTTCATAAGCTTTGCGTCGACAGCCCCTATTGATTTAGCGTATGGGACCAGGTTTTCAAACGATTGTTCCAAGATCTCCTCCTGTTGTCGGGTAGATTACTATCAATATTTAGCCTACATATTTTATTCATCTTGATACATTTGATCAAGATTAGCTATACAACACGAGCAGTCTTCACCCAAATGGGTGTCGGAGATTGCCATAATCTTTATAGGAAAATTGAGTTGTTTCATGCACGGCCTCCAGATAGTTCTTGTCGGAAAGGCGTTTAACGCCTTGATTAACTCAAATTTGTGACCTAATGATCAGAATCTGAACAGTAACTTAATCTGTTTCCTGCCTAAACAGGTTAACCGCAATGATCGGGGCATTGACAGTGGCATAATTCTCTTAATTATCTCTTAATTATCTTGACTTTCCCATGATGCATTGCAAAAATTAACTACGTGTTCCAAGGCTTTAACTTTTCTAGAGTTGAACGATTCTTTCTGAAATTGTGTCCAAAGTAAATACAAATCAAGACTTAAAAATACACAGTATTTTTGACGCCAAGAGACCCAGGGCAGCCTGACCCAGAATTTAAAGAAACTCCGATGCTCAATATTGCAGGATGCAACGTCATTGACGAGATTTACGAAAGTAGTCTTAGTCGAGTATTGCGCGCCGTCAGAGTCATTGATAATAAACAAGTGATCCTGAAAATTCAAAACAGCGATCATCCGACAATTGGGGAAATTGTAAGGTACAAACATGAATACCGGATTACTCGTTCTCTTGAAAACTT
>JARLHM010000244.1 GCA_031292235.1 Syntrophaceae bacterium | reverse complement strand
CACGCTTGATACTGCGAATTTGGGTAGTATACTCAGACACATGTGAACATGATCCGAGCACAGATGTCCTTCCATGATCTTGGATTCCTTTTGCTTCGCCAATTCGTGGAACACCTCGCCTAGATGCTTTTTGATTGCCCCGTAAATTTGCTTCCTGCGACGTTTCGGTATAAAAACAACATGATACTTGCAATCCCACTTCGTGTGGTTTAGGCTCTGGTAGTCTTTCATCATAACCTCCCGGAAAAGTATTTTAGTGTGTTCTGGGAGGTTTGCTCCTATTGCAGCGCACGGTCAAACCTTTGGGAGTCACCCCGGCAAAGCCCTGATCCTTACCCACAACCGGCGTTGCTGGACACCGGAGGGTCTTGAGGATGTGGGACGACAAAGGGGGCCATGAACTGATACACGCCGGCGATGTCGTCTAGTCGCTGAAGGCCTAGCCAAAGGGCCTTTGTTCCAGGTTCGCCGTCACACTTGCGACCCTGAAAGCCGCCGAGTTTGGCCGTCAGGCGCACGGCTTGACGCAGAGCGGGCGGCTCGTCGGTAAAAACCGGTTTTCTTGCCCAACATACAAGGTGAGAAGACCTTTCCATTCATGTTCTTCAAAGAAAACGGTGCAGGGCACGTCTCGCGTTTCCCTGCCTAGCTTTGTCAAATGGTGGACGCGCCATGCCACTACCATATCCACGGTCAGGCAGGACTCTATGCGCTCGGCCGCTCCGAGTTGTCGCTCTTCAATCTTGCAACCGCTCTTCAAGGTTCTATGATAAACCTCGATTGCCCCCAGACCGCTTGCTCGTCTTGGAATTGCTGATAGGTGTCAGGAAGCGATAACTGTTTTTCTTTAGCGGCCTTCTTCTCAAGGCGACGTTTTTCTTCCTCCGCCATCATTGCGGCAATTATAAGAGGCTCTTCGTCCATTTCGGGTCCATTCCGATTCAACAATTATGTTACTATGAATGCTGTATCAGACAAACCGAGACATAAAAGGTGTTGTTTTTTTGATCCGTAATTCTGCCCCATTTCATACTTGCTCTACTGAAAGGAGTTCCATATGTTTGAAGTAAGTGAAGAAGCAATGGAAAAGATCAAACAATTTTTGGCAGAACAGGAAGCGCCTCAAGCGATCAGAGTCTTGATGAACGAAGGCGGATGGAGAGGTCCTCATCTCATCATGGCTCTGGATGCGCAGAAAGAAGATGACGAAGTTTTCACTGAGAGAGGCGTGACATTCGTTATCGAAAAAGCGCTTTTTGAAAGAGTAGAACCCATACGTATCGGCTACACTCACTCGACTTTGGGTTCAGGTTATACGCTAGAATCGGAGCTCATGAGGGGTGTGAAGGGAGTTGGGGTAGGATGTCACGAAATTTGTTACAGTTGCGACAAAGTTACGAGTTGAATAGGTTTATGTTTTACGAGAATGTGGAAACATTGGCTCTCCAGAGAGAGTTGATGCGGTGGGAACCATACTGAGTCGAAGCCGGCATCAGGAAAAAGGCAATAAAAAAAGGATCGCTTAAGCGGCTTAGACTCAAATGCCGGTTTCTTTTTGCAGTAAAATGGACCAAAATGTGTTCTGACCGATGAGAATTGTTTGCGAGCAAAACTATTAAGACGGAAATCCATTAGATTAAAAAACTTTAAGGCCTTGAAAGATTTAGAGATGACAAACATCCCCAACTCTTGCATAGTTGTGGGGATGAACGGAACATGGTGACCCCATTATTCTCATTGACGGATATGCTGGAAATTACCCAGATGAAATCACTGGTCTCCAATTCGTGTATCAAAAGACTAATAAGCCAACGCTTGACCGATAAAGAACAGGGGTTTACCTAATGACCTCCCAAACCTTCAACTTGAAGGCGATACGTGGGAAGTCAGTCTAATTGAATAAAAGTTTCATAAGAGGATCTGGGAAGTGGCTTTTAAAAAACTGGGGAAGATAGATGCTCACTAAACTAAGAATAGAGAATTTCAAAGGCTGGAAGGACACAGGCATCATCAAGATGGCCCCTATCACCCTTTTTTTCGGTCCAAACAGCTCAGGCAAGTCGAGCATTGGCCAATTTCTGATGATGTTGAAGCAAACGGTTGAGTCTGCAGACAGAAAAGCAGTTTTGTATCCAGGCGGTAAGAACTCAGCGGTTCAACTTGGTTCATACCAACAGATGGTTTTTCAACGAAATACTCAAAGCAAGATTGCTTTTGATTATGAATGGGAGCTTTCCAGAACTCTAAGAATAAAGAATCCGAAAGGGAGATCATATTCCGGCAATGCAGTATCCTTTGATGCTGAGATTGGATTAGCCGATAAGGACCAGAAGTCATTGGTCGTAAATCATTTCAAGTATGGTCTTATAAATAATGAGGGGCGGCCAACTTTTTCAATAGGTATGAGGCGTGGCTCTGGTCTAAAATCAGAATATCATGTGAAAGCGGTCGGTTACCCGCTTAAGCGGAAGCAGGGACGCGCCTGGAATCCAGGCTCCACAGTGAGGTTTTATGGATTCCCTGATGAAGTAGTCGCCTACCATCAAAATGCTGATTTTGTCCAGGAATTCAACCTTGAGCACGAAAGACTGTTTCGTTCTGTTTTCTATCTTGGTCCCCTTCGCACAAAGACAGACCGCGTCTATTCATGGACTGGCACCGAACCGGAGGATGTGGGATATTCAGGTGAACAAACCATAGCCGCCATTCTCGCTGCCAGGCGCAGAAGAATCAGCCTTGGCTTCAAATGTACTGCCAAACCATTCGAAGAGATCATGTCCCTCGAACTAAAACGAATGGGATTGATCGAAAACTTCGAGGTTAAACCTATTTCTGAAGAGCGACAGGAATATGAAGTAAAGGTACGTACCAAAGGATCAAATGACTGGGTAGATCTCCCAGATGTGGGGTTCGGGATCTCCCAGGTACTTCCCGTATTGGTCCAGTGCTTTTATGCCCCGCAACATTCTATAATCATTATGGAACAACCGGAAGTTCATCTACACCCCAAAGCTCAAGCCGCGCTGGCAGATGTAATGATTGATGTTGTCAAATCACGAGAAAGCGGAGCTAACAGGAACATTCAACTCATAATTGAAACGCATTCCGAACATTTCCTCCGTAGGCTCCAGAGACTAATAGCAACGGATGAGGTCGAGCAGTCAAGTGTTTCAGCTTATTTTGCAGACATAACCACGAGTCCGGCGGAGTTGAGGCCCCTCGAAATTGATATGTTTGGAAACATACTAAATTGGCCGAAGGACTTCTTCGGTGACGAGATGGCTGATATCATCGGGCAAGCGGAAGCTGCAATGAGAAAACGAAACAAGCGGGAATCCAGCGAGGGGGATGCCTCTGAATGAGTAGCTTCCCCAAAAAATTTGTAGTTGATACGAATGTTCCCAAAACTGCAAATTACGCCACAGATCCCGAAAATATCCCCAGTGATCTCAAAGATTGCGTTGTTGAATGTATTGCGGCTATTAAAAAGATAACAGAAAGAAAAGATGGTCTTGTTCTTGATTCGGGTGGTGAAATTTTTGGTGAATATCTAAGAAATCTTTCTATGAGTGGTCAGCCAGGAGTTGGTAACAAATTCTTGAAATGGGTCCATGATCATCAGTGGGGCTTTCCATATGAGGACCATGTTGTCATAAATAAAGAAGGCGATAGCTACAGTGAATTTCCAAATACTAAGGATCTGTCCCAATTTGATCCAGCCGATAAGAAGTTTGTAGCTGTAGCCAAGGCTCACCCTGCAAAGCCACCAATACTTCAGGCTACCGACTGTAAATGGTTGGGTTGGAAAAATGCTTTGGAAAAAGAAGGGATTATTGTGAATTTTCTATGTCCTGACTACGTGGCGCTTCATTATGAGGAAAAGAGGGGAGTTTGAATAAGGAAATTTACAAATTCCCGATAACCCCTCATTTGACAGTTCTCGGTCAGACAGTCATCCGGGACGATAAAGTTATGTCAAAACAAGAGGTAGATGAATTCCTCAGTCATGAATTGGTAGTGGAAGAGAAGGTAGATGGTGCGAACCTTGGAATTTCATTTGACAGCTCCGGCAGTCTCAAGCGCCAAAACAGGGGGGCGTATCTCGAAGCTCCTTTTACGGGACAATGGAAGAAATTACCGGAGTGGTTGCTGCCCAAGACTGATTTGTTTTTAGATGTGTTGAGCGATCAATACATTTTGTTTGGCGAATGGTGTTATGCGCAACACTCTGTCTACTACGACCAATTGTCCGATTGGTTTCTGGGATTCGATGTTTTTGATAAAAATGAACAAAGGTTTTTTTCCTCCCAAAGACGGGATTCGATGTTTCAAAGGCTAGGTATTTGTCAGACGCCATTCATAGCAAGGGGTCATTTCTCTTTTGAGACACTCGGCACGTTATTTTCAAAATCCCTGCTATCCGAAGAACCTAGTGAAGGACTATACCTGCGTTATGATGATGGCGATTGGTTAGGCCAACGGGCCAAATTGGTTCGCTCCCAATTCGTCCAAAATATTGAAAAACATTGGACCCGAGGTGGGATTAGGCCTAACCGCCTGATTCATAGGATTAGCGGATCAGAAAAAATTGATGGTGGCATAAGCGCATAAGGCGCTCTACCCGGACTAGAGTTATAGGGAGCGGCGAAATTGACGAGGAGAAACCGAAATAACGACTTGACGGTCCTTCTATTTGGGTAATATCGAAATTTGGTAAACTTTAGCTTTTAGCGCAGAAGATTCCCACGGTCTTTTTAATCGCATTTCTATTTTGGTGTTTCCCGGCTTCAATGGAACGAACACGAAGACTTGTTTACCAGACGCTCCCAAAAGTTTTGACTCCGGCTTTTCGTACCAAGATTTCTTTAGTTTCAAAAGAGCCTTCTCGAACTGGTTGGAATGGAACAGGAGCTTTCTCAAATGTTTGGCGGAAGAAAAATAGATCTTCGGACAGCCGAGGACCTTAGTTAGTGGATATTTCAGGGCCGAGATCATTGATAGAGCGGTGTCGCTCTATCACCAATACACTCTGTAACAATTTTGGAATTCTT
>JARLHM010000048.1 GCA_031292235.1 Syntrophaceae bacterium | reverse complement strand
TGTGCGTCTGACGGGGATGAAATTGCCCCAATGGGAAGACGCCATTGGAAAATACCTTTCTGGAAGGACTGTTTAAGAAATGAAAATGACAATAACTGAAAAAATCCTGGCCGCTCACGCTGGACTTGAATTCGTTAAACCTGGACAACTCATCGAAGCGAATGTCGATATTGCTCTGGCCAATGATATAACTCTGCCTTTAGCTCTCAAACCTTTCAAGGACGCCGGTGGAGTGAAAGTTTTCGACCCCGAAAAAGTAGTTGTGGTCCTGGATCATTTTAATCCTGCTCAAAGTATCGATTCGGCCATGATGTTGGTAAAGTCACGGGATTTTGCAAATGAGATGAAATTGGTTAATTTTTTCGACCTTGGTTCAATGGGAATTGAGCACGCTCTTCTTCCGGAAAGGGGCATAGTTCGGCCTGGGGACCTTATTGTGGGAGCTGATAGTCATACGTGCACTTATGGCGCTTTGTCGGCGTTTTCAACTGGAGTTGGAAGCACCGACTTTGCCGCGGCCATGTTAACCGGCAAATGTTGGTTCAAGGTACCGGAATCAATGAGATTCATTCTGACTGGAGCATTTGGGAAATGGGTAAGTGGTAAAGACTTGATTTTAAAGATAATTGGGGATATCGGAGTAGATGGCGCTCTTTACCACGCAATGGAATTTTCTGGAAATGGCGTTTCCGGCCTGACTATGGCTGACAGGCTCACCGTATCGAACATGGCTGTGGAAGCCGGCGCCAAGAACGGTATATTTCCGTTTGATCCGGTCACCAAGGTATATGCTGAAGAGCATGGATCACGCCCATATACCATCTATAAATCTGATAACGACGCTCAATACTGTTCCGAGACGGTTATAGAGCTTGACAGGATTGATCCATTGGTTGCGTTACCATTTTCGCCGGAAAATGTTCGACCGGCTTCAGAGGTAAAAAACATGAAGGTGGATCAGGTTGTTATAGGGTCCTGCACCAACGGAAGAATTGAAGACATTAGGGTCGCGGCGTCGATCCTCAAGGGGGAAAAGGTAGCAAAAGGGGTTAGGCTGATAGTTCTTCCCGCAACTCAAAATATTGTGGTTCAGGCGATCAAGGAAGGTTTGATTGAGATAATCATTGAGGCTGGCGGAATTGTCTCGACACCAACATGCGGGCCATGCCTTGGCGGACATATGGGTATACTGGCGCGTGGAGAGCGCGCAGTTTCAACGACTAACCGGAACTTTGTCGGCAGGATGGGACATCCTGAAAGTGAAGTAATTTTGAGTTCGCCGGCCGTAGCTGCCGCTAGCGCGATCACAGGAGTCATAACAGACCCAAGACAAATTTGACGTAATTTTTTGAATTAGCCTTGTTTAGGTTATGATTGATTTCCTTTTGGAAGTGTTTTGAAAATTTGGCTATATTTTTCTGGACAGAAACCCAAAAAATCAGTTAGATTAAAAACATCTTTATTGCCATGATTTTTTGTGTTAATTTTGCTTTAGTGGCGTAAGCGTCAGAGTGGATCGAGAAAAAATATCTTGACTTCTCAAAACCATTCTGATAATCAAGGTATCAAATAGCTTTTGTTCGTCTATAATTCCACATTTGGTTTCACGCTCTTTTCTGTGGAGCCTAATAAAAGGAGGATTTGGGTATGGTTAAAAGAATGATTGTTCTGTTAGGCGCAATGGCCATTATGGTGAGCGGGATGGCCGTAGTAGCGGAAGCGCAATGTTCAGGGATGCCTATGGTTGGTGGTACCACAGGGGATACGATTATGATCCCCATGAAAGTTAAAACCTCTTTCAGCAAATCCGTTGCTGGAACAGCCGGTGGTGACAGCACTCTGATGCTGAACGGCTGTGAACAGTATACTGGTGGATTCCGTCCCTGGGGCGTTTGGAAGGGCACAACCTGCACAGAAAAAGTTCAGGTTATCCCCCCGAAGTGTGTTGCTCCCGCTTATGGCGGACCAATCGGTTGGGGCGCTCCTCCGGCTCTTCCTCCGAATTCAAAGCTCGTAAGCAATGTTGAAAAATACACTGTTAAGTCCCCTGGCTGCAATCCTTGTGTAACACCTGGCCTGGGTTATGAAATGATCAAAAAGCAGCAGATCAGATAAGTTAACAGTTTTCGTGATTATCTTCAAAAGACCGGAGTTTTTCTCCGGTCTTTTGCGTTCTATGTTTTGATGTGTTTACTTCAATTCTTTCCATCGGAGTAATTCAGTGACGCACGATTCTTACGTCTTGATTCTGGATTATGGTTCTCAATATACTCAGCTCATCGCTAGAAGGGTTCGAGAAGCCGGTGTCTATTCGGAAATTCATCCCTTCAATACCGCTTTGGATATTATCAAGACAAAGCGACCAGCGGCAATAATATTGTCAGGTGGCCCGGCCAGTATATATGATCCGGATTCTCCTCAGTTGGACCAACAAATTCTCGACTTGAACATACCCATTCTCGGTATATGCTATGGGCTGCAGGCGCTCGCCCATTTATTGGGTGGATCAGTTCAAAGGGCCTCGGAACGCGAATACGGACGCGCTGTCCTGAAGCGAATCTCCGATGGGTCGGTCCTTTTTGACGGCCTTCAGAAAGCTGAACTTACTGTCTGGATGAGTCATGGAGACAAAATCATTGCTCCACCTCCCAATTTTAAGGTTACGGCTTCGACTCCCGATACTCCTGTGGCCGCTCTCGAAAGCGATGATGGTCTTATCTGCGGAGTTCAGTTCCACCCTGAGGTCGCTCATACACCTAACGGACCTCAGATTTTGGCTAACTTTCTTTTTAAAATGGCCAAAATTAAACCCACCTGGTCCATGTCATCATTCGTTGAAAGTTCCATTCTTGAGGTTAGAAGGCGCGTTGGGGATTCCCATGTAGTCGCTGCGCTGTCGGGTGGGGTGGATTCTTCTGTCATGGTGGCATTGATACACAGGGCTATTGGAAAGCAACTTCATCCAATATTTGTCGACAATGGTCTCCTCCGAAAAGACGAAGCCGAACGCGTCCATCAAGCTCTTGAACAACGTCTCGGGATTGAGGTCGATCACATCGACGCTTCGGAACGCTTCGTGACTAAACTCAGTAATGTCACGGACCCTGAGACGAAAAGAAAAATTATCGGCGCTGAATTTATCCAGATCTTTGAAGAAGAAGCTTCCCGGTTTCCAGATGTTCGTTTCCTGGCGCAAGGAACCCTGTACCCGGACGTCATTGAAAGTGTCTCATTTAGAGGTGGTCCCTCCGCAACTATTAAGAGCCATCATAACGTAGGTGGTTTGCCCGAATTCATGCGTCTTGAATTGATTGAACCTCTACGGGAACTGTTCAAAGACGAAGTCCGCGAGTTGGGCCTTGTTTTGGGCCTTGATGAGAGTCTGGTGTGGCGTCATCCGTTTCCCGGCCCCGGTCTGGCGGTTAGGATCCTGGGTAAAATTACTCGTGAAAGACTTGATTTGCTCAGGGAAGCCGATGCGATTGCAATCGAAGAAATTAGGAAAGCAGGGCTGTATAGAGACATCTGGCAGGCTTTTGTGGTCCTTT
>JARLHM010000243.1 GCA_031292235.1 Syntrophaceae bacterium | reverse complement strand
GTTCCTGTTGAAACAATGATCGTGAAACCTGGGGCCAATTTCCTAAATTCCCTTGCAAGTGGAGCAAGCGCCACCGCTTCACCGACTGAAACAGCATGGAACCAAACAACGGGCCTAGTCAATGGTGGAGCCGGAAACGTGTCGGGGAGATGGCCCAATTTCCCACCTAGCGACTGTCTGTACTTGCCTGAGATAAGGATCTTGGGAGCGTAATATCCCAATATAATCGGCGCGCCTATAATGTGGATTAATAAATTGTAGAAGAAGCGGACCATAAGATAGGTTATCTCAATAAACTAACGGCAGATCTCCGTCTTTACGGAGAATGTAGGATCTATTTGGAAATTTTTTTCCACAAGGAACGGATTAATCTCAATCTTAGAGATCTTCGCCAGAGTACGCCAACCCCCAACCGGCGATACGATTTCGAACTTGTGAGGCAGCCATCCGTCAGCGCCCTGATGAAAATCACCGAAATCGGCCGTCAAATCGATATCGCCTCGCGGGTTTATTCGCACTAGACGCAACAGGTTCATGTTCCGACTATTTAAAGTAGCTCCCCAGACCCTCCCCTGAAACGTAATTCTGACAACCATCTTCTCAGCGTCGCGGGATAGGACTCGATCAAACCTGACATCGCGCCACTGGAGCAGGACCATAGGAATCAGGCTCTCAATTTCAGCTACATCAGGGAACTTTCGGCCAAAACATTCCCTATCCCCTTTGATCACCTTGCCCTCCTGCGGGACATAAAGCTCAAAAGCGTTTGACTTTATGACCAGTTCAAAGAGTGTGTTTCCACCGGCGGCCAATCCTTGAAACCGAAAATCGCTTGGTCTGCGATATAAGAGAAAACCCTTTATATCCTGCCTCGATTTATCCACTTCATTCATGGTGGTAACGTTCATCACTGCTTTGAACGCGGAAAGATTTTTGCCGCGGTTAAACAGAAACGCCGGTATATCTTCAGGCTTTGTAGTCGTTTCAGCCGCCGAGATATGTCCAGTCATCGCCACTATCAAAAATAGCAGAGCGGCAATGTTGAAGGACATTCTTGCGCGGCAGGGGAAAAAGGGCACACACATTCTGGCGATCTTGTCGTGTTCTTCAGATTGGGAAAGAGACATTTCCGGTTCTCACGGGTGATAAAGTGACAATCCTGGGCTTGAAGACAATTTTATCTTCTCCTCCTCTTGTTGGCCATAGCCTGGCGAGGATAAACTATGATCCTTCTGAGAGGCCCTTCCCCGTAACTCTTTGTATAAACTTCTCTGTCTTCGGCCAGAATAAGATGAATGATCCTTCGTTCGTTAGCCGGCATTGGATTAAAGGCCACCGGTTTAAGGGTTTTTCTGGCTCTTAGACTCATTCTGACAGCCATATCGCGAAGACTTTCGTGTTTGCGCCGCCGGTAGTCTTCTGTATCTACTATTATCTCGGTCTTATCCTCAAGAGATACCTCGCGGTTGAGCGCCTTGTTAAGTATGAATTGGAGCGCATCCAGAGTCTGGCCCCGCTTGCCGATGAGCAGACCGCTCTTGTCACCCGTAATGTCAAGAATAACTGAACCGTTTGAGACCGAGGCCTCAACTGAGGTTTCTACGGGAATACGGGCCAGTATACCTTCCAGTAGGGCCTTTGCTTCTTCAGCAATTCTCAATTTTTCGGGATCGATCTCTCCATGATCTTCCGAAGGCGCCTCAATTTTATCACTATCCACCAATGCGTTCAGAGAATTTTCAGCCGTTGTCAAAGGACCTGGTGGGGGCTTTGACACAAGTTCTTCGGCTTCAGGGGCCCTTACTTCTAGTACCTCTTTGAGAATATCTCGCTTGCGAACACGAACCCTTGCGTTCCGATGACCAACCAGTCCCAGGAATCCTCGTGCGCTCTCTTCGAGCACAACTATTTCAAGAAGAGCCTCCTCAACGCTAAGCTCCTTGCACGCCTTTGCAATGGCATCTTTAACAGTCTTCCCAGTAAATTCCTTGTAACTCATATCTCTATTCCTACCTTAGCGGGTTAGCCTATTTGTCAGTAATTGCTGGCCAATAGATAGCACGTTACTAACTAACCAATAAAGGACCAAGCCCGAGGGAAAACTCAAGAACATGTAAGTGAACACCACCGGCATCAGCAGCATCATCTTTTTCTGCATAGGATCGCCGGCAGAAGGGGTCATCCACTGCTGCAGCACCATAGTGCCACCCATGAGTATTGGAGTGACATAATGAGGGTCCGGAGCGGACAGATCCTGAATGCAAAAGTAGATCGAAGGCAGGCACAGGAACGGGGCGTGCCGAAGCTCTATAGCGTATGACAGGGCCTGATAGAGGGCGATGAACACTGGAATCTGCATAAACATCGGCCAGCAACTGCCAAGGGGATTGACCTTGTTGTCCCTGAACAGTTCCATGGTAGCCTTGTTTAGAGCGGACTTGTCGTCCTTATATTTTTCTTTAAGTTTAGCAATTTGCGGCTGAAGATCCTGCATTCTCTTCATGGACTTCATACTCTTATGAGTTAGAGGAACGAACAGGATCTTAATTAATAAAGTTAGGATTATAATATCGACACCGTAGTTTCCGGTGCCAGGAATTTTCAATCCAAATACCGTGAAGCCCGAGTTAGAAAAAGTCAGGAATTTCATCAGGTAGGTGGACATGAAGTTTAGGGCTTGGTAATTGCTATAAATGAGAGCGCGCCCCAAATCTCCACCAGCGGCCTGCAACGCATTCGCCTCTTTCGGCCCCAGGTAGAGACCCAGCCGCGTCTCCTCGGACTTTCCCTTGGGCGGTATCTCAATCGAACCATATCTGACGAGTATTTCGGCTATATCGTCCTTAGTGGGCTTTAAAAGGGTCACCTTGGCTGCCGGTCTGTGAGAAAAAATTAAAGCTCTAAAGAAGTACACATCCCCCAACCCGGCCCACGCGACGTGCCCCGATAACTCTTCGTCCCCTTTTATATCTTTGAAATAGTAATCCTTCAGTGAACCATCCAGAAGAACCTCGACACTGTTCCAACTAAAACGTTGTTGAGGATCTTCCGAGAAAAACTTTCTCAACGGGAACGTCACAAGATAGTCCCTTGACTGGTTCGAGGGATTTTCTAGGCTGTAGGATACATCGATTGAATATGTGTCCGCGTGAAACACAAACTTCTTGTAAATGATCAGACCACTAGGTGAAACACCTCTATATATGATCGTCTTTTCCCCATCCGGCTTATCCAATAGGACTGCCGAACCTTCAGTGTCTCCGGTGTAGGCAAGGTTCGAGTCAGAGAAAACTTCATCCGAACGTGTCAGCCTGATGGACGGCGCGGAAGTGTCCGATCCTTCAGGTGGGAAAAGATTGACCAAGTCGGAACTGTCAATTTTTGTCGTAAAGTTCTTGAGCCTGAATGATATGATTTTTCCCCCAATATTCGTCAAAATCGCTTCATATTTTGGGGTATCGATCTTAATCCTGGCTTCCTTGACTTGCGTAGCGGGAGTTTGTTGGAAACTAGGCCCTGACAACGTCTTGGTAGAGGCTATCTCAGTTTCGGCCACCGGTTTTTCTTTGGAAGACTTTGTCTCACCAACAGAAGGTATGGTGTGCGCTTGGTTTTTTTTTGCTACTTCAATTTTTGATGGAGCGTTGACGGGAGTAGGCGGTGAAAATGAATGAAAAAAATACTGAAAACCTACAATAATCAACACCGACAAAACGATAGATAAAATTAAATTTCGATCCATTATTGGATTTCCCGCCTTAGGTGTTCCACGAACAAAACTTTTGAGTCGGTTATCTGCTGAATCATCAGGGTACTGGGTCGAATCCCGTAGGCCCTAAAGGTCGACACCTGATCAAACGGCGCACAATGAGGTACAAACCTCTCAATGCCCCATATCTTAGCACAGCCTCTATCGCGTATTCAGAGCACGAAGGGACAAAACGACAAGAAGAAGGAAATAACGGGGAGAGAAAAATCTGATATGATCTTAGTAGTGCGATAAAAATCCGGGTCACTATCAAAATCCTTGCTCAACGGCCCGATTAAGCTCTTCAAATGTTTCCCGGGTTTGCAAGCTGGAAGAACCTTGCGCCGCAATTATAACCACGTCAACGCCGGAAGGCAATTTTTGCCTGTTATGCCTAAAGAACTCCCTCAGTCTTCTCTTCACCCTATTACGAGCGCAAGAGTTTCCCACTTTCTTGCTAACTGAAATCCCCAGTCGCCGGATACCAACCCTGTTTACGCGCCACCGAAAAATAAAATGGGGCGTCCTAAATTTATGCCCCTCGACCATGATTTGTCGATATTCCACTGATCGGCGTATTCGGTCTAATTTGGTGAACCTAAGATCCCCAGAACTAGACGGTAAGCCTTTTTCGCCCCTTAGCTCTTCTTCTTTGGAGGACAAGGCGTCCATTCTTTGTACTCATTCGAACTCGAAATCCATGAGTTCTCTTTCGAGACAGATTACTCGGTTGAAATGTCCGTTTCACTGTTCCATCACCAACCTTCGAACTTTTTTCTAAAAGAACAATTCAAACAGATGTGACCCACTAAGTCAAGAGGCTTTTGTCATCGGCAGGCAACAGAAAGTGTAACACCTGTAAAAAGGGAAATTTCGCGCCGTACCATTTGCTCGCTGTAAAAATATTTCCCAAATAATGTTATGCGACTAACCACAGTGAAACCGTAACTGACGCGGATGAAACAATCACTTTGTTCTGTTTTATCGGGTTATTGAGCATATGGTCAAAAAAAAAGCCCTCGCATGGGGCTTCAATAGGTATGGTTTAATTTCTTCTTTGCCTTAGTATTTTTGCAATCATTGTACCAAAACTATTACCAACAAATCCACATAAGATATTAGACCAATATTTATTAAATATCTCAATAAATCAGTTTATTATATATATTTCATAAATCAGTTTATTTAAAATGGTTGCATTTGTCTCTTTGTAATGATAATTCCCAACAACAATACATAAGAGGTGTTGACCGTGACGCTCCAAGTCATCTTCTCCATAATACAAATCGCATGTCTGGTAAGCTTTCTCGTGCTCTGGCGAATGTGGATCAGAAAAAAGCTCGC
>JARLHM010000047.1 GCA_031292235.1 Syntrophaceae bacterium | reverse complement strand
GGATTCAAGACAATACGAAGAAACTGTTCGACTCGCCAATCGTCAAGGACAGTTTGATTACCATTTCACTATTCATAAACCGGAAGATTTCCTTGGAAGCGGTATGATCTATTTATACTATGGTTTCAGTATAGTGGATGTTCTTGATTTTACAATCATGCCCGGATCCTAACTCCTGCCCGCATTTATGACGCAAAAAGATCGCAAGAGTAGACTCGACATATTGTTGGTGGACAGGGGCTTAGTCTCTTCCAGAGAGCAGGCGCGCGGCTTGATTATGGGAGGTAAAGTATTAGCCGACGGGATAAGAGTTGACAAACCTGGCAAAGAGATATCGAGTTTTGCACAATTGGAAGTTAAAGGATCACCCCCATATGTAAGTCGTGGAGGCATCAAGCTCGCTGCGGCGCTTGATGAATTCGGAATTGAACCCAATGGTCTGACCATCTTGGATGCAGGCGCTTCGACAGGTGGATTCACGGATTGTCTACTTCAAAGGGGCGCAGCCAGGATCGTAGCGGTGGATGTTGGATATGGGCAATTTCATTGGAAACTGCGTATTGATCCGAGAGTTAGATTAATTGAGAGGACTAACATTAGACATTTCGAATTAACTTCCGTGGGTGAACACATCGCCGCCGCGGTTGCAGATCTCTCTTTCATCTCCCTGAAACTAGTAATGTCAAAATTCGCTCGGTTTCTTCCACGAGGAGCCTGGTTCGTGCCTTTAGTTAAACCGCAATTTGAGGTTGGGAGATCAGAAGTCGGTAAACACGGCGTAGTTCGAAATTCGGACGCTATTGCTACGGCGATAACCAACGTTAGGACAGCGGCGGCTGACTCCGGTTTTACGGTCTTGAATCAAGTTGAATCTCCTATTCGTGGCCCTAAGGGCAATCGTGAATTCTTGCTGCATCTCGTTCTCACAGCTAAGACCGATTTCTGATCCCTTCCTTTATCTGTCCAATTCATTTTCAATTGAAAACAACTTCTTAGTCAGTTAGAATTCATTTTTTGATATATGCCAGTAACTAAAACAAATAATAATGAAAGGTTTTATTATGTCGTTCCCGGATATAGAAACCCAAATGCGGCACATTATGCGCGGGGTTGAAGAAATTATTCACGAAGAAGAACTGCGGAGAATGCTGACAAAAAGCGCTCAAACCGGCCTACCGCTCCGAGTTAAGCTGGGCGTAGACCCCACTGCCGCCGACATACATTTGGGGCACATGGTTACCATCAGAAAGCTCAAACATTTCCAGGATATGGGACACATCGCCATATTCCTGATCGGAGATTTTACAGCTCGAATCGGTGATCCTACTGAACGTTCGGAAGCCAGGATTAGGCTAACCAAGGAACAGGTTTGGGAACATGCGAAAAATTATGAGAATCAGGTGTTTAAAATCCTGGATGAAAAGAAGACTGAAGTCCGCAACAATGGTGAATGGTTTGACCCTATGTCTTTTGCGGATTGTCTAGATTTGGCATATAGATCAACAGTCGCACGAATGTTGGAAAGAAACGATTTTGAAAAGCGCTTTAAGGAAGGCTCACCCATTAGCATTACGGAGTTCTTGTATCCGTTAATGCAGGGGTACGATTCCGTCGCCCTGAAGTGTCATGTGGAGTTAGGTGGGACGGACCAGAAATTTAATTTGTTAGCCGGTCGAGACCTTCAGATTCAATTCGGCCAGGAGCCTCAGGTTGTCATGATGACCCCACTAATTGAGGGTTTGGATGGTTCCAAAAAGATGAGTAAAACTGAACGCAACTACATAGCGGTTGATGACACCCCTGAAGATATATTTGGCAAAACGATGTCCATACAGGACGACCTGATTGTAAAATATTTCACTTTGTTGACCGATGTGGATATCGACGAGGTAAACAGGTTTGGCGCCGCCTTGAAGGAAGTGGATAAACATCAGGAAGCCGGGGACCCGTTGCATCCCATGCAGATCAAGAAGGCCCTTGCAAGGAGCATCGTAGCTGAATATCATGATTGGTCGGCTGCTAGGCGTGGTGAAGATCATTTTGAAAAGGTTGTCCAACGCCGGGAGCTTCCGAGTGAGATGCCTCTAGTTCAGTTGGCTGCCATGAAATATCCTGCTTATGAACTGGTCGCAGAGATCGGGCAAGTCTCCAAAGCCGAGGCCAGACGGCTCATTAGTCAGGGGGGCGTAAAACTCGATGGCATTAAGATTGAAGCCCCCTCCATCGAAATAACTTTATCCGTCAAAGAAGCGACTGTGCAGATAGGGAAACGAAAATTCTATCGAGTCAAAACAAAGGACTAAAAAAACATAGACACTTAAACAAACAGAGGTTATAGTTACATATTGTCGGGACGTGGCTCAGCCTGGTAGAGCACTGCGTTCGGGACGCAGGGGTCGCTGGTTCAAATCCAGTCGTCCCGACCATGATTTCAATAACTTACGGTCATTGGGCGATTCCTAGTGACCGTTTTTTATTGCCAATGCTAACATTTTGCTAACACCTTTGCTAACATTGGTAACCGCAGCGAAGCTTAACGATGACGCGGTGGGCAGGTGTCTGGACCGTACGATACGGGCGCCGGTCAGATACTTACCGCAGTAGCTCTCAGGGCCGTTAAGCTCTTTGACATAGACACTTCTCATGTTCATCATGACACGACCAGTATAACGCTATACGGGGATTACGATCTGTATGGCGATGACGATCCTAAACAGCCTTTTGTCATAACCTATGGGTTTAGCAAGGACCACAGACCAGACCTAAAACAACTGGTTCATAGCGTTTTGTGCGTGGACCACGGCATTCCGATCCACAGCAAGATAGACAACGGCAATAAGTCCGATAAGACCATCAAAAGAGATCTACTCGATCTGATCGTAGAAAAGATGCGAGAGATGGAGCAAGACAACCCGCTGTATGTGGCGGACTCCACCTTGGTCACAGAAGATAATTTATCCTCTTATGTCCGACAAGAAAAAGGGATATCCAGTAATGCTACTGCTTCATCATGTGGTAGTTATGTTTATGATGAATCCTTTAGGGTCTGTTGATATTTCTCCAGGAAGTTGCAAGAAACCAGTGTCGTCAACAGAAGAACGCTACGGTCAGAAGAGGGCCTCTAGCTGTCATCGTCAGATCGTAACTGACCAGTAACTGGTGGTAATCGGCGAAATATCGTTCCTTCCGTTCAATTAACTCGTAGATGGCTTGTTTCGCTTCCTCCGGCATTAAGATGGTTCCTTCTCTGACATGTTCGTCTATCGTAGCCTTTCTCTCTTCGAGAGGAAGCAAAGAAGCGTTCCATGATATTAAGGCAAGTTCTATCAAAGCCTTCCATTGAGTCTCAGTGTAATCTCGATGGATTAAAGGCTCTACGAACCGCAGCACGACTTCGGAAATTTTTTCCTCACCTCTATGACCCACCAATTTTGTCTTGCGAAAGAGTTCTTCTTTCTTCAGCCCTGACTTTATCCTGTCCAGAGCCTTTGTCGACTTTTTCTTTTTCCTTTTAGATTTCGCTTCAGTCATCGGCTCTCACTCATCCTAATCACGGTAAAGATTTTTGTGTATCTGTTCACCAAGACTTTTGACACAGGTGAATATTCCCAGGTGATCAATACTTATTATTTCTTCGGTGGATTTCTTCTCTAAACGGCGTTTTCCGTCCTCAGCTATCAATGCGGCTATTATAAAAGGTTCCTCGTCCATTAGGTGTCCAGTTATGTGTTAAGCAAGGTAAAAGAAAACCGTAATTATGACTTTTGGTCTTCCTCCGTCTGCTCATGGTCATCAGAAGTTTTATCCACCACCCAATACGCTATATCATGAAGACCACCCAATACGCTGTCACCGTCTATTGGAACATCCTCATCTGGCTTACCTTGTACCCGGACTGTGAGTTTCGGCTTTAATAAACAATCTTTTTTGCTTTTTGTCATATCCTTAACACTTAATAATTCTAGGAGCCTGTCGGACTTAACGTGACCGACTCCAATTTTTAGAGACCAGCATTCGAGCAAAGTGCTGATATTATGATATTTAATAGCATTTTGGCCTTGCGTAGGGCAACGATTCTGGTGTATATTCTCCTACAGATCAGATGCTTGTTCAAGAGGAGATTTACATGAAGGTAACATTTGTGGACGTTGATAGAGACACTTTATACCTGTTGCCTCCATCTATTCAGGAGTGGTTACCCGAACAGCATCTGGCCCGTTTTGTTGTCGAAATTGTGGAGCAAATCAACCTTCAGTCCCTCAAGGCATCCTACTGTGGCCGCGGATCACAGCCGTACAACCCGGAGATGCTGGTGGCGCTTCTATTTTCCGGGTACGCCAATTGATTTTTTTCAAGACGTAAGCTG
>JARLHM010000242.1 GCA_031292235.1 Syntrophaceae bacterium | reverse complement strand
GATTCCTTAAGCAAAACCATGACCATAGTAGTCATTGAAAAGGAGAAAACGACCATGTCCTATTTGCCTCTAACCGTTGTCGCTCTGCTGGCGGTAACCATTCTAGGGGTCACTGCCGAACCTGTTTACGCAATGCATATTTCAGAAGGCATATTGCCTATGGGTTGGGCTGTGCTATGGTTTCTTGCGTCACTCCCGTTTGTTGTTTTGGGATTAAGAAATCTTCGCATTAGGAGTGAAAAAGAACCTCACTTTAAGGCGATGGTAGGTCTTGTCGGCGCAGGGGTTTTCGTGATTTCCTGCATGCCTATTCCAGTTCCAATAGCCGGCACATGTTCACACCCGTGCGGGACCGGACTAGCGGCCATTCTCATCGGTCCCTCAATCAGTGTGGTTGTCTCAAGTGTGGCGTTACTTCTACAAGCTCTTTTTCTTGCGCATGGGGGGTTGACAACTTTAGGAGCGAATATCTTCTCTATGGGAGTAGCGGGATCTTTCGCCGGTTACGGTATATTTGTTTTGTGCCGTAGAATGGGGCTTTCTTTTATCGTAGCCGCATTTTTGGCTGGTGTCCTGTCTGATTGGGCGACTTACGCTACCACATCTTTCATTCTAACCGGGGCGCTACACGCTGACACCTCTTTCTGGAAAATGTTTGTGACCATACTTTTGGCGTTCGTGCCAACCCAGGTCCCGTTAGGAATTTTGGAAGGGTTCTTATCAGCGGGAGCTTATTCTTTTGTTCATTCGCGACGACCTGAATACCTTGGAATCTTTGCAAAAGGAGGGGTAGCATGAAGAGGTTACTGATGGTGTTTGCAGTGGTAATAGTTTTTGTAATAGGCGCCGCCCTACTGTCAAGCCATAAAGCCGAATGGTCAGGAGTTGATGACTCGGTGGTGAAAAAATTCGCCGAGCAAGCCGGACGGCCTCCCCGTGAGCCTTATATCAATATAGCCCAGGGAGACATGGAGCTTTTCTTTTTCCTATTGGCCGGAATAGTGGGCGGATTCACGGCAGGGTACTATTATCGTGAACTTTTTCCGCCAAATCAGAAATTGGTAGGCCATTCCACTAATGTTTGACCTGTTTTTAGACTTTTTTGCAAACAGGGAAAACCGTCTCACGCGGATGGATTCGCGCACTAAGATGATAATGGCGTTAAGTTTGATTTTCGCGGTCATTCTTTCGACCAAGATCATTTTGCCTCTGACTGTAATGGCTGTGTGCGTTTCCATCATGCTAATTATAGGTATTCCTCCAAAAATTGTTTTTCTCAGGCTGATCGCTCCCATGAGTATTGTTGTGGCGCTGGTCGTGGTCCAGACATTCAGCCTCAATGGGAACAGTTTTTTCTCGGTGTCATTATTTGGTCTCCATCTAGTTGCCACTCACGAAGGTTTGGCCCATGGCATAATGTTGGGCTCCCGTGTTTTAGGCGCAGTTAGCGTGATGATCCTGCTCGGGTCGGTTACTCCGGCCCACAAAATTTTCCACGCTTTAAGATGGTTCAAGATCCCGGACACCTGGGTGGAGATCGCCCTGTTGATATACAGATACACGTTCACTCTAGCGGATCAAACGACAGATGTCGCTGAAGCTCAGAAACTGCGTCTCGGTTATTCAAGTCTCCGGAGATCACTTTCATCAATTGGCGTGTTGGCCGGCACAGTTATTACAAGATCTATGGACCAGGCGATAAGGACATACGAGGCGATGACTCTAAGAGGATATGACGGCACCATGAGATTTGAAGCTTTGCCGAAGATGCCGAAAACTGAGTTCGTGGGCCTACTGATCGTGCTCCCCGTCATAATCGCCACATATTGTGTAGTAGAATGGTGGCCGAAGTGAACCAGGAATTGGCCGTTCAGGCGTTGGGTGTCACATACACATACCAGGAAGGAACTCGTGCCCTTAATGAGGTGGATTTCTGGGCTCAGTCAGGGGAATTTGTCGCTATGCTCGCCTCCAATGGTTCCGGCAAGACCACGCTGATAAAAGTGTTGGTGGGTTTGTTGGAACCTCAAAACGGGATCGTCAATATTAATGGTCAGAACATTCGTAAATTTTCCCGTAAGGACCTTTGCAAGCATATTGGTCTTGTCCTGCAAAACCCCGTAGACCAGTTATTTGCCGCTACCGTGGACGAAGACGTGGCTTATGGTCCAAGAAACCTCGGTTTGACCGAAGAAGAGATTAATCAGCGAGTCGCCGAATCTCTGGAATCTGTAGCTGCGTCCGAACTTCGCTGGCGTCCTGTTCATCACCTTAGCTTTGGCGAACAAAAGAGGGTGTCAATGGCAGGTGTGTTGGCCATGCGTCCTTCGACGCTTATACTTGACGAGCCCACGGCAGGCTTGGATCCCGCTGGGGAGGCCTTGATGATGAGACTCCTTAATCGACTTAATCGTGAACAAGGGATTACAGTGATATTGGCGACCCATTCTGTAGATCTGTTACCGCTTTTCGCAGACAGAATCTATGTGCTAAGGCATGGGAAGGTTCTCAAACAAGGCCCTGCGGATGAAATTTTCTGTGATCACGAAATGATCAACCATGCTTGTCTCCGGCTTCCGTACATCGCTGATCTGCTGCACAAAATGAAGGAGCACGATGGGGTCCCGATAAACGGTCTGCCTCTTACCTTGGGAGAGGCTCGTATGCGTCTGCTGGAACTCATTCCCGAAGATCTGATCACGAAGCACCCCGAGGTTAAGCTCCAATGAGTTCGGATCGCACCGGCTTTACTACAGGGACTTGCGCTGCGGTCGCCACAAAAGCGGCTACCATGGTTCTGTGCGGTATGGTGAGACCGGAAGAAGTGGACGTTACTTTACCGAACGGCTCAATCGTCACTCTGCCTTTGGCAACGGTTGGTGGGAACACGACTTCTGCATGGGCTTCTGTTAAAAAGGATGCGGGAGATGATCCGGATGTTACGGATGGTTGCCTGGTGTCAGCTTCTGTAGAATGGACCGACGACAATGAGATAATCCTTTTGGCGGGGGAAGGCGTTGGCACGGTCACCAAGCCAGGTCTTTCCGTTCCTCCCGGTGAGCCGGCTATAAATCCTGTGCCCCGGCGCATGATTATGGATGCGGTGAGAGATGTTACCCAACGTGCCGTGCGTGTCACCATTTCAATTCCTGGAGGCAAAGAGCTGGCTCAGAAAACCTTCAACCCGAGACTAGGTGTGGAGGGTGGTCTTTCGATCCTGGGGACTTCCGGTATTGTCCGTCCTTTTAGTAGCGCAGCGCTCCAGGACGCGTTAAAGTGCGCCTTAAATGTGGCGGTCGCATGCAATGTTAGAGCTCCGGTGTTTGTCCCTGGACGAATAGGTGAGAAAGCGGTCAGAAAGCTGTTCAGACCTTCGAGTGAGCAGGTGGTCGAGGTTAGCAACGAGTGGGGATTCATGCTGGATCGTGCCATGAACTGCGACTTTGATCGCCTATTGATACTTGGACACCCAGGGAAACTCGCAAAATTAACTATAGGATATTGGGATACCCATTCATCGAGGTCTGGCAGCGCTGTACCAGCGGTAATGGATCTAGCGGAGAAGATTTTCGGTCAAGCGCCACCGGAAATGTCCACAGTCGAAGGTGTTTTCCGTGAACTTGACAAAACTGACCAAAAAAGATTGGCTGACGAGCTTGCGGCCAATATTCGACACAAGGTCGCCAGTCGTATATTAAATCGATTCGAAGTCGCTGTTGTACTCGTAAACATGACTGGGGGGCGCCTTGGTCAGGACGGAGATACTTCGGCATGGCAGTAGAGAGCAAACCAAATGTATTTATAATTGAAAGAAGTTACCATATATGAAAAGAGGCACACTGTACGGTATAGGAATCGGGCCCGGTGACCCAGACCTGATGACATTCAAAGGGGTTAAAATCCTTGGCGATTGCCCGCATGTGTTTGTTCCCAAGGCTCGACAAGACGGGGAAAGTCTCGCGTTGAACATTGCCCGTAAGCATGTCCATCCTGATGCCAAGATCCATGAAATACTCTTCCCTATGACTACAGATAAAAAGGAGCTTGAAGAACGATGGGAAGAGTCAGCCCGGCAAATCGCTGAGGTTCTTGAGTCTGGAGCTGACGCTTGCTTTCTGACACTTGGAGACACTTTCCTGTATTCAACTTATATCTACATGTTGAGGGCCCTACGGCGACGGCTTCCGGAAGCTGAAGTAGTTACAATCCCAGGAATCACAGCGTTTAGCGCTGCGGCTGCGGTTTCGGAATTTCCAGTGGGGGAGGCGAAGGAACCCGTAACCATTGTGCCAACGGCGGATGATCTTGATCAGGTTAAACGGGCTATTAGAAGCGGCGGGACCGTCGTCCTGATGAAAATAGGCAAACGCCTGGACCGTATCCTTGACGTCCTAGAAAATGAGGGCGCAATTGGCCGCAGTGTATTCGTTTCTCATGTTGGGCTGGACAATCAGAAAATTGTTAAGGACTTAAACATGTTGCGAGGAGGAGACGCTGACAGAGGCTACCTGTCAGTCATACTGGTTCGGAGCAGAGACGAGGTAGCATCATGAAAGTTTATTTCGTAGGAGCTGGTCCCGGAGATCCTGAATTACTTACTGTAAAGGCCGATCGTCTGCTAAGGGAATCGCGTATCATCGTCTATGCTGGCTCGCTTGTTAACACTGAAATTCTCAGTTTGCTTCCTGAAGGCGCCGAAAAGCACGATTCCGCGAATCTGGACCTTCAAGAGATCAAAGCCCTTTTTCTTGACGCAAAGGAGAGGGATATCGACCTGGTAAGGTTACATTCCGGAGATCCTTCGATATACGGCGCAATTAGAGAGCAAATGAATGAATTGGACCAGCTCGGCATAAATTATGACGTGATACCTGGGGTGAGTTCTTTTCAGGCTGCCGCTGCGGCTTTGCGCACGGAACTCACCGCTCCGGAATTTGCACAGACGATAATACTCACTCGAACGTCAGGTCGCACACCTATGCCTGAGGAACAGAATCTGAGTATATTGGCCCAAACCCACTCAACTTTGTGCATATTTTTGTCCACTCACAAATTGAGCGAGGTGGCTTCAACTCTAAGCGCTCATTACGGAGCAGACTGCCCGGTAGCCCTGGTTTATAAGGCATCGTGGCCGGATCAGACCATTATCAAAGGAACTCTGGCGGACATATCGAAAAAGGTATCCGAATCAGGAATCAAAAAGACAGCTATGATAATTGTCGGGCCAGCCTTATCCAGAGACATTCCCGCATCCAAACTTTATGATCCGGCTTTTTCGCATGAATATCGCATCGGGAAGGAATAATGTCGGTCGCGGTCATAACATTTTCAGCGGAAGGAGCGGTCGTTGCAGGGAAACTCGTAGCTCAACTTCCGGATTCGAGGATGTTTCTGCATACAAATGTGGTCGGGGCATGGAACGCTGAACGATTCTCAAGAGTTATTGATTTGATCGCT
>JARLHM010000241.1 GCA_031292235.1 Syntrophaceae bacterium | reverse complement strand
TGAGCAGTAGCCGGATTTTCTTTAAGCGCCCTGGTGGCTGCCAATCCATTCATGCCTGGGAGTGAAATGTCCATTAAGATAACTGAAGGATTTTCCCTTTCCGCCACTTTTATACCCTCTTCGGCGGAAAACGCCAGGAGTGGCTCATAGCCTCCGGCTTCCAGCAAGTTTGTGATAAGCCTTATGTTCGGACCATTGTCCTCTACAACGAGGACCCTTGGATGTTTTTTCCTCGCCATCACAATCGCTTGGATCGATCCGTCGGTTGTGTCATTTCGATCCTTTAATGGTTCATTCTCCTGTTCCTCTTTACCTGATTCCAAGTAGGGAATGACAAACCGGAACGTGCTACCTTTGCCCTCACCCTCGCTCTCTACCCAGACACGACCACCATGAAGTTCCACCAACTTACGGACCAGCGCTAAACCAAGGCCTGTGCCGGGCTCCGGACGGGAGAACGAAAAGTTGAGCCTTTCAAAAACTTCGTAGATGCGATCCTGATCCTCCGGTTTTATACCGATACCCGTGTCGGACACGCTTATCATTAGTTCATGTCCATTCCTCTGGGCTTCCAATCGAACATGGCCTCCAACCGGGGAAAATTTGGTCGCATTGGATAACAGGTTTACTACGATCTGTTTGAGCCTAAGTTCATCTGCTAAAATTTCTTTGCCAAAAAAATCATCTTCCTTAATTTGCAATTCAAGTGTCAAATTTCGTCTAATGGATCTTTCCTTAATCATTCCAATGCAATTATTCAAAAGTTGATTCAAATCAACGGCGGAGATGTTTAAGTCCGCCTTGCCGGTTTCAATTCTTGAGAGGTCCAATATGTCGTTGATCAGTTTAAGCAATTGGTGGCCGGAATCAAAAATCTCTTGAACGTAACTTATTTGCTTTTCGTTGAGTTCCCCAAAGAACCGGCCTGCAAGGAGTTCTGAAAAACCGATGATTGCGGTCAATGGTGTCCGAAGTTCGTGGCTCATGTTCGTCAGAAATTCGTTTTTGGCGGCGTTTGCAATCTCCGCATCAACGCGTAGCCTCTCTGTTAAGCTGAACGATTGGTCACGCCAGGAGATGTCAGCCCTGAGTTGTTCAATTAGATCATCTTTTTCAAATCTCAGAGTTAGGAATTCCGCATATAATTTGTGGATACTGTGGCCCAACAGTGCCATAAAACCACCAAACAGGAACAAAATGACCCCGATTCTCAAATCAAAGTCTTCGCCCTGATAAATAAATCGGCCAGAGAGTGGCATGAGGACCAGCAGAATGTTGATCAAATATTCGTTGGTTGCGGAGTAAACGACTACCGCCCCGGCGACTATGCCCCCCACAAAGATAATCATAAAAATCTGAAGGTAAGCGGAGTCTTCAGGAAAAATAAAGACAGCCGCGGTCGTCCAAACCAGGCCGCTCAGGGTCGTCACCAACGTATGGCGTGTCCCCCAGGTAAATAATTCCTTTCCAGTTGGAGCCGCTTTTCGGTATGCTGATATTAGGAGCAGTCGAGCGACAAATATTGCCATGTAGCATGAAATCCATGCTATTAATCGATAGTGTGAAATTGTACCCCAGAGCGCCCAAGCAAAGACAATTCCTCCAATCAGCGCAGCTAAGCCTCCCACCAGTGAATTAGAATATACCTGTCTTATTTGCCAGCTACGAAGGAGGCCCGGCATTGCAGCGAGATTAAGATTTTTGTCTACACAGTCTGTTTTCAACATCAAACCAGTTTGTATCAAACGTCGTTTATACCCAGCTTAACCATGTGACGTGTCAGAGCAAAACGGGAGATACCTAGAAGACGCGCCGCCTCATGTCTTTTTCCGGTGGCGCGGCGAAGCGCATTCTCTATAAGGCGCCGCTCAGTATCCCCAATCGCTTCGTACAAAGAACGCTCTGGCTGCATCTGTGCTTCTGGGTCTTGAGACAATTCGGATTTTCCTAGGCCTAGATGGCCGATACAAATAGTCTGGCCTCTGGAAAGGATCAGACCCCGTTCAAGAACATTGCGCAATTCCCTAATATTGCCGGGCCAAGAGTAATTTCTTAATGCCTCAATGGCATTCGAATGTATTCTGGGAAGGGAATTAATATGCAATTTTTCACAAAGACGTATTAGAATCTGATTTACTATGGTTGTTAAATCTTCAAGTCTTTCTCTTAATGGTGGGACATTTATAGAGAGCACATTTAGCCGATAGAACAGGTCCATTCTAAAGCTGCCCTCGGAAACCTCTTTGTGTAGGTCCCTGTTGGTAGCCGCTATTGGTCTCATGTTGACACTCACGACCTTTTCTCCGCCCACCCTAGTGAAAGAGAACGTATCAAAGAAAGTAAGGAGCTTTGCCTGCATTAAAGGCGACAATTCTCCAATTTCATTTAGGAGAAGTGTTCCTCCTTCAGCAAGTTCCAGCATGCCCCGTTTCCTGCGAACCGCTCCAGTGTAAGAACCGGCTTCATGCCCGAACAGTTCGGATTCAGCCAATTCCGGCGGAATAGCCGCGCAGTTGATAGAATAGAATGGGCCGTTCGACCGAGATGAGCGATCATGTATATAGCGGGCCAGATGGTCCTTTCCACTGCCGGTTTCGCCGGTCAATAGTATAACGCTGTTTGTTTCAGCGGCGATATTCGCCTTTGCAAGAGTCGAGAGCATAGACTCAGACTTGTATTCGCTAATTGTGGGAGAGTAGCCAGATGAAATGGAAAGAGGGTCCGCAAGTTCCCGAACAATTCCACAAATCCCTATTATTTCACCGGTTGAATCGCGAAGAGGAAATCTAATAAAATCGAGAGATGTTGGCTGAGAATTCCAAACCAGACTCTGCTGACTCTCAATAGTTTGTCCCTGGAGCACTCGACTTTCGATATCCCTCGCGGCTGCGTCATAATTGGCGCCAAATAACTCGCTGTCCGTTCTCCCTATGATATCCTCATGTTTAACTTGAAGGAGATCTGTGGCCGCGACGTTGACGTCCACGTATCTACGGTCCCGATCTTTGATGAAAATGCAATCCTGAGCGGATTCGAAAATCTTTCTAAATCGCTTTTCACTTTCTACAAGCTCGGCTGTTCGTTTTTTTACGGTCTCCTCGAGTTCATTCTTATGACGTTTGATGGTGTCTTGGGCCTCTTTCATTTTGAGGGCGGATTTCACTCGGATGCTCAGCTCCAGGCGGTCTATTGGCTTGGTAATAAAGTCATTGGCCCCTGCTTCAACCGCTCTCAGACGGCTGTCCCGGTCGTCTAGTATGGTTACCATTATTATCGGGATGTCAAAATAATCGGGATGTTCCCTGATCCTGCGAGTGAATTCAAATCCATCCATCCCCGGCATCATAACATCCAACAATATTAGATCGAACCCTGATCCTAGTTTCTTAAGCGCTTCAAAACCGTCACTTGCGGCCTCGGAGGAGTAACCTAACACCTCTAGAAAATTACCTATGAGGGTCCTATTCCTTGATTCATCATCAACCACGAGGATATTACTAGATCGACCCATGAATTGCCCCGGAGCGATTCTTTGTCGCATTTTACGATATCGCTTTAAATTGTTTATAGCTTACAAATTTTAACTAAGTTCATCAGGAAAATTCAGTTTTCGCTGAAGTCAAAATTGGCTTCAGGCTTCCCCCTTGGCTGGCCGTGATTCCACCAAGGCTAACCTTAATCCCTCTATTTTGTATGCAATGTCTACGCCACTGCGCCTTAATTTATCGGCATCGACTTCACTTTTGTGGCCAAGATTTCCGTGGCCCGGGAAACGCCATATTCAAAAGTGGCCTTACCACAAGTGTGTCAATTTGAATGAGAT
>JARLHM010000004.1 GCA_031292235.1 Syntrophaceae bacterium | reverse complement strand
ACGTAATTCATCTGGCAGAGCTGAATAAGCGGAATCCCCGTACATCTTGGAGAGTTTCTTGACAGTGTTTACGAAACGTCCGTATTCGTCAGCGCTACTTTTCTCGACGAAAAGTTCAGCCATTTCTTTGGTCCCAAAATAGAATCTGCCATCATAATAGAAACCGTGCGATGGCTCTGGTATTTCGAGCGGCTCAAGGGCCATCTCAACGATCATGGTCTCAACAGGCCCTTGTGGAGTTCCAATATAAGCGGGTCCCTTGGGGTAATTAAACCCTCCGAAACTCCCGCAATCTATTATCCCACCGTAATGGTCGCTCTTTTCAAGAAGCGCTTTTTCTATTTCTTTAATAAAATAAGCGGCCGTAAGGCCTGCCATTCCGGCTCCTACGATTACCACTTGTTTGCGCTCAAGTAGTTGCAGATTTTCTGACCCTTGGGCAGGTTGAGTCGTGGAATTCCCAGAGGCGTAAAGACCCGTAGTAGATGAAAATAATAAGGCCAATAGAGTGGACACCACGAATAGACGCCTGCAAGACGATCCATGAAAATCGGGGCGCCTCTTCCCAACCAAAACAAGACAAAACGATGACATTTTTAGCTCCAGAACAAAATCCTGACAAAATTCAGCATAGATCCTTCAAAGGTTACTGAAAGCCATCTCACATTTTGGCCAAAGAGTTCCTTAAACGCAAGGAATTAGAAACTACGGACACTGAACTCATAGCCATGGCCAAAGCAGCAATGACGGGTGTCAGGAGTATCCCGAAGAACGGATAAAGCACGCCGGCGGCCACGGGTATACCCAGACTGTTGTAAAAGAAAGCCCAGAAAAGGTTCTGTCTGATAATTTTCATAGTTTGAGCGGACAGATATATTGAGGTAGGAACCAGATTCAAATCACTTGTCATTAGCGTAATGGACCCGGCTTCAATAGCTATGTCGGACCCGGCCCCCACTGCTATACCGATGTCGGCTGCGCTAAGGGCAGGGGCATCGTTTATCCCATCGCCGACCATGGCGACAATTCGCCCTTGCTGTTGCAGTCGGCCAATTTCTCCAGATTTATCAGCCGGCAGAACTTCCGACAATACTTGGTCTATTCCGAGGGCTTTTCCGGCAGCCTCGGCAACGAGTCTATTATCCCCTGTAATCATGGCCACCTTGATACCCATCTGTTTCAGTCTTTGCACTGCAGGCGCTGCTGAACTTCGCAACGTGTCGGATATACCCAAAAGACCAATAACTTTTCCGGCTTTTGACACAGTGACGACCGTTCGTCCCAAGTCTTCGAGGGATTGAAATTTTATGGCGACGCCGGAGACATCCACATTTTCGGTCTGAAGCAACCTCAAGCTGCCTACAAGTGTCAACTCCCCATCAACATTACCGCTTACGCCCTTACCGGACGAAGAATTGAAATTTTCAACAGGATACAACTTCAATCCAAGTTCAGAAGCCATGTCACATATCGATTTAGCCAGTGGATGCCCGGAGAGGGATTCTAGAGAGGCTGCGACACGAAGCAGTTCGTCTTTGGTTATTTCACCGAACGTAATCACCTCTACAACTTGAGGCTTCCCTTGGGTTAACGTTCCTGTTTTGTCGAATACAACAGTATCCACCTTGCAAACCTTTTCGAGGACTTCCCCCCCCTTGATTAGAATCCCCTTTTCAGCCGCTGCGCCTGTGCCAACCATTACGGCAGTTGGCGTCGCCAGTCCCATAGCGCAAGGGCAGGCTATGATCAAGACGGAGACGAAATTCAGCATAGCTCTGGAGAATGAAGGAGCAGTGGGAAGTAAAATCCACAAGAGGAAAGTCACAACGGCTATCCCCAGCACAACAGGTGTAAACACAGCGGCTACCTTATCGGCTATCCGTTGTATTGGGGCTTTGGAACCCTGAGCTTCTTCGACCAGCCTAATGATTTGCGCAAGCGCGGTCTCAGCGCCAACTCTGGTGGCCCAAACAGTCAGCGCCCCGGTTTGATTGATGGTAGCGCCGAAAACCAAGGCCCCAGGGCTTTTGCTCACCGGCATACTTTCGCCGGTCAACATTGCTTCTTCGATAGAAGATGATCCGGACAAAACTTCCCCGTCGGTTGGGACCTTTTCTCCAGGACGCACCTGAAACATGTCCCCAACTCTTAGAAGTTCTATAGGGATTTCTACAATTTCATCACCTCTGACTAGTCTGGCCACACTGGGCTTGAGAGCGACAAGTTTCTTTATAGCCGCTGTAGTTTTGCCTTTGGCCCTGGCCTCAAGAAAACGTCCGAGCAGGATCAATGTCACAATCATAGAAGCGCCGTCGAAATAGACATATGCTGGGTGACCGGCTTGAGAAAAGAACCCGGGGAATATGGTCACAGCTAACGAATAAAAATAGGCGGATAGCGCTCCAAGGGACACCAGAGTGTTCATGTCGGAAGTCTTTTGTCGAGTAGCCTTCCACGCGCCAATCAGGAAACGGTCCCCGACCCAAAAGATTACGGGTGTTGTAAGGACAAGTTGAACAAAGTTTAGGGTTGAAGCGCCAAGATCACGCAGGAACGGAAATAAATGGCCCATAGCCAATCCGTGTACGACCAGGCTGATTATGACGCCAACAATTAGTTTTATTTTTAGATCGCGTATTTCAATAATTGCGGCTTTCTCGGCAGGGTCCTCACCGCTGTCCCGAATCACTCCGAGGAAGTGATATCCGGCGTCTTCAAGAGCGTCTCCAATTGTTCTCAAGTCCAGGCTCGACGCAGCATGCGACAGAATCGCTCTTGAATTTGCCAGATTGACAGTCGCGTCATCTATGCCCGGTTGGGCTTTGAGTACATTTTCGACTCTTCTGACGCACGAGGCGCAGGTCATTCCCCCTACAGATATGATTGTTTTTCCGGCGCGGCCCGAATCCATGACAACCGGTTCATAGCCGAGATCAGTAATCTTTGCCTTTAACTCGGGCCGGTTTATTACTGACGGGTCATACGTTACATTTGCGCTCTCGGTGGCAAAGTTTACTGTAGCCTCCTCGACTCCAGGCAGAGCCCTAAGACCAGTTTCAACACGGCGAACACACGAGGCGCAGGTCATTCCCCTGATCTGGATCGTAGCCTTATCCAATTTCGTACCCTGCTTTAACGATCCGCCGACGCGCCTCGTTCGTGTCAACAGGCCCATCATGAATCAGGGTCGCCTCACCTTTTTCCAGGTTAACATCCACTTCCTTGACTCCATCCAGGGATGATAAAGCCTTTTTAACGGCCATTACACAATGTTGGCATGACATGCCCTTAACTTTGATTACCGAATTCATTTGAATGTCACCTCCTTGGATCGAATGGTTTTCTCCTATATTATAGGCCCGAAAGTTTATTAAGATACAAGGATTCAGCAGCAGGCGTAATAGATTAGACTTCGAAAACGTCAGCAATCTTACGTTTCCAGCAAGCCATGACCCCACCGTTTCCAAACAGAAGTTGTACCAACTCCCAGCCGTCTGCGCCCCTTTCATTAAGTAGTTCCACTAAAGCTAGGGGTTCCTCAGCCGGTATTTCGTTGATCCCGCAGTCTCCCTTGTCTGTACAAAAATACACGACCCGGCTGAAAGTTTCTGCTGGATATCGAGTAATCTCATATTCGAATCTGTCCATCTGTTTTCCTCACAAATTT
>JARLHM010000240.1 GCA_031292235.1 Syntrophaceae bacterium | reverse complement strand
GAACAGGCTGCGGAAATCTCTATGTCATGTGTTATGTGCGGTATTTGCGCAGCGCGGTGTCCTGCAGAGTTAGGCCAGTATAACATCGGAATAATGTGTCGAAGAATCACGGGCAAGCATATTAAGCCCCGGGCGGAACATGTCAGAGAAATGATTGTACGGATCAATACGGGTCGCTATGAAGAGCCATTAAATAAGTTGATCAATTCTGACACTGAAACACTTAGTAAACTCTATGTAGAACGTCAAATGGAGCCTCACACCGCTCCAGAAGAATGGACCCCGGATAAAAGGGATTATTTGTGAGGAACTTGGAGATCGTATTTAACGTTAGCTATTAATTCTTAAAACACGCAGCCTTTTGGGTGGAGGCGACCATGGGATATACCCCTGATTTACTGGAACTTATAAAACAAGTTGAAAAAACAAGACCAATCCGTGTCACTCGCAAGAAAGCCGGTGAGGAATTTCCAGCCCTAACTTTGGAGCAGAGAAAAGATAGACTGGAGAAATATCATCCTGATTATAGGGCTGGGGCTCTTCGTGAACTCAAGGTCGGTCCTAGTAAAGGCTATACAGTAGCGCAGGAAATAGCTGATCAATTTGAAGCCAAGAGCCGTATTGATCCAGATAAAATTAATTTAAACGAAGTCCACTATGAAACCGATGTCTTGGTGATTGGTGGTGGTGGAGCTGGGACCGCTGCGGCGCTAATGGCCGAGGAAGCTGGGGCCAAGGTGATCATAGCGACCAAGCTGCGGCATGGCGACGCAAACACCATGATGGCTGAAGGCGGTATCCAGGCGGCGACCAAGAGTTGGAAGGACTCACCCTATTATCACTATTTGGACGTGATGGGTGGCGGTCACTTCGAAAATGATCCGTTACTTGTCAAGACCATGGTTTCAGAAGCTCCAAAAGCGATAGGTTGGCTTGAAAGCCTCGGTTGCATGTTTAACAAATGGCCAGATGGAAAAATGTTTACACTTCATGGAGCCGGGACATGCAGAAAAAGAATGCATTATGCAGGGGACATGACTGGCGCGGAAATCATGAGGACTCTCAGGGATGAAGCCAGAAACAGAATCAAGAATATCGGAGTTCTTGAGTTTGCGCCAGCAGTTGAGTTGCTACTCGATGAAAAAGGTTTTTGTTCCGGCGCTGTACTTTATAATCTAGAGACGGAAGAATATTTTCTAGTCAAGGCAAAAGCGATAGTAATGGCGACAGGTGGGTCGGGCCGTCTTCATATGCAGAAATTCATGACGACTAATCACTACGGCGCCACAGGTGATGGCCTGGTTATAGGATATCGTATGGGCATCAAAGTAAGATTCCTTCACGCGACTCAATACCATCCCACTGGAGCGGTATTCCCGGAACAGTCTGAAGGATTGCTGATTACTGAAAAAGTTCGCGGCGCGGGGGCAAATCTTGTCAATATTGATGGGGAACAATTCGTTTTTGAACGTGAACCGCGTGACATTGAATCGTCCAGCATCATTCGTGAATGCGAAAAGGTTGGAAAAGGGATCCCTGTCCCTGGTCAAAAAGGGAAATTTGGAGTGTGGCTGGATTCTCCTATGATAGACATGCTGGAAGGCCCTGGGACCGTTGAAAGGGAATTTCCAGCCAAGTTCATCCTCTTCAAACGTTACGGTATAGATATTTCTAAACTCCCGATGTTGATTTATCCAACGCTTCACTATCAAAATGGTGGTCTGGAATACAAATCCGATGGATATACAACCGTTCCAGGCTTCTTTGTCGCAGGTGAGGTAGGAGGTGGAGTTCATGGAGCTAATCGACTTATGGGCAATTCGCTCCTGGACATAACTGTGTTTGGACGCTTGGCCGGTGAATCCGCCGGTAAATTTGTGAAGGAAAGAAGTGATATCGGTAAGCTTAGTGTTGACCATGTCCGTCAATATCACAAAGAGCTTGAAGCCGCCGGCATAGTTACGGATAGAGTCTCGCCGATGGTTTTGCCGGATTATACAAACCCTGAAGTTAAAAAGCGACAGTTGACCACAACGTACGTTGGGTCTTTGAGATAAAAATTTCATGGCGTCAGAATTATCAACAGGACAAGGGCCTCTTTCAGATTTTTTAAGCTACTTAGCCAAGCTGAAGGACCCGACCCCTTATTGGAGACGGCAGGCCCTCATTTGCGGAATTATATTGGCTTTGCTGATAGCGTCCGGGGCATTGTTCGCAATATTGACGCTATCGAGTATTTTTGGAGGAGGAAACGTTTCGTTTGCCGCTCAGGGATCGCCGGGTCCGATCGTTTTCCGTCATTATGCCCACATGTGGTTTAAGAACGGAAAATACAAAGATTGTAAAACTTGCCATGAAGGTTTGTTCGCCTCACAACATTATGGCACGTTTGTATTAAGGGCCTTAAAGGATTCTCCTCCGATCAAGGTTCACATTGGGAAAAGGGCTTCAACTCTCTTCGTACCTGGAACCATAGCGGAGGACGAAAAGGCAAGAGTGGATTACGAAGTCCCCAGAGCGTGCGCTACATGCGCAACTGGCTCATGTCATGACGGCAAGGAATCTTTCAGTAGATTTGAATGTCTCGGTTGCCATAAAACTAAATGAATCAAACTGAAACTCAAAACATTTCTCAACAGGAAGCGAGTCCCCTTGCAAAGTCTGATACCAGACCCAAACGCTGGGGAATGGTGATAGACCAGAGACGCTGCATCGGTTGCCATAGTTGTACTGTTGCTTGTAAAAGTGAAAATAACGTCCCTTTGGGCTACTGGCGGTCATGGGTCAAAGGAATTCAAAAGGGATCTTTCCCTGATGTCAGCAATATGTTTTTGCGACGACTTTGCAACCAGTGTGATTCGCCACCCTGCGTTCAGGTTTGCCCCGTTCAAGCTACTGTCAGGAGACCAGAAGATGGCATCGTAGTGATGTTCTTCGGCAAATGCATTGGCTGTGGTATGTGTATCGCAGCCTGTCCCTACGACGCTAGATTCTTTAATCCAATTAGACATACCGCGGATAAATGTGATTTTTGCGCGACACGCATTGAAAATGGCTTGAATCCGGCGTGTGTTGAAGCATGCCTTTCAAGAGCATTAATATTTGGAGACATCGATGACCCTTCGTCTGAAATATGCCGTGTCTTAGCCACTACTCCTACATCCGTAATTAAATCCGAACTCGGGACTAGACCAAAGGTTTATTACATTCAAGCGGAGCATTCCCTACAGGGAAGGATCTCGTTCTCCGAAGATTTTGAAGAATCCATTGTCGATTACAAGAAAAGTATACCCAGCCCAACCGCGTCCTATTGGAAGAATCAGGAATAGAAATAGCAAATGGAAGTTACTGTTCTTTACAATGTGCCTCACGAAGTTCCCTGGAAAGTTTTTATTCCGCTTTACTTTTATTTTACAGGGTTGAGCGCAGGTTCGTTCATTCTCTCGACCCTCTCAACGGTTTTAGGTATCAAACGTTTCAAGCCAATGGCTCTTCCGGCCGCAATTATTTCTTTTGTTCTGCTTTTACTAGCCCCGGCTTGTCTGATATTCGACCTACAACAACCGTTGCGCTTTTGGCACACATTGGTTCCAGAATATTTCAATCCTACATCAGCCTTATCATACGGGTCTTGGCTGCTGACCCTGTATCCAATTGCCAATCTTGTCTATATCTATTTCATTTTTGTGAAAAATGATCGTGCTACTAAAATTCTAGGGACCATGACTGTACCGCTGGCTATTTTTGTCCACGCATATACTGGATTCGCATTTGCGTTGGTGAGGGCCAGAGCATGGTGGCATTCCGCTTTAATGCCTGGTTTCTTTCTCACTTCAGCTCTTTTATCCGGAATAGCGCTTCTGGTTATCGTGGCACTCATAATGGATCGTTTTCGCGCCGAAAAACTGGAATTGGACTTGTACAAAAGCTTACGGCTAATGATGATAGGAATATTGCTTATGGACCTTTTTTGGACAGGGAGTTTCTGGTTGACCCTTCTTGTATCGAACGCGGATGGGCATGCCTCAATATTGTTGGCGCTCCATGAAAAATTTTATTTATGGGGAGAAATTTTTGCAGGAATGCTCGTGCCTCTAGGAATTCTTGTCTATCCTAGAACTGGCAAAAACAGGATGTGGTTATCATTAGCGTCAATATTGATAATTTGTGGCGTTTTTCTGATGCGTTATTCAGTTGTGTTCATCGGTTTTGACATCCCCTTGAGTTAGAGGCTGCTCTGTAAGTTATTATGCCAAAAATTACTCGTAGAGATTTCATAAGAATCGCTTCCTTGATGGGAGGAGCTTCGCTGTTTGCCGGTTGTTCCCTTTTCGAGAAGGAAACAGGGGTCCCGGAATATATAAAAGGAGCGCCTTCAGTCGATGCTATTGAGACTACGTTGGGCGTGGATACTAGATATTCTGTTTGCTCACTATGTTCCGGGAATTGTGGTATCAGTTGCAGGATAGTTCAGGGAGTTCTTGCAAAAATAGGTGGGAACCCTTACCACCCTGTTTCCAAAAGCGACCCATTGCCCTTTGATACCCCATTGGACAAAGCGGCTAAGATCGGGGCTTCCGTTTGCGCCATCGGTTCAAGCGGTATTCAGACACTTTATGATCCTTTCAGAATTCTCAAACCCCTTAAACGTATTGGCCCAAGAGGGTCCAGAAAATGGAAAGCTGTTTCATGGGCGCAGGCTATTGATGAAATCAGCCAGGGTGGCAATCTTTTTGGAGAAGGTAATGTCGAGGGTCTGAAGACTATCAAGACTTCACGAGAAGGCCTGACCTTATTAGCTGGTCGAATCGATTGGGGGGCGCTTCTTTTCTTGGAG
>JARLHM010000046.1 GCA_031292235.1 Syntrophaceae bacterium | reverse complement strand
TGATGAATTTAAAGTAATGTCGTTGCAGGAGTATCACAGACTGTCTTTGGCCGCTCGACTCGCTAACTGTTATTCAAACAATTTTTAGCGCTCTTGATTTGTGAATTGATGAAGAGAGAAACCCCGGTCTAGGACCTGCAGGATGGATTTAAAGGGGGTGTTTTGATGAACGTCAGAAGAAGAATGCTACCGGCGGGCTGGTACCCAGGAACGGCTACAGAATGTGAAAAGGAAATATCCGACTTTCTGAGAGGTTTTGATTCACCTGAAGGCAAGTGGATCGCCGGAGTGGCGCCTCATGCGGGTTGGGGATTTTCTGGCAGGGCAGCGGCTAGGGTCATTAAGACTTTGTCTTCCCGGGGAGCTGTAGACCGAGTAGTAATTTTTGGAGGCCATCTGCCCGGAGGATATGGTCCCGTAGCTTATATGGAGGAAGCATGGGAAACCCCATTCGGTATCCAGGATTTGGACGCTGAGTTTACCTATCACCTTGTAGACGAGGGGCACGCTATCCCTGCTGATAGAGGCTTCTCTGATAACACTGTAGAAATTCAGGTCCCTCTAGTCCGATATTTTTTTCCTGACTCAAAAATAATAGCTATACATTCCCCTTCTTCCGAAAAGGCGATCGACTTATCTCGGACCGTTAAGAGTTTTTTGGATGAGAATGGATTAACAGCAGTTTTTCTAGGTTCGGCCGATTTGACCCACTATGGCCCCAATTATGGTTTTTCTCCCAAAGGGACTGGGGCTTCGTCTCTAAAGTGGGTTAAAGAAGAGAATGACAGGCTGTTAATCGAAAATGCGATTAACATGAATGCGATCGAACTGATCAAAGAATCCATAATAAGGCTAAACACATGCTCGGCGGGACCAATCGCTTCAGTGATCGAGATCGCGAGGCTAAATGGAATAAATCTGGGAAAACTTCTAGATTATTACACTAGTTACGACGTGCTGCCTGGATCTAGTTTTGTCGGATATGCGGCTATAGTATATTGACCGCTATGTTCGGTATTAGGTAAATGTAAACCAAGGTATTCTCATTGAGTTCGAGCTTTAGTGTTTTAGCGTCGGCGGCTTTTACAAGGTTCCTTCCCCCTGTTTTGGTCGATCGGGACCTAATGATTCCCTTTTTACGGATGTATAATCGATTTCATACAGTCTCTTCTCGTCCATGACACCCTTCAAGCAAACTTCGAATTCCCTAATGGCGACAAACCTGTCCTTTACTAATTCATAAGTTGATTCAGAAATGACTACCTTTCCGGGACTTGCCGTAGCCTGGATCCTGTCGGTCAGGTTGACATCCGCCCCCACTATGCCATATTTGGCCCTTGTTTTCGCTCCTATGTTGCCAATTACGACTTCACCCGTATTGACGCCTATGCCCATGGAGAGTTCAGGAAAACCTTTCGCCACACTTTCTTTGACGAAAACCTCCATCTCATCCTGCATTTCCAATGCGCACCACAAAGCGTCGTAGGCCCGTTTTTTAGTGTTGGAGTCTACGCCATTGAAAAAGACAAGTATTGAATCACCGTAGAAATCAACAATGATTCCTCGATATCTTTCTATTATGGATATCATCCTAGAAAAATAACTGTTTAGTAGTGTAATTACAATCTCAGGATTGAGCTTTTCTGATATGACGGTGAAATTACGAAGATCAGACATCATTATTGATACTACGCCCTTTTCGCCTCCAAGATTCAACGCTTCAGGACGATTCATCAAGTCCTGTGCGACCTTTTTGTCTACGTATCTTCCGAAGGTTTGTTCAATAAGGTCCCGCTGCTTCAGGCCTTCGACCATTTGATTGAAACTTCGATTGAGTTGACCTATTTCATCTTTTCTAGCCTCAGGCAATTTTAGAGAATAGTCGCCTTCTTGTATTCGAACGGCGGCGGCGGATATCTCGGATATTGAATTAACTACGGATCGCGTAAAAATCCTGATCAACGACAGGATGATTGTTAGGGCGATTAGTCCAGCCAGAGTGTAATAGAAGCGGAACTGTATTATAGGTTCCAACATGATCCTGCCCTGTGAAATTAGGACAATGTACCAATTTACGGAATGGATTTTGTAGAATCCCGCTACAACAGCAGGAGGATTACCTGGCCCAAAAACGTGCCCATAAGGTTTTTTTCTAATTTCGTCGAGAATTGTTTTTTCCAAGAGATCGCCATTGTCCGCGATCTTTTTTCTATCCGAGTAAGTTTTGTCCGTTACGGCAAGAAACTGACCGGTGCTGGTGACAAGCCAGGCGGATCCCCCTTCCAGCAAGTTCATCTTCTTGATCGGTTCGAGAAACGACTCAAAACTTATTCTGACAAGGAGCTTTCGCGACCCTTCGGGCTGAGTTGACCCCAAATTCCTTATAATCCTGAGTGTTTTGTCCGGAGAATTTGGGTCCATTACAGGCGCGCAAAAACCAAAGTCTCCGCATACTTCCATGGTGTAACTGCCTTGAAGCGCGTCCTTGCCCAGTTCATCAAGTTGGGATTTAGGTCCCTGGGTTTCATCAGATTGCTGGGATCTTAATATGTCTACGAATCGCACGCCTGACTTAGCCGCCAGTTCCTGAATCAGGAACGCCTGCGTGATGTCCCTATCCGGCGTATCCTCAGCCTTTGCGATTAGATTGATAAGCTCCAGCCTTTCGTTCAGCGTCATACTAATTTCATGAGCCACCTTTTCCAGTTGAAGGTGAATCGATATTAGCCATTGATCAAGCAAATAACTTCGGGCAAAGACAAAACCCCAGTAACCAAAAGCAGCGACCATGACCGCAACTGGAACCAGTAAGAAAACAAAAAATCGCCGTTCAAGAGACATTCAACCTTCCGGGAAAATTTTAGATATATGGTCAGCGCTCATATGATCTAAGGAAGGCGGGTTCAAGTTGAGGGAACCCGCCTTCCTTAGTCTTTATATCGATTTCTTTAGTATTACTAATGTTTCATTTTTAGCATCTTCTTTTTCGATCCAACATCTTGAAGAGAGACTTGAGAAAAAGCAAGGACCTTTTTGTCTTTGGCTCCTGCAATGAATTTTTCTGCATCCGTCTTGTTCGAAAAGGCCTCCATTTGTGGTCCCATCATTTGCGCCATGTCCGGACCAAGCACGTATGCAGCATCTTTAGCTTCGATAAATTTCTTGGAATCATGATCCAATACGAACGCTTTCTTCAAATCCTTGGGGGTGAACCCGAAAGTATCGGGCGACAACAAATAGCGAAAGAGTTCTGAAATATTATCAAAAGCGACTACCTTTCCATTGGCAAAAACTAGCGCCCCAAGAACACCTGTGTTGGCTTCAATCTTCATTTCACAAACCGGGCATGAAACCGGAAGTTGAATTTTAGAGCCATCTGGAAGTTCTACATTTTGGGTCGCGTTGGAGTAAACAGGCCCTGAAAGCATTACAAGTAGCATGCCAGTAACCAAAACGAACTTTCTAAAAGCGTTTTGCATAATGAATTCTCCTTTCATTTCTTCGTCATTAAATCATTTTTTGAACTGAATCTCTTTGACAAGACAATAAATGTTTGGGACGACAAATATGGTAATTATATCAATACACATCCCGCCAAAACTTGGAAGAGCCATGGGGACCATTACGTCCGCGCCTTTTCCCTGGGATGTGAGCACCGGTATCAATGCAAGTATAGTTGTCGCTGTCGTCATCAGAGCAGGCCGAACTCTTCTCATGCCGGCCTCAACGGTCGCTTCTCTAATTTCGTGAATGGAATGAAACGAATGCCTTGCAAACACCTGGTCCAGGTAAGTTGAATAAATGACCCCATCATTTGTGGCTATACCGAAAAGGGCAAGGAACCCAACCCAGACCGCCACGCTCAGGTTGTAGGGATGTACCTGAAACAGTTCCCTCATGTTGACCCCGAACACGCTGAAATCAAGGAACCAGGGTTGAGAGTATAGCCACAGCATCATGAATCCTCCGGACCAGGCGACGAAGATACCGGAAAAAACATTAAGCGATGTCGGTATGGAATGAAACTGCAAATAGAGAACTGTAAAAATGAGGCAGAGAGCTATTGGTATTACAATTCTCAACGTTTGTTCCGAACGGACCTGGTTTTCATACGACCCCGCGAAAGTTATTGAAGACCCAGGAGGAAGTTTTAATTCTCCGGTCCCTATTTTGAATTTGAGGAAGTTATCGGCGCTTTCAACGACATTTACTTCCGCAAATCCCGGTTTCTTGTCGAACAGAACATAACTTGTGAGAAAGGTGTCTTCGGACTTTATGGCCATTGGGCCAGGGGTGTATTTTGTCGTGGCGACTTCAGATAAAGGGACCTGAACGCCCTCTTTGTTGGTCACGAGGATTTTATCCAGCGCATCGAGTGAATCTCGCAATTCTCTTTGATACCTTACACGTACTGGATACCGCTCCCGACCCTCAACAGTTGTCGTAATTTTCTTGCCACCAATAGCGATTTCTATAATGTCCTGAACATCCTTTATCGCTAAACCGTATCTGGCGATGGCTTTTCGGTCTATATCAATTTCGAGATATGGGTTGCCGACGACTCGATCAGCGACGACAGTGGAAGGATCTATGGAAGGGACTTCTTTAAGATACTTTTCAATTTCGAATCCCAATTTCTCAATTTCATGAATGTCCTTCCCCTTTATCTTGACCCCCATAGCCGCTCGCATACCGCTCTGAAGCATTACTATTCGAGCGGCTATAGGTTGAAGCTTGGGCGCCGATGTGACTCCAGGGACTTTGGATACTTTGATAATTTGTTTCCAGATGTCATTAGGGGTTTTGATTTCAGGTCGCCAGTTTCGGATCGGCTTGCCTGTTTTCGGGTCAATTTCGTGTTGTCCAGTTGCGGGATCGATTTTGTATTCCGGCAAATATGTGATAACGGTTTCAATCATAGAAACCGGCGCTGGGTCCAATGCGCTCTCTACTCTGCCGATTTTCCCAACAACCGACTCAACTTCCGGGATGGATCGAATTGCGATGTCCTGTTTCTGGAGAATATTGAGAGCTTCACCAATCGACGCGTGCGGCATCATTGTCGGCATGTAGAGAAATGACCCTTCATCAAGGTCAGGCATGAACTCCTTTCCCAACCCAGGAAACTTGTGTGCCAGTCTTGACCATATCCATGTGGACCTGATCAGACTTTCCTCGTTGTAATCAGGGGTTGCTTTATCGGCCGAGTTGACCGAAAAGGTTGAAACAGCCTTGTCAACTGACCATGGAATAAATCCGAATACTCGATCGAATCCAAGCCAGATCACACAACCAAAAATTACTAGTGATATTGGTAAGGACAAGAACAGCGGTTTGTTGTTAAGACTCCACGAGAGTATGACCCTGTAGTTTGCGGTGAAAATTTTTCGAACCGCCAACAGGCCAAATATTAGTCCAGAAGCGAAAATGAAATTTCGGATAAACCCTTTCTCAAGTCCTAAAGGCAACCAATGCGCCGTCAACAAATAGGTTACGAAAATGAGAGCGATTGTGTTGAATAGGATTGGAACCTTGCTTTGAATCCTTTCAGGTAAAGTTTGAGAGATGATTTTTACAATTGAAACAAATATGATCGGCGCGCCTATAAGCCATGAAACCGATAGCCCCAGCCATATTCCCACTGCGCCAACAATCAAATAAGTCACAGATCGTATATGTTTACTAATGTTCCTCCGAGTAAACACGATGTGAGCCAGTGGTGGAACCAGAGCCAGGGCTAGTATTAGCGAAGCGGCTACAGCAAAAGTTTTGGTGTACGCGACAGGTCCAAATAGTTTACCTTCGGGCCCTGTCAATGTGAAAACGGGCAAGAACGAGATTATCGTCGTCAGAGAGGATGTTACAACAGCGCCGCCGACTTCTACCGCGGAAGCGTGAACAATATCAAACATGCTCGAATCACTGGGGGCTTCTTCTATACGTCTTAGGATGTTCTCGCACAGGATTATTCCCATATCGACCATCACCCCAATTGCGATGGCAATGCCCGATAGGGCCATGATGTTCGCATCCACGCCCACGAATTTCATGATAACGAATGTTAAAAGAACCGCTAGAGGGAGCACTGAGGATATTAACAATGAACCTACAATGTTGTTCATCATTACGATGACAACTATTATACACACCAGGATCTCTTCATGCAGGGCTCGGTTAAGAGTGTCCAGTGTTTCGTAGATCAGATTGGTTCGGTCGTAAAAAGGAACAATTTTAACCTGGGATATTCTTCCGTCAGCAAGTTTTTTTGTCGGGAGCCCCGGGCTGATTTCTGCGATTTTTTTCTTAACGTTCTTGATTACCTGTAGAGGGTTTTCAGAAAATCTGACGACCACCACTCCACCCACAGCTTCAGCGCCTTCTTTATCCAATGCTCCCCGTCTCATCGCGGGGCCTAGAGAAACGGTCGCCACGTCCTTTATGAACAAAGGAACGTTGTTGTTAACCTTAACAACGCTATTTTCGAGATCTAGAACCGACTTTATGAAGCCAAGTCCACGAATACTGTATTCCGTGCCATTTACCTCAATAACTCCGGCGCCGACGTCAATATTCGACATTTGTACCGCTGAATAGACTTCCGGTAACGTAACGTTGTGAGCCCGCATAGCGTCCGGATTTACATCTACCTGGTACTCTTTCACGTATCCGCCGACGGAAGCGACTTCGCTGACCCCACCTGATGATTGAAGGGAATACTTCACGTAGTAATCCTGAATGGTCCGCAATTCGTCCAGTCCGAAACCTTCCCCTTGAAGGGTATACCAAAAAACCTGACCTAGAGCGGTGGCGTCAGGACCTAAAACTGGTTGCACGCCCTCAGGTAATGTGCCAGGCTGCAATGAGTTCAGTTTTTCCAGGATACGGGACCTTGACCAGTAGAAGTCTATGTTTTCTTTAAAGATTATGTAAATAGTAGAAAATCCGAAGTAAGAATCGCTTCTGATTACCTTAACACCGGGCACACCCAGTAAAGCGACTGTCAACGGATAGGTTATCTGGTCCTCAATGTCTTTTGGGGACCTTCCTTCCCATGTGGTAAAAACGATTTGCTGGTTTTCTCCAATGTCGGGAATTGCGTCTACCGGGACCGGGAACCTTGGTAACCAGGAAATGTTCCAGTCAAACGGCGCGACCGAAATCCCGCCAAGAAGGGTGAATCCCAGGACCAAAGCCATAAAGAGCTTATTTTCTATCCAGAAACGCATGGCTTTGGAGAAAAAACTCTCGCGTTTTTCACGTTGATTTTCAGATCTTGATATAGTCGAATCCATGTTTCACCGCCATACGTTTCAGGGCTTGTCAGGAGAGATCTTTTCGACCAGATCGGCGCACTCAGTAGATTTTTCTTCGGTCTCGGAGCCTGTTTCATAAACCGGGTTTGTATTGTCCGTTCCTTTGCCGATCCAGTAAAATCCTTCGCCATCAAAGGCTTTCGGGCAATAGAAAACAGTCAAATCGGAGTCTGTCATTTGGCCGAAAGTCATCAAAGTCTTAACCGCCGCCTCAGAAAGAGAACTGAAAAACCGGCGTTGATCGATTGGGCTCGTGGATCCTGTGATTTTTGTGGCTGCAGCCAGAATTACGTTTGAAAGTTGATTCCATTTCCTCTTTGATTTTGCGTCAAGAATTGAGCTATCTATATTTTTGAGTGCTTTGATCAACTCTTTCCCGGATGATATTGCGGAGTCCGAATTCTTTTCTCTGATGGCGTCTTTCATCTTGATGTAATCGGTATAAATTTCGGTCAACCTGGTGATAAAACCCTTGGGAGCAGTTAGTTTTTCGATAGCCTCTTCATCTGATTTTTCTTCGGCCTTTTGGTCAAGCGGTGGTCTGTTTTCCGCAGAAGCCATCTTTTCCATGGGGGCCATCATGCTAGCTTTCCCCTGTATCTGCATCGTGCTGTCAATTTTGAACGCCCCCTTGGTGACAACCCGCTCGCCTTCCTTGAGCCCCTTGTCCACAAT
>JARLHM010000239.1 GCA_031292235.1 Syntrophaceae bacterium | reverse complement strand
TCCGCAGATTGTGCGGTATACGAATCGAGTTCTTTCCCAACATCTTTCTTAAAAAGCTCGTAAAACTTCTTTCCCATAGGAGTGCTGATTGTATCCGCATGAAAATGGGCCGTAAAATATATGCCTTCAACAGCCTTACCACCTAATTGAATGAGTTCCGGCGCTTGAACGCCGTCACCGGCCAATATGGGCGTATCCAAACCCATTTCCCTTGCCTGTTTGGCAATAAGCGCACACTCAGTATAATAAATCGGGGCATAAATTATGTCCGGTTTGAGCGCTTTTATTCTGCTAAGTTGAGGAGCAAACTCCCGGTCTCCCATTTTATACATGGTTTCGGATACTATCTTTCCTCCACCCTTAGTAAATTCTCTTTGGAAGAAAGTCTTTAGCCCAACACAATAATCCTGAGAGATGTCGTATATGATCGCTGCTGTTTTGGCATGTAGACTATCCAGCGCCAATTTGGCCGCTACGCGACCCTGTTCGGGGTCTATAAAACACACCCTGAATACAAACTTCTTCCCTTGGTTGACAAGTGGGTTGGTGGCTGTGGGGGATACCATAGGAATTTTACTTCTTTCAGCGTGATCGGAAGCTGCAATTGTATTTCCCGATATCAACTCGCCAATTATTGCCACAACCTTATCTTTCTCAATTAATCTTGAAACCGCATTAGCTGAATCAACTTTCTCCGACTTCGTGTCAGCAAGTTTGATCTCGATAGGGCGACCAAGCGCTTCCGGTTCTATCTGCTTCGCCGTATTGATTCCATCCCAGGCCATTTGCCCAAAAGCGGCGACACTGCCAGTCATAGGCAATAGAGCGCCTATGTTGATTGGCTCGGCGGCTTCGGCTGAAAGCATGCTCAAACCCAATGCCGTAATCACCAACAGAATCCGAGGCATGGACACCTCCTCCGATATTTATTGCTGAATATCCGTTTGATTAAGAACTAAATCGATCTTGGCCAACTTTGGTCAGAACAGGTTTGAATTTCAGACCGGGCACATTAAACCACTAAACATTCTTAAAGTAAACCTGATTAACCTTTGACGCATGCTAAAGGCCGGTGTATTTTGGCGACATGAAGACTAAGTCCAGAATGATCAGAATAGGCGTGGCCGGTGTAGGGTCTATGGGGCGAAATCACGCCCGTGTTTTGTCTCAAATATCTGTATGTGATTTCGCAGGAATATATGACGTTGACGAATCTCGGTCTCAGGAGATTTGTAAGTCTTATAATTGCAGAGGGTTCAAAGGCCTTGATGAATTAATCGATGAAGTTGACGCCGTAATAGTCGCCGCGCCCACACATCTTCATGGGAGTTTGGGAGAGAAGCTCCTTCGCAGAGGAATTCACGTGCTTATGGAAAAACCTCTTGCGGCAAGCCTGCTTGAAGCCGAAAGACTCGTTCGACTATCTGAAGAAAATCATTTGATTCTAATGGCAGGACATATTGAACGATATAACCCTGCCGTCAGCCTGATGATCGACAAAATTAAGGAAAACCAGGAGCCCGTGGTTTCATTCGAGGCCAGAAGACTTAATCCCTTCGATGGAACAAGATGTATGGATGCTGACGTTTTATATGACCTGCTGATTCACGATATAGACATTGCCCTGGAAATAGCGTCGTCGGATATTTCTCGAATTTGCGCTGTAGGAGAAAAGGTCTACTCCAACCTTGTGGATGACGCTCACACGCTATTGCGGTTCCTTAACGGCATAGTAGCCACCTTCTGGACATCGAAATGCTCTCCCAGGAAGGTCAGGGAAATAAATGTTACGACCAGGACCCGGTTTTACAATGCCGACACGCTTAAGCGGACTTTAACAATTCATTCTGCCGGAGATATCAACATTGACAAAGATGGGATCTGTCTGATGGAGGATATTGCCGTAGAGGAAATCCGTGAGCTTCATCGGGAACCGTTAAGATCTGAAATAGAGGACTTTCTGCGCTCCATAGAAAACAATAGCTCCCCGATCACAAATGGTCGAAGAGCTTTAGATTCTTTAATCGTTTTGGACCAGATCGCGAAAAAACTCAACCGGAATTGAGATACTCGCAAAAGACCTTCCAGATCTAGACTTACTAGGCCTTACAGAACCTTATTTATAGAATATTCGATTATACCCCTTGCTCCAGACTTGAGAAGTTTCGGTATTAATGTCCTTACGACTTCTTCTGAAACTACGGATTCGACAGAAAACCATTCTGATTTGTACAATCCAGCTACAGTTGGAGCGTTCAACGACGGAAGCAAGCCAACCACAGTGTCGAGATTCTCCTCAGGAACATTCATTTTCAAACCAACCATTTTACGAGCTTCCAGCGCAGATTGTAGCATTAGATGAATTTGTTCTATCTTTTCCCGTTTGAACGGGTCCTCGTAAGATTGGTTATTAGCTATTAGCTGTGTGTTGGTAGTAAGAATATTATATATTATCTTTAAGCCATTAGCCCTCAAGGTGCTACCAGTTTCAGTCACATCAACGATGGCGTCTACGACCCCTTCTTTGACTTTGGCTTCCGTGCTTCCCCATGAAAATTCAACATCAACTTTTATTCCTCTCTCAGAGAAAAATTTCTTGGTCACACCGACCAGTTCAGTAGCTATTCTTTTCCCCTCAAGGTCCTCGGGGACCTTATAGCCCGAACCGGCGTCAACCGCCAAGACCCACCTGGCAGGATTTTGAGAAACTTTAGAATAAACCAGATCGTCAATAACTTTCACGTTGGATTCATTCTCGAGTATCCAGTCCTTACCAGTCAAGCCGGCATCAAACGTTGCAGATTCTATGTATCGGGATATTTCCTGGGCTCTCAAACGGGCCATAAAGATTTCGTCATCGTCTACAGACGGAAAATAACTTCTTGGTGACACCGATATATTCCATCCTGCGCGTCGGAATAGATCAATTGTGGCTTGTTCCAAACTTCCTTTCGGAATGACAAATTTTAGTGGGTCTCTACGACTCAATTTCCCTGATTTCTCCTTCCTTATTGATTCGCCTGAAAAAACAGCTCCATCTTTTGGTGTGGCATGCGCCTTCACCCTGTTGGTCTACCATTAATAGTATAGTGTCCATATCGCAATCCACAAGAACTTCCCTGACGATCTGAATATCTCCTGAAGTAGCGCCTTTTCGCCACAATTCTTTACGGGACCTGCTCCAATAACAAGCTCTTCCCTCCCTCAGAGTCACATCTAGGGCTTCTCGGTTCATGTAGGCCATCATTAATACCTTGCCGGTTTTTGTGTCTTGAGCAATTGCCGGGACTAAACCGCCACCTTTGTCAAAATCGACCTCGTGTATATGAGAGGCATCTAAAGACCCTCGCATAAAGCCTCCTCTTTTACAAATCTATTTACATAATCAACTTTACTCAATAGCGTTGGAATGTTGGGTTATCTTATTTGATAAAGATGTTTACGATTCTTATTGTCTGGTCATCCCGTTCCCAATCCATGTCTTGAATCCATTTCACGGCGCGCTCGAATGAACAACTTGCGATCAAAAAAGTCGCAACAATAATCAAAAGCCATTTTTTCATGACAACCTCGCGCCACAAATTCATAGACTGACCCATGTATGATTATATTTGGTCATTTCAATGATACACTAATTGATTAAAGCAAGCAAGGCCTGAAACATTATAGATAATTTAATAAAATACTATAATCTGTTGACATTAAACAACTTTATTTATTTGCAATAATGACGTGGATTTTGATATAATTGGTGTCTATAGGATACTTTCTATCCCAAAAACTCTTTTAATGAGCTTGAGCCGTTTAACTGAGAATCAGCCGGAACTGCAAGTCAGTAGAAAGTGGGGGGAATTTGAGAACTTTAGAGTTTCTAGTGGTGGCGTTGATCATCGCGGCATACGGTGTTGTAGATGTTTCCAACGGGTCGGAATGTAACCAGGAACCCGTTTCACGACTGGAGTGTTCAGCTTGGAAACTGGGTCGGGGGATTACAAATATTCTGTTCGCTCCATGTGAACTTTACGCAGGCATGACCAATTCCGCGGTAGAAGCCGCTTATGAAGGATCATACAGCGGAGGACTGCCCGGCTATATTTCCGGAGCTGTGGCAGGATATGTGGCCGGGTCCATCATAGGTGTGAGATCCATGCTGCGACAGATAAATCAAGGACTGATACAGACCGCCACATTCTGGAACTCCGAATCGGTTTGTAGACGCCGGCCTCCACCCAGAATGCCGGACACTCCTTTTGGACCCGACGATTGTCTTGATCCGGACCCTTTCTGGTTCAATGGTCCTATTCCGATTAAAAATCCCGGGATGCTTAATCATTAAAAGCCATCGAACTGAAATCAGCGACACTTACAGCTTTTTCAAAGATTTTCCAGGTAATGTTGAGCGCTATACGCCGCTATTGCTCCGTCACCGACGGCCGTTGATATCTGTCTAAGGACTTTGACCCGCACATCTCCAGCGGCAAAGATTCCAGGCGCTGAGGTTGCCATATTTTCATCCGTCACGACAAAGCCTCTATCATCTGACTTGACTATACCCCGAAAGGTCTCATCGGCAGGTTTTATCCCCACATAAAAGAAAACCCCTCCCACTGGGAGTTCAGATACGGAACCATTCAATTTTGAACGAATGCGTAGGGCCTTGACATCGGATTCGCCGATTATGGCTTCTGGAACGCTGTTCCAGTGGATAGTCATCTTGGTTTCAGCAAAAGCTTTTTCCTGGATTTCCTTGACCGCCCTCAATTTGTCTCTTCTGTGGATAAGATGAACTTTCGAAGCGAATCTTGTCAGATATACCGCTTCTTCTACCGCAGAATCCCCACCACCGATCACGGCCACTTCAACATCTCTAAAGAATGGACCATCGCAGACAGCGCAATAGCTTACTCCGCGACCCGCAAATTCTAGTTCACCTGGGATACCCAATTTTATGGGATTGGCCCCCGTAGCCACAATTAGAGCACTGCAGGAGTGGGCGATCCCGACCTCATTGTAAAGAGCAAAACCGGAATCGGTTTTAGAGATTGAGGTTATATCGGAGGTTTGAATCTCAAGACCGAACTTGCGGGCTTGAGATTCCATTCTTTGAGCTAGCTCAAAACCTAAAATGGGATCAGGTTGACCAGGATAATTATCAACAAGCTCCGTGGCAGCCATTTGTCCGCCTGGCATACCCTTTTCTAAAAGAACCACATTTATCCTGGCTCGAGACGCATACAAACCGGCAGTCAGGCCTGCCGGGCCGCCGCCTAAAATGATTAGATCCGCTTGCATTCTAACTTACCTTGTCAAGCATATCCTTGATTTTATTCTTTGGGACAGCCCCAACTATTTGATCTACGACCTGACCATTTTTAAAGAGTATTAATGTCGGAATACCTTTAACTCCGTATTTGGATGGTGTTTGTTTGTTGTCATCAACATTTAATTTCGCGACTTTGACCTTGTCCTTGTATTCTCCCGCTAGTTCTTCCACTACCGGACCAACAGTCCTGCACGGTCCGCACCACGCGGCCCAGAAATCAACCAACGCGGGAACTTCCGATTTCAGTATCTGCTGGTCGAAATCTGCATCCGTTACATGTAATAAAGCGCCACTTTCTGCCATCTGTTAACTCCTCTCAGAACATTATTTCAATCAGCCCTACAATTATTTCGCAAAAATTCTTTCAACCTTGCCCTAACCTCATCAGGCACTTCATCCGAAATACCTTCGGAACACACAAGGACAGCGATTTTCAAACCTTCAAAAATCAGTGAACAAGGGGCGCAACTGTCAAGATGCTCCTCGATCAAAACACATTCATTTTCCCCCAGTTCTTTGTCCAAGTAATCAGAAAGCTTATCACAAAAATCTTTGCACTTTTTCATGGGCCTTACCTTGCATGTCTTTACAAATTCCGGGATGAGCCCTTTTCTATATAATAAGACGTTAGAGTCTCCCGCACAATATTTCTAGCTCTATGTAGTCTGGATTTTACAGCCGGAATGGAAGCGCCCACAATGTTTGCGACTTCTTCAAGGGAGAACCCTTCAACATCTCTAAGAATGACTACGGATCTGTAAAGCAACGGCAGTTTATCTATCGCCTGTTCGATTTTGGCCTTACCCTCTTGGGAAAGGAGTATTTCGAGAGGTGTACTGACAAATTCCGGAGACGGCGTCAATACGTCCGCCAGCTCGCTCATGATTTTGTCATCGTATTCCACCGTCTCAGGACGATCTCTCCTGAGGTACATGAGCGCAGCGTTTGTCGCTATCCGGAAAAGCCAGGTCGAAAAGGATGAGGCCCCGCTAAAACCGTTTAAGCCGCGGTATGCGTTCAGAAAAGTGTCTTGAAGAAGATCCTCAGCCAGAGAAGAATCGCTCACCATCTTTCGCAAATGTCTGAATATTTTCCCCTGGTACTTGTCTACAAGGCGCTCAAAAGCGACAAAATCCCCTCCTAGGGTTGCTCTTACGTATTGTAAATCCTCTTCCATCGTAAATACCATCTGAAGATAATGCTTTTACCGACGACAATATTAAAAATAGATATGTTGTATTAATTGAAATAATTTGGCAACTATTTTGTGTCAGTTTGAATTTTTCATCAGGTTTTAGTTGGAACAATAAGGTTCCGAAAGGAGTCTGGCCATGCTATATATTTGCACAATTACGCTTTTTGGTATTAAGGAACATTGTTTATGCAAGAGCAAATCGACAACGTAGTTGAAATATTGGTAAAAGCCAAAAACGCGGTGGCGTTGACCGGAGCCGGAATAAGCACCGAATCGGGGATACCTGATTTTAGGAGCCCGGGGGGACTTTGGTCAAAAGTTGACCCTGGTGAATTCTCGATCGACCGCTTCTTGCAAAATCCCGGACGATTTTGGCGTTTGAACCTCAGCTTGAAACAATCAGGTGAATTCGATCTAGCCTCCGCGGAGCCGAATTTGGCGCACTTTGCGCTAGCCAAGTTGGAGCGCCTTGACATACTTAAGTGTTTGATCACTCAAAATGTCGACAATCTTCATCAAAGAGCAGGGTCTGTCGAAGTAGTTGAGTTTCACGGAAATTTTTTACGTGCTGTATGTATGAAATGTAAAACACTGGAACCTATCAACGAGGTCGAGGAGCGCCTTATGTCAGGCCAGGAAGATACTCCCCGTTGCCTAAAATGTGGAGGAATTCTTAAACCTGACGCAATTTTTTTTGGTGAAGCGATCCCTGCTAGGGCGCTCATGATTTCGCAAATTCAATCCCAGAAATGTGATACGTTGTTAGTGATCGGAACGTCCTTGCAAGTTTTTCCGGCAGCGCAAATCCCTATCGCCGTCAAAGTTAAGACACCCCCGGCTACTGTAATTGAAATCAATCGCGAACCATCAGCCCTTCACAAACAGGTGAGTGACATACTTTTAGTTGGAACCGCTTCAGAAATCATGGCCGAATTAATCGAGAAACTGGAAAAAAGGGTAGGAGTTACTTCAGCTTTAAATTGAACAATTTAAAATAATAGGGAGGCCTCCAGGAAAAAACCACCGCGATTGATATCCAACGTATCTATTTCGCGTTTAAACTTTATGTGGTCATAGCGGTAACCTGTGCTTACGTTCCATGTCCAGTAAGAGTTTATAGGAATGTCCACTCCTGTGAGAGCTTCCCACTCCCACGTTTCAAAATTGCTATTGTTCCACCAGTTGACCCTGCCTGCAATATTGGGCCTAAGGGCTATGCCCTGAACAATCGGATAGAATGTTCCATGGACACCCAGTGTCGGAAAAACCTTATTTGCTTCAGTTCTGTAATTGTAGACCGAGCCCCCGACCATGACGTTACTGATTTTGGTGTCATATCCCGCGAATACCAAATCCACGTTAGCCCCAAACAACATTTGAGGGGTCATGTAAAAATCCAGATCGTACCCCAATCTCCAGTCCTTAATCTGAAGATATGAATCGTTCGAAGACTGATCATATACAGTGCTGGGTTCCGCCCTCAGCCTGAAGACATGCGCATTGTCAAACCTCATGGAAGCAAAAAATTCCCAGACTAATTTCTCTTTTTTGAGTCCCATGTTTTCGCCAAGGCCAATCTTGGTTCTGTCCAGTTGAATCAAATCCCCCTCAATGTTCGTAAACCACATCCTAACTCCACCATTCGCCCTAAGATAACTCGGCACTTCCCAAGCGTACACCGTGACTGCCATTAAGAACCAGAGAATGGTGATATTAGCTACTAGAATAAGTTTCTTCATTATATACAGTCCAGAGCGTCAATATAATAAGTATTTACTTTATATATTCTCAGTAACTAATATATTTTATATTGTATTTTGTCAAGATTATTTCTGGATTGAGCAGAGAGGTCAAGTTGAATTAACAACAGCAATACCTCGACGCCAATCAATTAGTCAGCTAATTTCACAGAAACTAAAGTGGATGCCCCCGCTTCCCCGGAAGTTACTCCAAACAAACAGTCAGAACCCTCCATACTTTTTTTGTTGTGGGTTATTACAACGAACTGGGTATTCCTAGAAAGGTCCCTCAGCATCTGATTAAAACGATCAACGTTTGAATCGTCCAGAGGAGCGTCTACCTCGTCCAAAAGACAAAAGGCTGATGGCTTGTATAGAAATATGGCAAAAATGAAAGCGATGGCCGTCAACGCCTTTTCGCCTCCAGATAACAAATCAACATTTTGCAGTCTTTTCCCCGGAGGTTTTACCATTATATTGACACCATGATCCGCGGGATCTCCTGATCCTATAAGTTCCAACCATGCTTCCCCTCCGTTGAAAAGAGAAGAAAAAATCTCTCTGAATTTGGCGTTTACCTCCTGAAATGTAGCGTGAAAACGTTGTGTTGTAGTCCTGTCAATTTTTTCTATAGTCTCAAACAATGATTTCACCGCAGCAACTAGATCCTTCTCTTGTTCCAGAAGAAAACCAAATCTTTCTTCGACTTGTTGGCTTTCGCTGATTGCGGCCAGATTCACTTCGCCCATAGATTCAATTTTTGATCTAATTTGAACCAACTCCGCTTCATCCGATTGGGCCAGGGGACTTTTTACAAATCGAGGGTCCACGTTGTGCCTTTCAACAATTTTTTCGACCGAGTTACGAAGCGCTTCTTCCAATCGCACCATTTCAACTTCGTTCTCATGGATTCGCTCCCTTAATTGCCCAACAGATTTATTTAGAGAGTGTTCTTCATCAGACAACTTTACGGCCACCAGCTTTAATGAATCATATGATTCCTGCGTCTTGGCCTGTTCAACACTAAGTCTGTCATACAAAATCGATAACTGCTTTTTATGATTTAGGGTTTTGGTCTTGTCTTGGGCAAGATGTTGGGCTTGTTGAGTCAAATATTCGACTTCTTGTTGAAAGCTTCTGATTTGGCGTTCACAGTTCTTTATAAAATTCTTCGTGGAATTTAGGTCCTTTTCCAGAGATTTTTTTCGTTCTTCTATTTGAACTAGACTAATCCTAAGTTCATTCATTCGTTTTGTCTCTTTGTCCAAAGATAACCTAGCTTCCTTGGTGTGTTTTTCGAACGCTTCCTTTTCCTGAGTTAACGAAAGCTTTTTCTCCTCCAAAGATTTAGAGTTGATTTCAAGCTCATTGTTTTCTTTGCTGAGTTGATTCAGGTCCTCCAATATCCTTTTTTTATCCAGATCAATTGATCTGATTCCACTCCGGAGCCTAATATTTTCTGAATTTAGTCTTTCTATATCCTTTAACAACCTGGCCTGTTCGACTTTTAGTTCTGATCTAAGCAGGGTGTTCCTTTCGATCTTGCCTGATAATTCTTGATGTATAGATTCCTTAGTATCAATAGTGGAGTAGACCTTCTGAATTTGTTCTTCGGCCTCTGACGTTTGGACAAACAGCGACTCGGCTTCCAACTTTTTGGATAAAACATCCTTTTCCATCATTTCAAGCGACCCTACCGACACTAGCCTCTCCGGTACAATGATTTCTCCGTTCAGCGTCACGATCTTAATTTTTGACCCTAAGCCGGGAAGCCATTTTTTGGCTAACGCCAGGGTCTCAACAACATAGAAACCTTTGAGAAGTTCATTTACCAGGCCCTTAAAACTAGGACTCGCCGTCACAACATCCGACAATCTTTTAATATGTTGATTTTCCATCAATGCTTGGTCACAATTATCGGTTGAAAACGAACCTAGCGGCAATAGATCAACTCGAGAGATCTGTCGCTCTTTTATCTTCTCAGCCAGTTCAAGGGCATGGGAAAAGTCTTTAACGACTATACCGCCTAATCGACTGTCGAGCACGGAAGCGAGCGCCAGGTGATATTCCGGAGGACATTGAATAAGTTCAGCAAGAGGCTTTAGTGCTTCCGTATTTGATAAAGAAGAAAAGGTCTTCATTACAGATTGCGTTCCCGAACTGTAAGAAGAGTAATTACGGTTCTGATCATTTAGAAATTCTAATCGAGCCTTCATCGAAAGGAATTCTTTTTCAAGCAACCTAAAGTTTTCTCTTAAAGATTTTATTTCAGAAATAAGCGCTGACCTTGTTTCTTGATCCGTTCCAATCTCGGACTCAACCAAGTTCAAGGATTGTTCGACCTCTAAATTTCTCTGTTGAATACGGTCCATTTGTTGCAATGACTTGTCTAATAATTCTGATTGAGACAGTAAATCAGCCTCATCCTTTTTTAAACGCGCCTTAATTTCCGTTTGTCGCCTAAAATTTTGTTCTGCTCGATTCTTGTATTGAGAGAGTTTTTGAAGAGTTTCGAACAGATGCTCCTTGAACTGTTCCATTCGGCTGTTTTCTTCTTTGGTCTCTTTTTCCAGGCTAACTGTCAGTCGTTGGGAAGATTTTAATTCCTGAGTTAAATTTGTCTGACTGGAAATGAATTCAGATTGCTTCAATTCATCTTCTTCCATCTTGCTTTCCGCCCTGGATTTGTTGCGCGTCCCTGAATCCAGATCAGATTCAATTCGTCGGCGTCTTTCCCGAAGTTCATTTTCTCGAGACAGGCAATTGTTTAGGTTCGATTCATAGGTATTGCGTTCTACCTCAGTAGAACGCAATTTTTCGGACAACGCCCTAAAGGAAGTCTGAATGTCAGAAGTTTGAAGATGAACGGATTCGAGTTCCGCAGTCAGTTTCCCAAGGTTTGTTTCGTTCTGTGTTAGTTCATCGACAAGTTTTCTTTCATCGACTTTTAGTTGATTCAATTTCTCGGATAGGTTTCGGCATTTGAAAGCTTCAAGACTGATTTCTAATGTTCTGAGTCGATTCTTGAGTTCTCGAAACCGTTCAGCTTTTACAGCCTGCTTTTTTAGCGACTGACTTTGTTTTTTTACTTCAGATATAACATCCTTGATACGTTGAAGGTTTTGGTTGGTTTGCTCCAGTTTCTTTATTGTAGATTCACGCCGTAGTTTGTATCTGTTTATGCTCGCCGCCTCTTCCAAAAAAATTCTTCTTTCTTCAGGCCTTGCCGCTATTATCTGTTCCACTCGTCCCTGTTCTATAATTGCGTAAGAATTCCGGCCTATGCCTGTGTCGAGAAAGAATTCGACAATGTCTGTCAATCTGCAAGAAACACCGTTAAATTCGTATTGTGAATTTCCATCACGGTAAACACGCCGTGTTACCATAATCTCGTCATAGTCCGACATTGGTGGTGGAAAAGATTTTCCGTCGTTACCAAGAGTAAGCCTGATTTCCGCCATCCCAACAGGTTTAAGGGAATCAGAACCATTGAAGATCAAGTCTTCCATCTTTTTGCAGCGCAACGTCCTGGTTCGCTGCTCCCCCATAACCCATCGGATAGCCTCCATTATGTTGCTTTTGCCTGAACCGTTTGGGCCTACAACTGAGGTGATGCCATCACAGAAATCTATGGTGGTTTTCTCTGGAAAACTCTTGAAACCGATTATTTCTAGGCGCTTGAGCTTCATGTGCGATTTTCCGGTCGAACCACCCTGGCAAATTTAAAAAAGGTATTATAATATTTATCATGGACGCATCCAAACAATACAGTTACTATTTGATTCGGGACGCTACCGTTTTAGTGAAAATGTGTGAAGAAGCTACGCCTTGCCAACCAGAGTTTTATTTTGATCTTTTTGATGTGAGGACCGGCACTCGACTCAAAGACATCTATCCACCTTTCGAACCATCTGAACTAAAAAGGGCTTTCAAGCTTTCAGGGGAGACAGCTTCTGTAATTCTAAAAAATGAAGCGTTGTCCACGGATGGTGAAGTTAACCAAGCCCCTAAAGTTGTAACAATCGTAGAGGCCCGTCAAAGAAAACTGGATTCTGTTGTGGCGGATTCTATAATTGACCAAGTTCAGGTCATCGACAAATTGTTGCAAGATTTCCTCTGTGTAGCCCGAAAAGCGCCCAGAGAAGAACGGTTCTGGCTTTCACAGCAAGTTTTGTCTTTGGTTCGGAAGTTTTCCGGTAGGGAATTGGCTGAGTTGCAGGAGATTCTCGAATGGTTCAAAAGCATGCCTCGTAGGACATAGTTCGCTGTTGATATATAACCCGTAAGGTGTCTCTTGTGAGCGCTTTCGTTGGGGTTGATTTTAATCGTTACTTGACTGTCGTTTGATATTCTAGTTTAATTACAATCGCTTTTATAAAATACTTGAAACTATTATGAATAGTATTTACAATTAACCTACATTCTTCATACTGGCGCCTTATGCTGGCAATTATTAATATCTGAAGCGTTAGGGGTGTGATTGTTGCTTATTCTAAATTTTAGGGCTTATTTGTTAGGTTTAACAAGTTTTGCGCTGATAGTGGTGTTTCCGCTCAACGTATTTCCCCTTGACCATTCCGAACAGTTTTTTCAAGACACCAAAAATCTTCTAAAATCAGGAAATTATCAGGCGGCAATCCAATCTATTTCACAGGCGTTGGGATCCCTTGCGCTTAACAATGAATTCACGCGCACTGCTTTGCTAGCTAGGGCCCAGGCTTATTACGAAAAAGGTGATACAGTGGGCGCCTGGAAGGACCTCAAGAAAGTCCTTGATTCCGGAGGCTTGTCAGGGGAAACGCTAGCTTCAGGTTTGAATCTGAGAGCTTTACTATATCTTAAAGAAGCAAAGGCGCCGCGAGCCCTGGGAGATTTCACCTCCGCAATAAAAATACCCCATAATAATGATTCCCTTAAATCGGTCACTCTGGCCAACCGCGGAATAACTTTTCTAAATATGGGGTCGTTTGGAAAGGCAATCTTGGATTTCAATCGAGCTATTGAATTGGATCCGAAATCCAGCTTCAATTATGCTGCTCGGGCCCTGGCCAACCTTCGGACAGATAGGGTGGAACAGGCTAGAAGGGATAGCGAAGCGGTAATGACTATGGGGCCTGACCCTCAGAGTCTGAGACTGGCAAGTTCTGTTCTAAATGAAATAAATTTTCAAAAAGTTGACGAAAATTGCGTCGTAACAAGAATTAACGAAGACGGGCAAATATTTGTTCAGGTAAGATTTAGTCTTGATGGAAAGCCCCATCGTTTCCTGCTCGACACAGGAGCGACACACAGTTTGATTGACAAATCTTTACTCAAAGAGTTGTCTCATGAAACGCGCGTGAAAGAAATCGGCAAGGGCCTCGTTCATCTGGCCGACGGATCTTCATTGCCAGTTACACGCTATTCCGTAGAAAAAGCTTTTCTCTATGAAATGAGGCTTGGGCAAATTCAGGTTCAAACTATGGATAGAAAAACGAAAAGGAGTTTTAATCTTCTTGGGGCTGGAAGCCTGAAGAATTTGTCAATTCTGATAGACACATCCCGTAAAATGGTTCAAATCAAAAAAAAGCCACCCTCATCTCAAGAACTAACTCTCAGACCGGTTCGTCCCGCCGGCAACAACCCCTGACATAGAATCTGTGATTAACTACAACCGATTAAAATAACTGAGAATGTTCATCGAGTTGGGAACCTGCCCTAGAGCAACCGCTGTAAAAGCGCCGGGATTAAAAAGTCTTGAGGCAAAATCCCGAATTTTCTCAAGAGTGACCTTCTCAATGTCATCAATTATTTCGTCCACTGAAATGTACCTACCGTAGGTAGTTTCAGCCTTAATTATGCGCCCTATTCGGGATTCAGCGGATTCATTCGACATGATAATGGTCCCCCGAAGCTGATTCTTTGCATTCCGGAGTTCATCACCCGTGATGGTGTCGGCCACTCTAAGGGTTTCTTGACCCATGACGTCCAGCAATTCTTCAAATCTGTCAGGTTCCGTGCTTGCGCCAATTCCAATCACGCCAGTATCAGAGTAAGGGGAATAAAATGAATATATGCTGTACGCTAGCCCTCTTTTTTCTCGGACTTCCTGAAAAAGCCGTGAACTCATTCCTCCGCCAAAAAGCGTATTGAAAATATAGGCGGTATTACGATCATCATCTTTAACGCTTGGACCTTCTACCCCAACGCATAGGTGAACCTGCTCCAAGTCTTTTTCTTGGATCAGGGCGCCAGGCGCGTTTTTCGGTTTTGGCTGTTGCGTTCGAGGAGACCCGTTTTTCAGGGATCCCATCCCTTCTTTAACTAGGTCCACAATGTCTTCATGGCACAAATTACCAACTGCGCATACGATAGTTTCGAGAGGACCATAATGGTCTTCCTTGAATTTAATTAATTTCTCTCTATCAAAATGAAGAACATCGTCTATTGTTCCTAAAATAGAACGACCAAAAGGGTCTCCCTGCCAAAAGCGCATTTGAAACAATTCATTAACGTAGTCTTCAGGACTGTCCTCCAGTTGGTGGATTTCCTGGCAGATCACTTGTTTTTCCCATTTCATTTCCGATTCTGGGAAACTGGAGTTCAAATACATATCCGTCAGGACATCTGAACCAAGATGCAAATCATCACTAAGCACACGGCAAAAGTAAGAGGTAGCCTCTTTGCCTGTAAATGCGTTTAAAGACCCACCAACACATTCAATTTCTTTAGAAATCTGAAGAGCGTCTCTACTGGTTGTTCCTTTGAACATCATATGTTCAAGAAAGTGGCATATTCCATTTTCGTCATTTTCTTCGACTCTGGAACCAGTTCGAACCCAAATACACAAAGAAACGGACTTCAGATAGGAAAGATTTTCGGTGAGAATTCTAACTCCATTGTCCAGTACGGTTTTTTGAAAAGTCGAATCCTGTAAGCATATTTTAATTGCTGAATTATTCACGAGGCTTATCTCTATTTTTTGAGTTGGGTCTTAATCTTGTTCTTTATTGATAGCGTCTTTTCGAGAAAGTTTAATCTTCCCTTGAGGATCTATGCCAATTACTTTAACTGGAACCGTCTCACCTTCCTTGACCACATCAGAAACCTTTCTGACGCGTTCATTGGCTAACTGTGAAATATGAACCAATCCGTCCGTCCCGGGAAAAATTTCAACGAAAGCGCCAAAGTCAGTGATCTTACGAACTGTTCCCTCGTAGATTTTCCCAATTTCAGCTTGTTGAGTAAGCCCCTCGATGGCTTTTTTCGCTTCCTCGGCCCCAGTAACATCAACCGAAGCGATCATAACTTTGCCGGTATCATCGACCTCAATTCGTGTACCGGTTTCCTCCTGTATGCCCCGGATGACCTTTCCGCCCGGACCGATGATATCCCGAATCTTATCAGGATTAATAAACATCACGTAAATACGGGGAGCATAAGGAGATATCTCTTTGCGAGGGTCAGTTATGACTTTGCTCATCTCATCAAGAATGTGCTCCCGACCCTGTTTTGCCTGAAATAGAGCTTCCGCTAGCACCTCACGAGTTATACCGTCTATTTTTATATCCATCTGAAGAGCGGTTACACCTTGCCGGGTGCCTGTAACTTTGAAATCCATGTCACCATGATGATCTTCATCGCCAATAATGTCAGATAGGATTGCTGTTCGGTTTTCCTCTCTAAACAAGCCCATTGCGATTCCGGCAACAGGCTGAGACACTGGCACGCCAGCGTCCATAAGGGACAACGAAGCCCCGCACACTGTGGCCATCGAAGAAGAACCATTTGATTCCAAAATCTCAGAAACTACGCGTATTGTGTAAGGGAAATCTTCGTCATTAGGGAGTAGATAAGCTATTGCTCGTTCAGCAAGAGCGCCGTGTCCAATTTCCCGGCGGGAAGGACCTCTCAAGAATTTTACTTCGCCGACGGAAAACGGTGGAAACTTATAATGAAGCATGAAAGATTTATAGCTGGACCCTTCAAGGGCTTCTATCTTCTGCTCATCTGAAGAAGTCCCAAGCGTCACAACTACAAGGGCCTGAGTTTCTCCACGAGTAAATAACGCGCTCCCATGTGTTCGCGGAAGTACTCCAACCTCACAGGAGATATTGCGAATATCTTTAAAACCACGTCCACCTATTCTGACATTCTTTTCCAAAATCATATTACGGATAAAATGTCGTTCTATCTCTTCGAAATAGGACATGATCTCTGATCGCCGTGGCTGGAATTCCTCGCCCAACGATTGAAGCGCTTCCGAATATATTTGATGTAGAGCTTCTCGCCGTTCAAGTTTTGCGGAAATGTCCAGGGCTTGAACGATCCTGGGACCCCATTCAGTGTTCATTTTATTGAACAGATCATCATCGCGGTATTTGGGCGTAACCTCTCGTTTCGGTTTACCAGCAACTTCCCGGAGTTTCTCCTGAGCCTCTACAATATTCAGAACTTCTTCGTACGCCCTATAAATAGCATCCACAACTACCTGTTCGGGAACGCGATCAGCGCCTCCCTCAACCATTACTATTCCTTTGCGTGACCCCACTACGATAAGGTTAAGATCTGAATAAGAATCCTCTAACGGCGTAGGATTTATTATGAATGCGCCCTCTACTCTACCAATTCGAACCGCGCCTATCGGTCCATTAAAGGGAATATCCGACATGTTTAAAGCGGCTGAAGCGCCGTTTATCGCCATCATGTCCGGTTCATGTTCTCCATCGGATGATAGAACCGTTGCGATTATCTGTGTCTCAGAGGCAAAACCGCTAGGGAAAAGCGGCCTTATAGGCCGATCTATAAACCTTGAGGTAAGTATTTCTTTCTCGGTCGGTCGCCCTTCTCGCTTGAAAAACCCGCCTGGGATTTTGCCAGCGGCATAAGTCATTTCAAGGTAATCGACCGTCAGAGGGAAGAAATCTATGCCTTCTCTACCCTGCTTTTCAGCTACCGTAGTAACTAAAACAACTGTTTCACCGGTCTGGACAAGAACTGAACCGGACGCCTGTTTTGCTAGGCGGCCCGTTTCGAAAGTCATTTCCTTGCCTGACACAGTACAAGAAATCCTGTGCGCCATATCGCTTTTTAATCCTCTCTAGAAATTTACTAAATACAGGCGCATGTCCAAAACCGTTTTGTGGGCAAGACACCAGTTATTTTCGTATTCCTAACTCACCAATTACATTTTTGTATCTATCAACATTCTTCGATTTCAAGTAATCAAGCAGTCGCCGCCTTTGCCCAACCAATTTTAACAGGCCCCTACGCGAATGATGATCTTTCTTATGGACCTTGAAATGCTCCGTCAGATACCCAATTCTTTCACTCAGCAATGCGATTTGAACCTCGGGAGAACCAGTATCTGAAGAGTGTATTCGAAATTTCTCAATAATAGATTTCTTTTTCTCACTCTCGAACGCCAATTTCTAATCTCCTTTTGCGCAGTTTTAATAGGTTCGCAAAGTTAATCTAAGACTAATATCATACGCAATAATCAATGTAAAGCGTCACAAAACACGCGAAAAACAATCGCCTCTAAAACAAACCCATACGCTACAAAATCTACACCATGAAACACAAAATTGCGAATTTCTTTAAAAAGCCTCATTGTTCCCTATGGTGAACGAGCATTACTTACGTTATTTAGTGATTTTCACAATATTCAGAAATGGAAATTGGATTTCATATACAAGTTGTTTAGTGATTTAACAATCTTATAAATTACTATAATTGTTTGCTCTTTCCTTTTCTACGCCTATTTAGATGAATTCGTCTTCAGCATTTGATTTGAAATGAATGATGAGATATCATCTAATTATGATTATGGAAAATGTGCCAAACATGTTTCTCGCTAGGCGTAGAAACTTAACTTTGTCAACATGTCGGTTTTGTTATAAAACTAACCTGTTGTCGTCAGGAGAGGAACTAAAATGAGTCTTTTTGATCAGTTAAGCGAAATCGTTGGGCCAGAGAATGTGACCACCTCTCATATCGATTGTCTGGCTTATTCGAGAGACATGTCCATCCATGCCGGAACTCCTCAAGCTGTTGTTTTTGTATCTAATACTGAACAAACTAGCCAGATTGCAAAACTGGCGCACCGAGAAAAATTTCCAGTGGTGGCCAGAGGAACAGGCTCTTCGGTAACGGGGGCGGTGCTCCCCATAAAGGGAGGAGTTGTAATAGATTTCACTAGAATGAACTCTGTTCTTGAAATCAACAAGGCTGACGGTTACGCAGTTGTTCAACCCGGGGTCATCTGCAACGCGCTAAATGCAAAGTTGGCGCCTAGCCATTTTTTCCCACCCGACCCAGGGAGCGCGGCCATCGCCACAATTGGGGGCATGATTTCTACAAACGCCAGCGGCGTCCGCGCCGCAAAATATGGCACGACAAAACATTATGTCAAAGCTCTCACTGTCGTTATGGCTGATGGAAGGGTTATCAAGACAGGTGACCTTGCCCCCAAAACAACAGCAGGTTATGACCTGACTCAGTTGTTCGCAAGTTCGGAAGGAACTCTTGGAATAATCACCCAGGCTACGCTTAGGATCTTACCAATGCCTGAATATGAGGCTTTCGCCAAGGCGTCCTTCCCTGATGTCGAAACGGCCGGAAAAGCTGTGGAAAAAATGTTCACATTTGGACTTGAACTCGCCACCTGTGAAATTCTTGATAGCGTTTGTTTAGATGTCGCTCGAAACGCTCTAAAAATGGATATTCCCAAGGATGTCAACTGTCAGTTGTTTATGGGACTGGACGGGAACAAAGGAGCTGTCAGGGAACAAATTGAAAGAGTGGACGAAATCTGCCGCTCTGTTGGCGGTATCGAGAACATCTGGTCTGATAACCCCGTTGAAAAGGCCAAGCTCTTCGCCGCCAGAGGCGGTTTGGTATCCGCCATGAGCCGACTTCAACCCGGTTATCGGCTCGTGCCTTTGGTAGAGGACTTTGGCGTCCCGATTAGCCGCATACCTGAAACTATATCCCAAATTCAGAAAACAGGTGCCAAATATGGTTTCCCTATCGCAACCTTTGGACACATTGGAGATGGAAATCTGCATGCGACCTTTATCATGAATCCAACCGAGCCGGAGCACTGGAAGAAAGTAAAAGAGATCGCCCTGGAATTCATTGATATGACCCTCAAATTCGGCGGCACACTGTCGGCGGAACATGGGATTGGTATGGCAAAATCGCCATACATAGGAAAACAGCTCGGCGAATCAATCAACGTCATGAGGGCCATCAAAGCCGCCCTTGACCCAGACAATATTCTCAATCCGGGGAAAATGGGTTTTGAGGACTCAATAAAAGACATTTTGGATGAAAACAGTTTTGACCCCTATTTCAAGACGCCTGATACTATAAAAAAATTCTCCAAAGAGGTTGACAATGAGATAATAGCCTGTATTCAGTGTGGTTTTTGCAGGGCCGGCTGTCCAACGTTCGCAGAGTCCACCCTGGAGTCACTTAACGCCAAAGGCAGGGTTACTCTGGCTTTCAATATGCTCACTGGAAAGATTGAACCTTCAAAAGATTTGGCCAAACGACTATACCAGTGTATGCTCTGTTTAAATTGCAAGTCGGTTTGTCCCGCTCAGGTAAACGTTTCGGACATAATCCGAAGCGCCAGAGAACGCCTGGTGGAATATGGTTTTCTCCCAGACTCATTCAAACCCGCCTTAGCCTCTATGATTGATTCCTTGAATCCATTAATGGCGCCAAAGGAAAAACGAGCTGATAGCTATCCTTCGAATTTCAGAAAGGCCGTGCCTGGTACCACTGAAGTCCTTCTTCACATGGGTTGTGTTACCAGCTTTCAGGACATAAAAATTATTCCCTCCATAATAGAGATATTGGAAAAAGCTGGGGTGAACTACGGAGCCTTGGGCGAAGAGGAAAGCTGTTGCGGATACCTGGCTTACTTGGTGGGCGACAAACTGACCTTCAGTAAGGCTATGAATTTGTATTCCGAGACTATTTCAAAATACAGACCAAAAGAATTATTAACTACCTGCGCAGGTTGTTTAAAAACTTTTAGGGACCTTTACCCAATGCACGGGGCATTAAATGGATACACCGTAACTCACGCCGTAGAATTGCTTGAAAGGCTGATTGCTGAGAATAGGTTGAAATTTAAGCAATATACAAAACCCGTCAAGGTGGTCTATCATGATCCATGTGACATGGGGCGACATATGGGTGTATACGAACCACCTAGAAATGTACTAAAAGCCATCCCCGGTGTCGAATTACTGGAATTCCCCCTCAATCGGGCGCTTGCAAAATGTTGTGGCGGTGGGGGAGGTTTGAAGGGCTTTGATAACCAATTAGCCTCGGATATTGGTTACAAGAGACTTCTTTCGGCCATAGAACTCGGCGCCGAGGCCATAGTATCCGCTTGTCCTTCTTGCAAGGGCACATTTAACCAGGCTGCGGCTAGAGCCCGTAAAGAAAAGAAGGGCAAGATAAAAGTATTGGACATCACGGAATTGGTGGCTTCAAGCCTCGAGTAGCGAGTTTTAAAGGCCCTTACTCTTTGGCCATCAAGAATTTTGAGTAAGGGTAAATTTTCTGTCATTCAAATCGCATGGATTCCGCAGGGTCCAGTCGGCTCGCCTTGATAGCCGGGAGGACCCCGGAAACTATCCCTAAAAATACCCCAAAAAAGACGCCTCCCAATACACTGAGAGCAAATACACCATAGGCTGGGGATGTCTGAAATACCCCTTTAAGAATCTGGACGGAGACAAATCCCAGAAATATGCCTAAAAGAGCTCCTGTTAAACTTATGGAAACAGATTCAAAAAGAAATTGAGACAAAATCATTTCTTCTGTTGCGCCTACTGCCTTGCGTAACCCAATTTCTTTGGTCCGCTCTCTTATGGCGGCTAACATGACGTTCATAATTCCGATTCCACCCAAAATTATGGTAACCAACAAGGCGGAATATAAAAAAACCTTCACCAACAAAACAGCGTGCTGAATTGTTTTTATACGTTCTGGAAATGATCGTACATCCATTGATTCCGCGTAACCAGGTTGATTCGTGGTCACGAGTTTGTATAAATCCTTGTGGAGTTGCGCCACAACATCCCAATTTATAGCTCGAACATAAATGTTTTTAATATCATACATCTCTGCAAATCTGGCTCTACCAACAGAAATGGGGATTATTATGGTGCTCAAGAAAGAAGGGTCCTCAACCCCCCCTATAACCCCCACTATTCGAAACAAATGGCCACCAATAAAAATTTTCTTTCCCAACGGATTTTCATCCTTTGCAAAGAGGGTCCGAACGACTTCCTTTCCTACTACACAGACACTACTGAACCAGGCCACGTCATCTGACGTGATTCCGCGACCACTAGCCATTGGGATATGAATCGTGTCAAAGAAGTTCTCCTCAACGCCGAGTAATCTACCTGACATTTTATTCAGTTTGTAAGTGAATGTAGGATACGCCACGACTACTGGCGAGACTGATTTAACACCAGGAAGTTTCTTTATATCTTCAACATCTTTTGGCAAATACTGCCCGCCATGCTTTCGTTTGCTTTTGGTATAGTCAAAACTAGCCTTTACTATTGTAGCGCTTCCCAGCAATTCGAGGTTTTGACCCAAATTTTGTTCCACTGAATCACCCATAGTCAGAACGACTATTATTCCTGCGATTCCGACTGAAATTCCTATAATTACGCCTTTGTAGCGTCTTCTGTTTCTATAGATTTGTTTTAAAGATACCGTGGCTAAATCTGCTAAAAACATAACTTAATTTTCCTAATGACTTTTCAGGCTCGCAATTGTTGATATATCTTTAACCTATACGCTTGAATATTTTTTCCTCAGTTCCCATAGAGTATTCAACGCATCGATGGGGCTTAGTCTATCAACATCTATCGTGTTGATTTCTCGAAGCAATTCTTCCGCTGGCGATGTGAATAGCTCTATTTGATCTAGTTGGGAATCGTCTTTTGCTCGAGACGCTCTGCTCCGCGAAATCTTGGGTCGGCCTCTGGGGTCTATTTCTTCCTTTTCAAGGTTGTTGAGTATTTCAGACGCTCTTGAAATAACAGATTCAGGAACTCCAGCGAGGCTTGCCACATGCAAACCGTAAGACCGACTGGCGCCTCCTGGGGTAATTTTTCTTAGAAATACTATCTTGTTCTTCCATTCCCTAACCTCAAAATTGAAATTCTTCACTCTCTCCTTAACTAGGGCCAAATCCACAAGTTCGTGGTAATGCGTGGCAAACAATGTGCGTGGACCACCCCTTCCGGGCATATCATGCAAGAATTCCGTCACGGCCCAAGCAAGGGCTAACCCATCAAAAGTACTGGTACCGCGTCCGACCTCATCTAACAGGGCTAAGGATCGGTGAGTGGCGCTATTGAGTATTTCCGCTGTTTCAGTCATTTCAACCATAAAAGTGGATTGTCCGAATGAAAGATAGTCGGAAGCTCCAATTCGAGTAAATATCCGGTCCACTATTCCTATTGTAGCTTCTTTGGCCGGCACAAATCCGCCTATCTGAGCCATAAGGACTATAAGCGCTGTTTGCCGCATGTAAGTGGACTTACCGGCCATATTTGGCCCAGTTATGACAAGTATTTGATTGTCTGTTTTGTCCAGTACGGTATCATTAGGAACATAGGTCTCGTTCGAAACAAAGGATTCAACGACAGGATGTCGCCCTTCCACGATTCTTATGAGGTCACTTTGGGTTACCTCCGGTTGAAAGTAGTTATTGGTCACCGCCAGTTCCGCGAGTGCGCTTATCACGTCAGTGATAGCGATTCCTTCCGCTGTTTTCTGAATTCTCCCAATTACTTCAAGCAGTTTGTCCCTGAGATTCAAGAAAATTTCTTCTTCTAACTCCAAAGACCTGTCTTGAGCGTTCAGTACTTTTGACTCGTATTCCTTAAGCTCCTCGGTAATGTAGCGCTCGCATCCCACCAGCGTTTGCTTACGGACATAGTTTGACGGGACCCTATCCTGGTAGCTTCTAGTAACCTCGATAAAATACCCAAAGACTTTGTTGTACCCTACCTTCAGGTTCGAGATGCCCGTTGTTTCTTTTTCCCTCTTTTCGATCCCTGCTATCCATGTCTTTCCGGACTTCCCGATTTCTCTCAGTTCGTCGAGTTCAGAATTATATCCTGGTCGAATTACCCCCCCATCCCTAATGCTTGGCGGAGGGTTGTCCACAATTACCGATTCCACCGCATGCGCCACATATGCAAGATCGTCCATGTCCGACAACTGGAGGCCAAATGGGTTTTCCAAAGTCCGTAGGCGTTCTATTATTTCAGGTATCTTTTCGGATGATACCCGCAGTTGTACTAGATCTCTTGGAGTTACGGTCTTTAATGACATTTTTCCAGCAAGTCGCTCCAAATCTCCAAAATTAGTTAAAGTGTCTCGGATCTCTCTTCTAACGTCGAAATTTCCTACAAAGCTTTTTGTCAGATCTGACCTTTTGCGAATTTCGTCTACGTCCAACAAAGGATAAGAAATCCATTTTCTCAGTAAACGAGCGCCCATAGGCGTTTTGGTTTTATCCAAGACACTTATCAAAGCTCCATTGGGCAAACCGTCCCGAAGGTTCCTGAAGATTTCAAGATTTCTCAAAGTTGACTGATCCAGAACCATAAAAGAATCAAGATTGTATACTCTTGGGGCTTTGATATGACAGGGCTTTTCTGATATCGCCCGACCAACATATTGTATGAGAGCGCCTGCAGCAGAAACAAGTGTCTGTCGATCTTCGAGACCAAAACCAGAAAGACTTTGAACTCCAAAATGTTCTTTTAACGATTCGCTGCAATTTGGAGGATCGAATGACCATGCGTCCAATTCATGTACGTATAAATCATCGGATAATAAAGTGTTTGCTGGATCGTTAGCGTTGAGTTTCTTCTGGATTAGGGTTTCCTTGGGATTGACGCGTCTTAACTCCTGACTTGCTGAAATCGTCCTAGTAGTGGACGTGACGATAAACTCACCTGTACTTAGATCCAATGTGGCGATGCCTATCTCGTCCCTGATTTGAGATAGCGCGCAAATAAAATGATTTTCTTTTGCGGTTAGAACTTCAGAATCGTCAACCAGTCCCGGGGTCACAATTCTGGTGACTTCACGTTTTACGAGTCCTTTTGCAAACTTAGGATTTTCAATTTGATCGCAAATAGCGACGCGTTCCCCGGCGGCTAACAATTTATTAATGTAAGATGATGATGAATGGTGCGGAAAACCGCACATGGGAATACTATTCGCCTTGTTCTTGTCCCTACTCGTTAATGCGATGTTCAAAATTCGCGATGCCCTAACCGCATCTTCAAGGAACATTTCATAAAAATCCCCCATGCGAAAAAGGAGCAACGCGTCAGGGTGAAGCTTCTTTTGCGTCATATACTGCCGCATCATTGGGGTAATGTTTTCTAGATTCTCTGAGGAATTGGCTAGCTGATCCGGATTCAAACGATTAGACCTTAATCTGGAGGACTTTTTTAGAAAATGATACTGAAAACGCTATTTCGTCAATGTTATGAAGTTTAAATCATATACCCGTATTTATCGAAATTCTTTCTCCATCTCCTGGCTATTAGGGCCTTGGTTTCTTCATCAAGATCGAAGACATTTTTCTTGTATGTTTTTATACTCCTAAGATATTCAACTGCTTTCAGATTAAGATTATCAAAGTTTTCCAAGTTAAGGGCCGAATAAATTTTCTTTAGTTCCTCCAAAGGATTCTTCTCAAGATCTTCAAATTTGAGTTCATGCAGAGAGCCCGCAGGGACAAGTTCCCTGTCACGCTCAAAAAGTTCAAACATCTCAACGTACCAATTGAGAATTTGTTCCTTGACTAATTCATCCGAAGGTTCCTGTAGTCTGGCTTTAGCAAAAGATTTGTCCCAAAGGTTGCGGGTTGATAGATAAACTTGATAGGGATTTCGAACAATATGAACGAATTGGGCCCCGGGAAAAATTTCCAGAAGGTGTTTCACTCTTGCCGTATGTGGAGGTGATTTCAATAGAGGCCTCCCTCCCTCAGAAAGCTCGAGTTTCTTCAGGAAAAACATGAAGGCTTCTTTCCATGCCTGTCTCCAAAAGGGAGGGATTTTGTCCAAGTCCAAATTGGTATGCCACTTGTGGCCAGTTACAGGAAAAATAACTTTGAGATAGGGTGACACCAAGGACAAAGCAGCTAAAGCGAACTCCTCCTCATGAGGCGCGCTGGACGACAATGAAACATTGTCCATAGGGCGTTTGTCCGGAGCCAGGAATTTCAGCGCTACTGAACCTACCTGAGAATATATAAAATGGTTTGGAAACAAGCACTGATACACATTTGGGCTAGAAAATTCCTGATCAAGGCTGAGCAGGTTGTGCAAGTGCGTTGTGCCGCTTCTCCAGTGACCCAATATAAATAAAGGCTGTTGTTTAAGTTCGATTGCATTAATTTCTTCACCATCAAAGAACCGTTCGCAAGAACCGAGAATCGAATTAAAAACTCCTATTCCCATTAGATATGCCAACCTTCCAAGGTAACGAGTGTCAACACTGAAATCGTTCCCCGCCAAGACCCTCATCAGGGAACTGAGCGGCATCCCTTGGATAATTTGAAGACTTATACCCTGACCCCAAAACCTCTTCATAAAATAAAGCTCCTGATTAAAAAATATTTATCAATTACCAGTTCCATGGGACCACCATTTGTCACAATTTTAAAACATGACCACAGAAACCTGCTCAGACAAACTTTCCGTTAAAAGTAACTTGCAATGATGTTGTAATAATGCCACAAAACACTTCATTGTAGGCGTAGCTATAGAATCAGCATAAATAGCACTGATCGAGATGTTTTTAAACGTCTATTAAAAATATCGTTGATTGGACGGAGGCCCAATGAAATTCAAAGGAAAAATCTGGAAATTTGGAGATGACGTAAATACCGACGAGATAATTCCGGCCAGGTACCTTAATATTACTGATCCAATAAAGCTCGCAGAGCACGTTATGGAAGACGCAGACCCAAGTTTCGCTTCAAAGGTTGGCCCTGGTGATATAATCCTTGCAGGAAAGAATTTTGGTTGCGGGTCCTCACGAGAACATGCCCCGGTAGCTATAAAAGCGGCTAAGATTTCCTGTGTTGTCGCATCAAGCTTTGCGCGTATCTTTTTTAGAAATGCTTTCAATATGGGGCTATTGATCTTTGAAAGCCCTGAAGCGGTCTCCGGCATAAAGGATGGTGAGGTTGTGGAAGTGGACGCAGATGAAGGAATAATCAAAAATCTAACTACCGGGGTTGAGTTCAATGTAGCTTCAATTCCGCCGTTTATGAAACAACTGGTTGAAGACGGGGGTCTTATTGCCCATCTGAAAAAAACGAGTTCCTGCCAGGCGATTTGATCTCTTGACTTGTTTCACAAGAGCCACTGTAACCAGTTAGTCTAATATTGTATAAATGGGATAAAGTGTTGTACGGATCTTGAAACGATTCGGGATTATAAAAGTAAATTTTTGTGATCCACCTTTCGCAATCGTTTGGGAGGATTATTCAAGTGCGAGTCCTGATGGTTACACCAGAAGTGACGCCTTTCGCTCAAACCGGTGGGCTTGGTGAGGTTTTGTCGGCATTGCCGGCTGAATTGGCGTCCCTGGGAGTTGAAGTAGACGTGCTAATGCCAAAATACAGAGGCATAAACCCTGAGAATTTTCAGATAAACAAGCTGGATACTACCATAGAAATTACTTTAAACGCCAAAAATGTTCAGGCCGGCCTCTGGCGACATGTAGGGAAAAGCGGCGAGCGTTATTTCTTTCTGGAATGCGACGAATATTATGACAGGGATTATCTTTACGGAACTCCTGATGGTGATTACGAAGACAATGCCGAGAGATTTGTGTTCTTGACCAGGGCAGCTCTTGAATTAGCTCTGCATGTAGGGAAAAAATACGATGTGTTCCATTCTCATGATTGGCAAGCTGCGTTAACCGCAGTTTATCTTAGAACCCTATATGCAGGAGAGCCATTGTTTAGGGAGAGTTCCGCAATAATGACTATCCACAATTTGGGTTATCAAGGAATTTTCTGGCATCTCGACATGCCCCTAGTAGGTGTCGGATGGGAATTCTTCACCCCCAAGCATATGGAATTTCATGGAAAGTTAAATTTTCTTAAAAGCGGGATTGTTTTTGCCGATCAGATTAATACCGTTTCGCCTGGATATCGGAATGAAATTCTTACACCTGAGTTCGGTTTTGGTCTGGAAGGAATTCTTCTCGAAAAAGGGGATCGCTTGGTGGGAATCTTGAATGGAGTAGATTATTCCGTGTGGGACCCCAAAAGCGATCCATACATTGTTTCAGCCTATTCAAATGACGATTTGAACGGAAAAACTCGATGTAAAGCCGATTTACAGCGGCTTGCGGATTTGCCGTTGAACCCCAATCAGCCTCTAATTGCAATGGTGAGTCGTCTAACAAGTCAAAAAGGTGTCGATATTGTAGCGGAAGCTTTCGATACTTTCGTAAGGAATGACTGTCAGGTGGTGATTCTAGGTACAGGGGAAGCCCGATATCAGAGCGTCTTTACGGAGTTGGAAAACAAATTTTCCAACTATATAGGAACTTTTTTAAGATACGATTACGCGTTGGCTCACAAAATTTTTGCTGGAGCGGACATCTTGCTTGTTCCTTCGAGATACGAACCATGCGGACTTAATCAACTCTACGCCCTAAAATATGGGGCTGTGCCTATAGTTACAGCCACCGGCGGGCTTACGGACACAGTGGATGAATTTGATATTCATTTTGACGCGGGAACCGGTTTCAAGTTTTCGCCACCAAATCCTCTTGAATTGGAAAAAGCTGTTTTGAAAGCCATTCGGACTTATCGGGATCAACCAGATGTCTGGAAAAGGCTAATGATGAGGGGCATGAAAAAGGACTTTTCCTGGAATAGGTCCGCCAAGGAATATCTCGCCCTATATGAGAAGTCTGTTACGGATAGACAAGCTTATCTGCAATCCATGGAGAATGTTTAGTCGATTACCTTATTTCTACAAGCGACGTTTTCCGCTTTCATCAACCTTGGAGCCGCTTCGTTAGGTTTGTAAATCGTCGCTCCATATTTTTTTCTTCTAGCGCTAATTTTAGAGCTTTTGCGCTTGAAACCAAAACCACTAGGTTCTTGCCTCTGGTCAGCGCAGTGTAGAGAAGATTCTTTTTTAACAAAATGTAGTGTTGGGTCGCCAGAGGAATTACTACTACTTTGTATTCGCTGCCTTGAGATTTGTGAATCGTCACGGCATAAGCCAGATTCATCTCGTCAAGCTCGGAAACATGATAAACGATCGGTTTCCCGTCAAAATCCACAGTAACTTCGTTCCACTCAGGATCAAATGAGACAATATTTCCAATGTCTCCATTGAAAACCTCTTTCTCATAGTTGTTTCGAATCTGTATCACTCTGTCGCCGACTCTGAATTTGTCTCCCCGAATTTGAACACCTGTAGGATTTAAAATGTTTCTTAATTCGGTGTTTAAATTTTCCGCTCCTATCAGGCCTCTATTCATTGGGGTTAGGACCTGAATATCTTCTACTGGATCGAAGCCAAAACGCTTCGGAATTCTGATTGAAACCAATTCTTTAACTATTTCAAGTTCTTGCTCTGGATCGTCCTTTTCTATGAGGAAAAAATCGGGCAATTTTGAGTTTAAAAATTCATTTTCAGGTGGTTGTCCCTGGTTTATCCTGTGTGCGTTCTTTATGATCAAACTCTCCTGGGCTTGCCTAAATATTGTGTCTAACCGAATTACGCGCGCTACTCCCGATTCTATAATATCCCCAAGAACATTTCCCGGTCCTACGGATGGCAATTGGTCCGCGTCACCTACTAATATCAGCGACGAATATTTGGGAATAGCTTCCACCAGGACATTCATCAACTGAAGATCAACCATTGAAGCTTCATCCACTACAACAAAATCGACTTCTATAGGACGTTGTGGACCACGTTGGAACCCTCCTTGCCCAGGAAGATATTCTAAGAGACGATGAATTGTTTTAGCCTCTTTACCGGTAGTCTCAGCTAATCTTTTGGCTGCTCGGCCTGTAGGAGCCGCCAACACATACTTAATTTTTTTTGCGTCGAGAATTTGCGTCAATGCCCTTAGGAGGGTGGTCTTTCCCGTTCCGGGTCCTCCAGTTATAATTAAACACTTGTTCTCGAAAGATTCTGAGACGGCAATTTTCTGCGCATCTGATAGTGAGATTCTCAGCTTTGATTCGACCCATTCAACGGCTAGTTCAACTTTCACCTTGTAGGAGGCTTTGGTCCCAAACATCAGATCTTTTAAATTGCGGGCCAATGATTGTTCAGCGCTAGCCATGTAATATTCGTATACAAGATCTCCTTCAATGACCACCCTGTTCGATTGTTCCAAACGATCAAGAGCGGATTCTAAACCTGGTTTTGCTATACGAAGGAGGTCTTTGGCCCGATCTATGAGCAAATTTTTAGGATAACAGACATGACCTTCGCTTTGAATTTCGTCCAAAATGTGCAAGATTCCCGCTTCAGCGCGTAGTGGAGACATCAAATCTATCCCAAGGCTAATCGCCACCCTATCAGATGATTTAAACCCGATTCCCTTAATCTCAGTCGCTAGCCGATACGGATTTCTTTGCACGAACTCTATCGACGCTCTACCAAATTTTTTGAAAATCCTGTGCGCATAAGAAGGAGAAATCGAATGACTCTGCAAAAACAACATTATGTCTCGAATTCCCTTCTGTTCGTTGAACGCCTGAGAAATTTTGTCAGCTCTCACTTGTCCAATCCCAGGAACTTCTCTGAGTTTTTCCGGCGCTTTTTCAATTACTTCCAGGGTCTTATCACCGAACATTGTCGTAATACGACGCGCCATCTCCGCCCCAATTCCTTTAATAAGATTTGAAGACAGGTATTTTTCAATACCTTTTACGGTAGAAGGCGTCTTGATCTCTGTATTTACAAATCTGAACTGTTCTCCAAACTTTTTATCAACCTCCCAAAAACCATCTAGAATCAATGTCTCGCCAGGGTGGGGAGAAGGAAGATGCCCTACGATTACAACAGGAGACAAACGGCCGGTCACTATTAGACTCGCTACAATAAAATCATTTGCGGTATTGAAAAAAACAAGTTTCTCCAACACCCCCTCGATTTTTATTGACCTTTCAGGTCCGAAATTGTCCTGTTTGGCAGACATGCGCTTTCCCGACTGAATTGAAAATTGAGTCATGGAATATTAGAAGTTTGATGGAGATTCAACCACTGAATCATAAGAAAAAAAATGGGGACCTTAGTCCCCAAATGGAATGGAAGGAATTTGTAGATTTTCTGTGTTATTTTTTGATCATCCGCTTTTAAGATTCTATAAGTCCAAAGATCTTCGAAAGCTCTTTAACAATAATATGGTCTAATACAATCCGAGGCCGGCGACACCGGAAAAACTTCCGAGAATACTTGAACATAATTCAAGACAGGGTAGACCACCACCAAGCAGACTAGAGGAACCGTAAGCCGCAGGACCATATCCGGCGGGGCCACATGGCGCTGGAGGAGCGCATGGAGCAACAGGGCCCCTGGGCGCCATATAGGGCCGAGAACCGTAAGGGGCGGGCGCCATTTGCGCAGGAGGAGGGCCCATCGGAGAACCACCCAGCAAGCTGCCAACAACCAGAAACGGCAAAGCCACTACACCGCCACACAGCCCTGGAAAAGGCGCATCACCCCAAAAAGCGCATGGGTTACCCATTGCCGGACCACATGGGGCTGGGGCGCAAGGCGCAGGGGCGCATTGC
>JARLHM010000238.1 GCA_031292235.1 Syntrophaceae bacterium | reverse complement strand
CTCATTCTTATATGAGCGCCCAGGTAAGGTTGACGGATTTTTTGACCCTTGAGGGCCCAGCGACGTTTGGGCCGAGGATCTCCCTCGATCCCTGTCTCGTCAAGAAACCACAGGTCGATTTCCGGGTCGCCAAGAAGAATTCTCAGCAAATTCACAAAGTCCTTTCTCTTTTCTTCGTCCTGTCCATTTGGCCAAGAGCGAGGTACTTTTAGTCGAAAGCCCTGTTCATGCAACCATCTAACTACAGTCCGATACCCGATCTGCTCATCAAGTTGTCTGGTCAAATATCCGTGAAACTTCTTTCCTGTCCAATGAGTCTCATTGGCCCGATCCGGGCGCTGAACAAGTTCAATATATTTTGTGCGCTTATCAGCAGTGATCTTTCTTGGACGACCCGATCGGGCCTTTTGTATGAGTCCGTCAATCCCACTGGTGTTAAACCGATCGATCCACCGGCAAAGGTTACGCCGAGTCGTGTCATAAAGCTTGGCTACCTGGTCATGGCTGATACCCACGAGCAAAGCCTTGATCGCCATCATCCGAACGTGACTCCTGAGAGAGACAGTGGCCCCCGCAGCGGTATCCAGCTCTGCCAACGTGCAATTCTCAGCATTAGGCATGTTCGGGTGACGTGACATACCTTGGGTAAAGCATATTCTTTACCCAAACGCGAGAAAAATCGTCTGTTCAATCGGACATTATTTTTGGCAAACGCTATAATTGCTCTTTTTTTAATCTTAACGAAGTTTCAGGCAGCATCAACAATCAAAGTGAAACCGAATGATGATTGCAAAAAGGTGGATCGTTCTATCGGTTTCGAACCAGCCTGCCCGCCGTCGGACATGTCATCGCCACTGATGGCGGAGTAATTTATTTCTTGAAGAGCTGTCATCGGACCACAAATGAGGAAATTGCTAAAGGCGTAGGGGCCAGCGATTCTCCCCCGGATTACCAAATACGTGGTCTTGTGGTACCCGACCAGAATTCCGCAACCTGACACAACCGTTACTTTCCACGCTGTTCCCCATATCAGACATTTCGTTTCACTATGGCCGTAGGACTTTGCATGACAGACGCATAACACAAGCTTTTTTTATAAGCTATGATGTGCTAAATCTTAATGTGAAAAATAAATTGAGATCAGAAAGAAATTCTCTTTGGCGCCTTCCCAGGATACCATCTTTTTCAAAGCATTAAAATTCTTGAGTCAGTCCGGAGAAAACGGCGGGATTTACGGCCTAAAAGGTTCAGCCGCGGCTTTTCTCATAGCAATGGCTTTAAAAAAGGGCTCAGGACCCATATTGTGGATACTGCCCGATAATGATTCAGCCTCTCGTTGTGCGAGTGATCTTTGCTTTTATTTAGGTTTGGATGAAAAGAATATCAACCCGCTCAATTCACCAGTAGTTCATTATCCAGAGACATTAGCGGTTCCTTACTCCCATGCCGGATTTGAATCTGACATCTGGACTGATCGTATGTCCTGCCTATTTCGACTAGTATCAAATCTCATGCCACAGGTCATAACGGTCAGTATTCCTTCTCTGGCTCGCAAGATAATACCACGGCCCGAATTTGACTTCCTTAGCTTTGATCTTTCCGTTGGCCATGAGGCTGACAGGGATTCATTGTGCGCTGACTTGATCAAGGCAGGCTATTCCAGGGCCCCTCTTGTTGAAGACGTTGGAGATTTTGCGGTCAGGGGCTCAATCGTCGACATTTATTCACCTTTGTACTCAAACCCTATACGGATCGAGCAGATGGGGGACATTGTTGAGTCTATGCGGTTCTTTGATCCATCCAACCAGAGATCGTTGGACCCTGTGTCGGAAATAATGGTCTGCCCCATTCAGATGTCTCCTCCTGATGATGAATCCCTGGAGCACGGACTCGACAAGCTTGTGCAGGTTTGTGAGTCAAGAGGTATAGAAAGGCGGATTCGACAAGGCTTGCTGGATGATTTCCGTCACCGAATACGATTTCCTGGAGTCGAGCTATATCTCTCTTATTTCAGAGACCGTCTGGAGACCTTGCTTGATTACTTGCCCCCTGAAACTCTGGTCCTAGTCCCCGACGAAGAAACTATTAGCTCTTCATTTGAAGATAATGGACAGGAAGTATTTCACGGATTTCAATCGGCTGTAGATAGCGGCCTTCCAGTACCGGAACCCGCTTCTCTTTATATTTCAGAGAGCAATTTTCGAGAACTGCTCGAATTCTTTAGAACAGTGGTCGTCGCTGATCTTGAAATCGAAAAGCAGGATGTTCGGAGCTTCAGGATTCCGTGTCTTTCCAATGTGGACATAAAACCGACCATTATGAAAGAAAAGGCCTACGATCGGGCTATGGCTGGATTAGTACGGATGATGGCGGATTGGAGAGATATTGGACACGAAGTTTATATTGTCAGCCACACCGAAGGCCAGGCCCAGCGTCTGTTTAAGCTTCTTGAACCATACAAGGCCGGTTTAAATTATCAAGGATCAGGTTTTCAAACTCCAAGTTTGGAATCAACACTAGCGCCGGGGATTTATCTACACGTTGGTTCGCTCACCAAAGGATTTCGCATTGAAGAAATTGGGATAGTTACCCTTACAGAGGAAGAAATTTTTGGCCCTAGAGTTCGTGCCCCAATTCGTAAACACGCTCGAGGGGTTTTTGTCTCTTCACTTACAGATCTTTCAGAAGGAGAAGCCGTAGTTCACGAGAATTACGGAATAGGCATTTTCAGAGGCCTGACACGTAAGGAATTCGACGGCGTCGAGGGAGAGGTCATGGTAATTGAATACGCCGGAGGAGACATTCTTTACCATCCAGTCGAGCGACTTCAATCAATTCAGAAGTTTGTTTCAGGATCCGAGGCTCCCGCGCGCGTAGACAGGTTGGGAACCAAGGGCTGGGAAAAAACCAAGGCCAAGATCAAGAAGTCAATCAGGGACATGGCCAAGGAACTGTTGGAAATTTATGCTCGGAGGCAGGTCTCATCGAGGCCTCCCTATTCGCCTTGCGACCAACACCTGGCTGAATTCGAGGCGGCATTTGAATTTGAAGAAACGGCTGACCAGGCCAAAGCAATTCAGGACGTAATGGAAGCCTTGGATTCAGACCGTCCAATGGACCGTTTAATTTGCGGCGACGTTGGTTATGGAAAAACCGAAATCGCAATCAGAGCAGCTTTCCGGGTGACAATGGATGGTAAACAGGTGGCCGTTTTGGTACCAACAACAGTCCTTGCGCAACAGCATTTTGATACTTTTTCTCGACGGTTTGCGGATTATCCAGTAAATGTGGACATGATTTCCAGGTTTAGATCGACCGCGGAACAAAAGGAAATCCTTACAAAACTCGAGGAGGGCAAGATTGATTTAATCGTTGGGACACATCGACTCTTGCAAAAAGATGTTAAATTCAAGGACCTTGGTCTGCT
>JARLHM010000237.1 GCA_031292235.1 Syntrophaceae bacterium | reverse complement strand
TTCAAACGCGGCCATCGTAGAAGCAATAAAAACTGCGCGGTCGGCGCCGGAACCCCAAGCCGAATAACTTCAATCTGTGCCCCATTCATGATTATATGGAGACAGTTCCATAGATTCAACTCCACATATCTCCCTCTAACTCCATACATACCTTGAGGGGATTCGGCAATGAAAATGTCTGAATAAGCCCTAGATGACTTATTTAAGATTTTTCGTCGATTCGCTGCTCGAAATGATAATTACGGGCAATGTCACTTTGAACGCAGAGACGTATCTATTTTGTCCCGTGGATAGGTCTCCTGGCTGCGCCTCGTCTGTATGACACGAAGACGTTCTTCATTGTGGCATAGATCTCGCATTAGTTAAGGTCGGCATGCCAAATCATCAAAAGCCGTTAAGGCGAAACTAAAACACATGGAGGGACGAAAATGGCCAAGATAGCTAAATCAACCGATTCTTCCAGCCTCGCAGAGGTTGTGGACAGGATTCTGGACAAAGGTATTGTGATCGACGCTTGGGTGAAGGTCTCATTAGTTGGTATTGAGCTGCTCACAGTCGAGGCGAGGGTTGTCATCGCATCAGTCGAGACCTACCTGAAATACGCCGAAGCTATTGGTCTCACAGCCAGCGCCGCCGCTCCTGCGTGAGGCATCTGCCTCTAGAATCCCAACGGCTATCGGGGGAGTTGAGATCATTCGCTCCCCCGAAGCTTTGGGTCCAGCGAGACCCGACACAATGATCAGCTAGTATGATTCCTAGAGTTGGGAAATCTGTCGGGTTAAACAGACAAAGGAGGAGTAATGGGCGCTCTGACTGACGACATAACCAGACTGTGCGGAGAGATCGAAGCCTTGCGGGACTCTCGCAAGGTCTTCGGGTCTCAACTCGATAAAGAAACCAAGGAAATGAAAACTGAGGTTTCAGTGATGCGAGGCGGTTTCCGACATGACCATAAAATTATGGCGGGTCGGACCAAGGCCGATCGAGTAAAATTCGTATCAAATCTGGATGCCGAAGTTAGTGGTCTCCTGAATGCCTTTGACAAAAGCCATTCTGAAATGGCGACTAAGACAAAAAAGGCCAACGCTGCGTTCGTTTCAGATGTAGCTAACCACGTGTCCGGTCTCCTGACGGGTTACCAGAAGGACCTAAAGGCGGTGAGCCAGGCTACGAAGCGCGAGAACACCATTTTCGTTGCTGATGTAATCCGGTTCGTCAACGTTAAAAACAAAGAAACGAAAGTGATGATGGACGGGTTCAAGGCCGAACACAAAGAAATGGCCAAGGTGACGAAGGCGGACAGGAACAAGTTCGTAAACCAACTGGAAAAAAATGTCGACGCGATGAGGAAAGTGAACGTTAACGATTTAGTAGGCGCACGAGCTGCATGGGTAAGTTTGTCTCCCGAGGGACGAAAATCAAAGTTAGCGGCTGAGCAACGAACCAAGGCTGACCAAGAAAGAAAGGCCCGTTTCGAAGCTGAGCAGAGAGCCAAGGCTTTGGAGGAGGCAAGATCAAGAGCAGAGGCCGAGAGATCTAAAGCTCAAGCGCAATCATCGGCAGGCATGAAAAAAGACAAGAAATGAAAAACATTGGTCAAGCCAAGGCCATCGGATTATCAGACCTGATCTGAAAATCGATGGCCGACGCTAGGCCAACAAGAGAAAGACCATGAGTGAAATAACCTGTTCATTCTGCAGAGGTACCGGGAAAGACCCTTTCGGCATTATGTCGTGGCAGTCTGTATGCGCTGTGTGTGGTGGCAAAGGGGTCGTTGATGTTCCGAAACCATACAGGGCTTGTCCTCACTGTGATGGAACAGGGGCTGTTAAGACGTTTACCTGCACAAGCTGTAAGGGCAAGGGTTATGTTCCAGTTCCATCGAGTCCAATTGTTAATTGCCCGGAATGCCGTGGTTCAGGAGATGACGCGTCAAATTCGTCTCTAGATTGTCTCAAATGCCGCGGCAAAGGATTTGTTATCGCAGGCCGATCCGCTTTCGGCTGAGCCGATCTCTTACCGAAAGTTTTTCCACATTCCGGAGTGGACGGTCGATCAATAAAATTCAGGTGGCGAAAAGGGAGTAATGGTCATGGGAGGCCTGGAAAATATAGAAGTTCTTCAATCTGAAATCATCAAGAATGATGATGACAATGTTGTCCCCCAAGCTAGTGAGCAGTTTGTCTATACATCGCACGTTCGCAATTTGACGGATAAGGCTATGGCCTTTCTCAACGTCGGCTATTCGGTCCATTTCGCAGGCCCAGCCGGAACCGGCAAGACAACACTTGCTTTCCATCTGGCGGCTGAACGCGAAAGACCGGTCATTTTGATTCATGGGGATGACGAATTCGGGAGTTCGGACTTGGTTGGCCGCGATTCCGGTTATCGCAAGTCCAAACTGATCGACAATTATATTCATTCTGTCGTGCGAACTGAAGAAGAGATGCGCAGCCTGTGGGTCGACAATCGTTTAACAACAGCGTGTCGAGAAGGCTATACTTTGATTTATGATGAATTCACAAGGTCTAGGGCGGAGGCTAATAACGTCCTCTTGAGCATCCTTGAGGAAAAAATTCTGAATCTACCCAGTATGCGCCGTACAGGTGAAGGTTATCTTGAAGTCCACCCAGATTTTAGGGCCATTTTTACATCCAACCCCGAAGAATACGCCGGTGTGCATAAAACACAGGACGCTCTCCTCGATCGTCTGATCACGATAAATGTCGATCACTATGATCGTGAAACCGAAGTCCAGATAACAATGTCAAAATCCGGAATTCCTCTATCAGACGCTGAAACAATTGTAGACATTATTAGAGAGCTTCGCATGGTTGGGGTAAACAATCATAGACCCACAATACGGGCGTGTATAGCTATTGGTAAAGTGATAGCTCACCTGGGCGCGAGGGCCCGTGAGAATGACCCTACCTTTGACTGGGTTTGCCAGGATGTATTAAACACCGATACGGCAAAGGTTACCAGGTCGGGGCAATCCCTCATGCCTGAAAAGATCAAAGAGGTCATCAAGAGGGTTTGTCGCAAAAACAAGGCTCAGAGAAAAGCTACAATACGACCGGTGACTGTAGATTAAGATTGGAGTAAAAAAATGAGTATACGTCGATCACAAAATATTCGAAGTGTTCGAGATATTCGCACCTACTCCGGGAGGGTTGACGCCGGCGGGGTCCCTTACTTGGGTTACTTGAAAATAGGCTGCCTCGAGATGGAAAAAGCTCGTCGGGAGAAGGAAAGGGAAGCCGCTCTGGCGCGGGTCCGAAACATTGATTCCAGGATCAACGACATTGAAACTGAGAAAAGCTTGATCCTCGAGAAACTTGGCGAAAACCAGGACAGGAAACAGGGGCTTCCCTCAAGAAATGACGGGACTCGCCATAGAAACAGCGGTTTGCCGGACAGGTTCTCTTTTCAATCCGGTAACGGCGGTAACAGGGATAAAGACGGTTTCAAAATAAGATACTAATAGCGCCCTCGAATACTGGCGCTATGTAGTTCCGGAAAACGGAGTTGAGTAATGATCAGGATAAAAACAGTCGAAGCGATTAAAACCAGCTCGGAAATAAAGAGTTATCGATCGTTAAGCCATGCGGTGGGGCCCTCTCTTAGCTCCCTGGATCGGGGACGAATGAAGATGGGTCACGCAAAACGTATGGCAAAAAAGGATTGGAAAATCTGGTTCCAGGCAGGGACCCAATGCGGGTTAAAAAAAAGGGTCCTTGGACGTTGAATTCCAGCAATAGAGAAGGATTATCAAAATGAAAATTAACTGTGTTTCATGTGGCCACACTATTTATCTGGATGACGCCTACGATGATTTTGAAGGCCCGGTAAAATGTTATGTGTGCGGCGGCCTCTTACAGATAAAAACCGTAGAAGGAATGATAAAAGGCATTCGTCAAGGTTCCATGGAAACGCCCCACCACCCGATCGTTCAACATAATAGTCCGGGGGCGTCAAAGGGAAAACAGACCTAGTTCTAATAAATAGCGGGACAGGAGCCCTGGAATGATGAAAAAAGTCACAAACATACCCGCCAAAAGTAGCCGTTATATGTATGCCATTATACCAGGCGCGCATGAGCGGTCTTTTGGGCCGATTGGGCTTAACGGGGCCAAAGTCTACACAATATGCGTCGGTGAAGCCGCTGCGGTTGTTAGTGACGCTCCTTCCGGAAGAATACGTCCGGAGCGGAGAAACTTCGCGGCTCACCAGGCTGTGCTGAAGACTCTTGTGGAGGAGGGGGACCTTCTTCCAATGTCCTTCGGAAACATTTCCACCAATGGCTCGGCAGTTAAAGATTTTCTAGCGAAAAACAATTCTTCGATATCAAAGGCGCTGAAACGAGTTTCAGCAAAAGTTGAAATGGGATTGAGAGTGAACCTAGACGTTCCCAATATCTTCGAATACCTGGTTACAACTTATGACGAACTTCGTATAGCTCGCGACGAATTGTTACGACCAAATCGGGAACCGACCCAGGATGAGAAAATCGAACTGGGCCGCCTTTTTCAGAATATTCTCGAATCAGCCAGAGAACAGCACGTGGAGACTGTTTCTAAAAGTCTTGCCGCATGCTGCTCTGAAATCAAGACGAACAAGTGCAGAGATGAGCGCGAAATCATGAACCTGGCTTGCCTAATTGATCGAGGCGGCGTTGAGAATTTTGAAGACGGCGTTTTAAAGGCAGCTAGTCTTTTTGATGACAACTTTGCTTTTGATTACAATGGTCCATGGGCCCCGCACAATTTTGTAGATCTGGAAGTTAAGTGAGAGACTGTCCAGCCTGTTTCAACGGAGATAAAAATGTTCATCGTCGATGACATCTTGATGGCTCCAATGAAGGGCGTCTTATGGATTTGCGAGCAAATTCAAGAAGCCGCCGAGCAGGACCAAGCAAATGAAGCCGAGAATATTACTACAGAGTTGCAGAAATTATACAGAAGCCTCGAATCCGGCTCGATTACTGAAGAAGAATTTGAAGCCAGAGAGTCTAAACTTCTGGATAGGCTCGATAGTAT
>JARLHM010000045.1 GCA_031292235.1 Syntrophaceae bacterium | reverse complement strand
GCTGGAAGCTGCGAGCCCTTGAGTACAAGATTGGAGGGGATTTTGGTCGTAATAAGCCGTTTTTGCGTTGGAAAGAGTATCAGCCGCAGTGACTAATAAAAATGAAAGTACAACGATGGTTATGATTTTCTTGAAAACTTCGAGGACGCCAAATTTTTCTATTTGAGAGCACGCACGTGGCTCAACAGACCTAAGCATGTTGACTCTCCAAACCTAACAATTGTGCCAAAATTACTATGAAGTTATTCCTATCACATTTCCAGTTGTCGCGCAAGAGTTAGCCATGACGCCAGTTTCCCGAGAATCCAGGCTCTGAGTTAATACAGGATTTTACTAATGATTTTTGTCTGGGAATCAAGCGCTAAGAGATCTTGTGAAACCGAGACCTTCACTAACAGATACCTGGCCGCGTCTCTCCATTAAGAATTCTCTAACTACTCTGAGTGTCTTAACAAGAGGTTTGTGCTCTCTAAGTTCGAGGACCCACCAATCACAGAATGGTAATTGAGTCAGCATTTTTAGTCGACTCTCGATATCTCTGACACTTGCCGGGGCTATGTGACCACTGCTTGTTTCCTCATGGTAAACGTGAGCGTTCAAGATTCTCTCGGGATGAGGATACGCAAAATCCTCCAGATCATAGAGCCCGCTAGCGACTGATTGACTCGCACGGGCATGACCTATATCCAATGTTCCCCAACAAGATGCTTTTCGAATGATTTTTTCAAAAAGGTCCGGCCTGCTTGTCCAGCCCCATGGCAAATTTTCCAGACACACGCGCAAACCTAGACTTCGTGCGAAGTCCACAAGGTTCTTCAAGCTGCTGATAGTCTTCTGCCATGAAATTTCGTTAGCTGATTGTCTACGGTCCAGGCCGACATGAATTGTTACATACTTTCCACCGAGACGTGAAATTACCCGACATGCCCTGAAAAAGAGCCCTCGTTCCATTGTGGCCTGAGCAAAATCTTTTCTGCCGATTTCCTTTTCCACAAAAAACAGGTGGTACCTGATTTCCAACGGACGCAGCGACAGGAGATTTCTCATGAGGTCCGTTTCTTCTACGTCTGAGGAAGGCACATCCTCAGGAGTAAACGTCCAATCTATCCCTGAGAAACCGTAATCTAAAGAATACTCTCGTAATTCGCTTACCTTGGGAATGAAGTTACAACAGGCAAGTTTAGGTGACGCCATTGGTGTGTATCCGCTCGTTTACTCAAGACTTAGCCTTCGGGCGAGGCCGTTAAACACCACAATTGATATATCATAATTGGCGATGATAACCATAGCATTAATCTATTTACGAATTTCCTAAAGGCTAGATTGATGAAATTGTATTGGAAGAAATCGTGCCAATAGATTTAGGGGCAATTGACTTGATTTCGTGTATAAACTACTAATTGACAAGTAGTTTCACGGAGCGCAAAACCATGGACCTGAAACGTATGGAAGTTTTTTGCAAGATAGTTGAACTAAAAAGCTTTACCCGCGCTGGGGAAGCCCTGTCGTTAGCCCAACCTACGGTAAGTGAACATATTAGGGCCCTCGAAACAACGCTCGGTCAAAAACTTTTGGATCGTTTCAAAGGGGACGTCTTGCCCACGCCTGTCGGGCGGATGTTCTATCAGTATGCAAAGAGCATAGTTCAAATCAGGGACGAAGCGTTTCAGGCGGTAGACCAGTTTCGAAACAAGCTCGCAGGACAGTTGAACCTAGTCGCCAGTTCAATCCCAGGGACGTACGTTCTCCCCAAAATAATAGGATCTTTTAAAATCGCTCATCCGGAAAGCCAAATTGCTCTGCAAATTACGGACACAATAGGCGCCGCGGAAGCTATAGCCGATGGACGGGCAGAAGCCGGGATAGTTGGCGCTCGCTGGCGTCATCCAAAACTTGATTTCCAGGAAATAGTTTCAGACGAACTCATATTGATTGTTTCCCCGCAACACCGCTGGGCTACACAACACAATATCATAGAACCGGATGAACTGACTGAAGAACCATTTGTTTTACGTGAAGCTGGTTCCGGGACCAGGATGGTCATCAAACAGGTGATGGAGGAGCATAGTTTCAGCATCGGTCGTTTGAATGTAGTTGCGGAACTGGGTAGCACAGAAGCTGTAAAACAGAGCGTAAAAGACGGCATGGGTGTGTCAATCCTGTCGGTCCTGGCTGTAGGTGAGGAATTACGACAGGGATCACTTGTAGCGATTGAAATCCGTGGCATTAAATTTAACAGGTCTCTTTATCTTATTCAAAGAAAGAACCGGCAGTCTTCCCCACTCTGTTCAGCATTTTTAGGCCATATCGATAGTGGGTTGCGTAAGATGGTAAATTAGTTCAAAGGCGCTTGGTGGAGGACAATTAATGGGTTATATTCGACCGGGCGCCACAGCTTCAGGATCAAAAACCACCGTCCCATCGCTTATTGCATCAAATTAGGCGGACGCTGATGCAATAAAAATATGAAAGAGATGGCCTAATTAAAACCGTAATCGACACAGGCGCATCACTCTAAAATCGCCTTAATTTTCTCAAACCCTTAATCCATTACTCTCCTGGAATGACTGGCGGCCACGTTCATAACGTTTTGCGGCCACTTCGGATCACTGGCCATGAGTAATGGCGATCTTTTCGAACATAACAGCGAGCCCAGTAACGATCCTGTAAATCGAATCAATCGTCAGATTGTCCTCGGCAGTGTCGTCGAAGAATAGATTCAATGATGATTCTAGGGCCCCATCAGGTTTCCAGTAACAAATCAGTATTGGTACCCTGGGCAAGGGATGCAGAACAACCGCGATGTCTGAATTAAAAGCGCTCGGGGCAGGTTTGGCGCTGAAAATCTGTACCATGAATTCGAACATGTCAGGGTGGGCGTCGGCTATCTGTTTCAGCGGCTTTTCGCAGCGCTGTCCAAAAAGACCGGCCCATGGGGCCCCATTCTTGAGTTCACGCAAGGGGACCCAGTTTCCCGAAATGGGCTTACCGGCGCAGGATATAACGTAATCGAGGATTGGTGTCGTGACCCATCTATGCACATGGCATTCAGATGCGATATTACCCTTCAAATCAACACGGAAATCCTTACCGAGGACCTTGAGTGTAAGGGCATCGCCGAAAAACTTTCCACCCAAGCGTTCGGCGGAAGAGGCAAGATCCACTTCAGCGACTTTTTCTTTTAACTGGGTAAATTCACGGTCTTCCTCAGAGTCCAATTCCCTGGAGTCGGAGTTACAGTGGCTGAATGTCTCGATGACAGTTTTGTCAACATGAGGACATTCCTCCAGGCTCTTTTCACCTTTAAACACTGCGGCGGCAAAGGCCAGGCACGTGGGAACGCGACAGTCCCGGCAATTGTTCCTCGGTAGTATCTTGAAAATTTCCATTGCGTTTTTCATTTGAATCATTTCCTTACATTGAATAGTAAGAGCCCACAGGGGTTTAGCCCAAACTGGACACGATATTGCGCTGGGTCTTTGGGTGATTATCCAGCTATTTCAACAATGGTATTACACGTGGAGAAATGTTCATTCTCTGTGTCATGTTTGTGATCTGTCGTATCGAAACTCATAATCCATCTCTGTAAAATGGGTCTTCAAAATCCGCACCTCAGCTTGTAGTCCTGAAAGCTTTGACGACCATCTGTGATTTTCGACGCCGCCGGCCAACATGGAAACGACGAGCTGGTTAAGACTCACATCATTCTGCTTAGCTGTCAGTGCTAATTCTCTGTGAAGGTACTTGGGGATTCTAAGCACAAATTTGCCGCTATAATCCTCTTCTTCTCGTTCCGGTTCCGGAATAATCAATCCCGCTTGAATATATTCAGCAAATCTCTCCCTCTTTATTACCTCAAGGTTCTGAACAGCTTCTTCTATTGTTTCTCCGTCAGCGAGGAGAGAGTGTCTCCCCAACTGCGGTATGCATGCTGAAAATCCTCCGCCATCTTCAATGGGGATACGCTTCAGTTCGACTATATAAGGTAGACTCATGAAGTAATTAAGATCCTTTTCCACGTCTTTTATTCTCCCAACTCTCTATGATTTCAACCGCCCGAGCAATCTTCTTCAGGTATTCTCTTTTTACACGTTGTCCACCCTTTACAGGGATCTCAAGGTGGCCTAGAGGCCCAAATTCCATCATTCCTTCTAATCTTTTGTTCCTTCACAGTGATGTGTGAACCGCGTTGAGAGATTAAGCTATCTGGGAAATAACGATCAAGAATTGTCATGATCGACTGGAGACTCTGTTGGAGGATTTTTTAGCCAATCGTGAACTCGTTTTTCTGTCTTCGACATCGTCTCTTAATCCTAATAGTATTACATTCAGTATCAGATTACAATCTTTGTAGAGAGTAATCGTACATTTTTATGTCCCCAAGTCTTAATCCTGTGAGATTGAGGGTTCAGATCTTTGACTTAGCTGTTTTCTTGCGCCCCGTAATGCCTCGCTTCTATGAGGAAATGAGTTTATAGATATTTTGTTCAGCAAGACCTGTGTGCCGGGCAATTTCCTGGGCCGGACAAGGATCTACGGTCGCAATCAAAAGGGCAAGCCACTTCTGGACCTTCCAAAACCACACTGGCGTTTGGACTACAAACTCATCACTCTTGAATTGGCGCCGTACAGTGATTATTATTGGCCAAAGTATTCAATAGGGCGCTGAGGCAAGCACGATTGATGTCTAACAAAAAGTTTTTAGTTTCCCCCGGTGTTTTGTGGTTGTTTGTTCTTCTTATGTTTTCTTTTCTTTTAAGTTCGCACAACACGCAATTGTTCAGAATATTGAACTCTTTCAACTCCAATTTGTCGGACTCTTTCTGGGTGTCTATGACAACACTTGGGGATGGTTTGTTACTAGGCATCATCCTTGGAATGTTTATAATCGTCAATCCGAGGATAACGGTCTTTGGACTTATATTAATCCTGTCGTCATCGGTGGCTGTAAACGCTATCAAAAGCGTTTTGCCCGAACTTCGACCTGCGGCGGCGTTGGCGAATGTACATGTTGTCGGACCTATATTGCGTTCTGGGTCGTTCCCGTCAGGTCACAGCGCCGCAGCCTTTGCGACCGCACTGGCGCTGGCGCATTTCAGCCCTTCCCGTGCACTCAAAACCATGTTGCTGATATTTGGGATACTAGTCGGCTTATCCAGAATTTTCGTTGGAGCGCATTTCCCTAACGATGTCATATGGGGGATGATTGTATCGCTAGCTCTTTATGAACTTTTGTCCGAGTTCGTGTGGCCGAGAATCGAATTGTATGTCCCGGAGATACCTCTGTTCGACAACCATTTCTTCAGGGCCCTGATTGCGCTTGAAGTCGCGACGGCGTCATTCTGCCTCGTCATATATTCCCAGGTATTTGCCGAATATCCTCCAGTGGCTATTGCAGTTTCCTCCGGTGTATTGACCTTTTTTGTGGCTGCGTTCATAAAATTGGTCAGACGTCAGTAGACACCGTGTTGGAGATCTACTCAAACCTCAACTGGGTAGGCAAATCCAAGGTATAATTTTAGCTTTTTTTTCGCGCGACCACTGTTATTACACCATAGTTTCTAATCAGTTTGGAAACATTCGCCAACACGATACCCACAGCCAGGTCCACCCCGTCAACAGCGATATCCCACAGCGACAGGGAACTCATAACCTCCCGAATCCAATTACCAAAATGAACAGTCATAGATCTATTCCTAAGTAGAGCTACTGATTTGTTCTGGTAAACGGAACAGATCGGATCAGCCCGTTTAATTGAAACATGCCACCCGTATCTTACGAGTCCAAATGGGTACGATCTGTAAATCTTACCATTATGAAATATGGTCTCGAGTTCCATGCCGTATTTGCACAAATAAGCCTTTACAGTAGATGGAGTGAATAGCCAAAGATGTCTGGGAACATCTTCGTCGCAAGATAGCCGCATACCAGGAGATTCAACGTTAGGGACAGTGAAAATGAATGTACCGTTTTTATGTAACAGCTTCCCGATCTTCTCAAAAAACAGGGAAGGATGTCTGACGTGCTCCAACACAGCCCACGACGTTATCACCGAATAATATTTTTCCGGTATGTCCATACTAGGGAAATTTCCCAAACGGATTTTTGTGTCACCTTCAGAGCTACCCCAATCTTCAAAATCGACACCTTCGGCATCCCAGCCCGCCTTCGCAGCATACCTTATGAAATGACCGGTACCGCATCCAACATCCAGCAGACGTCGATCCCCTTCAGGGAGCCTAGGCAGGAGTCGCAGCATATTTTTAAAGAGTGAACCAAGGTAGGGTTTTTCGTTCAAGTAGTCGGAGGGATAAAGAAGTCTGGCGCATTCATCAAACGGCATAGGATTAACAAAAACCATTCCGCACTCACATTTCACTACATGGAATTCTAATCCTGTAACATGGTCCACTTTTGAATAAATTAATTCGTGACTCGTGGATCCGCAGAGATCGCAATCCGTGTATTCACTCTTTATCAGTTGACTGAAATTCTTAGCCATTATCGGGCCTCAGAGAAACGCATGTTCAATACGAGTAATCATATAATTTGTTTGTGTTTGGTAAAAAACAGTTGTACGCAATCCGCTTCTGTTGATTCACTAACGACGGAATTTAATTCGAGCCGTCTGAAAAATGGATACAAAGGCAGGGGTTCTCTCGCTGCGCACTCTATCCGTTAAATATGCGGAAAGAATTACAAATAGCAAGGGTGGAAACGGAATAGCTATCTCCGGAGAGATTAAATAGGATCTGGCGGCCCGTTCGGCGGCCAATGTCAACGCATAATAAGCAAATATGGCTACGATCCCTAGTGATACGTTGTTAAGCTTTCCCTTGCCGAGATTCACCAAACCAATGGGAAAAGAAATAAGCGCCAAAGCTATGCAGGAGAAAGGATACATAAACCTTTGAAGAATTAAAATCCGCGCAAAAATCTCAACCCTGTGCTGAAAAACCTTGGTTTCCGGGGTATCATGAGTTGCTGGTGTTGTAATGGTTTTTACTTTCTCGTGGATTTCCGATATGGACATTTCTTCAAGTGATTTCTGTTCTTTCTCAAGGCTCATTCGATCCAGAGGGTACTTGAACGTGTAGCTCTTGAACGCTAGGCTACCAGTGGAGTCGCCCCTCAAGTCTTCTTTCAGGATGACCCCATCCCTCAAATCCATTATGAATGCCTTGCTTTCCGGATCAGTCGCTACTTTGCCTCTCTTCGCAAGGATTGTCGTTACGTCATTGGGTTGAGAGGATTCCCTGATAAATATTCTACTCATCAAACCGGTCGAGGCGTCGATCTGCTCGACATAGAGAATCATATTCTTCAATGAATCAAAAAAAACTCTTTCTTCTATACCAACATCGATCCTTTTCGTAAGCGCCTCCTGCATCAAACGCTTGCCCTCTGAAATTCCTTTGGGAATAAGGACCAGAGTGCAAAGGAGGCTTAGACAGAACCCCACACAGCCAAGAGCTAAAACTGGAGGCAAAAGACGAACTATCGATATGCCGCTGGACTTGATAGCAGAGATTTCGTTGTCGGAAGACATCCTTCCTAAGCCGAGCAATATCCCCACTGAAATTGACAGGGGCGCAACTGTCACAAGGGTACCGGGAAGAGCGTTTACCAGGGCTTGGAACAGGACGATAGTCAATTCAAGTCCTGACTCCATACCCTTTTGCAAGATTGGAAGGAACCCTGCTATCAATCCGGTTATTAGAAAAATAGCAAAGCAAAAAAGGAAAGAAACGCTAACTTCACGAAATACGTATCTGTCTATGATTTTCAAACTTTAGGCTTACCCGGAATATTGAGCCAGTATTTGTTTATCAAAAATACCATCAGACTCAGGAACCCTGCTCCACAGTTTCCAACAGCCTCTTTTCAAGCTCAACAGAATTCAGATTTACACTTACCCTCAGGGCCCTGAGACCTTGAACACCCGGTAGATCATTTAGTTCCACATATTCAAGATCATCTTTCAGCAAATTGTTGTCTTGGAGATAAGAAATGTGGCGAGTCATCTCCTTTGCTTCCTCAGGTCTTGAATAAACTATTGCGATCCTGTCGGGTTGCGTTAGACGATCATTACGGACCTTTACGGTTGCTTTGTCGATTCTTGACCTTATTATTTCGTGTCCGGTATCGTAAGCGCCGTCAACGTCAAATCTCTTTTCATCGAACCTGAAGCGAACAGATATTGGTGTGAAAGTTGCCAGGACTAAATGAGTTACCTCCAGAGGGACCTTCAGCTTTGGTCGAATATTTGCTGCGTGCCATGCCATGCCACAGCAAGTGATCAACTGCCACAGGCGCAGGTTTTTCACATACACCTCGCTGAATTTCAACTTCTCCACCATGGATTCACCAAGATATAAGACATAATCAATGCCGTCCGTCTGATGTTTATCAAAGAAATGCGGGAAGATGGACTGTGCCAACACCTGTTCCTTTTCTAAATAAAAGGACAGAGTTTTATTCAGAAGGGCTACGCTTTCTTCAAAATCTCTCCTTTCGCGAAAGATCGTGCTCGTTATCGGATCTAGCAATTTCTGATACTTGTCGATAAGGTCGGCCAGATCTTGTCCCAAGGTGCGCAAAAACGGGAAGAGGGGTTCAATTTCCAATCTGACGAGATTCACTATCGGTTGTTCATCTGCGATCGTAACACCTTCTGATATTTTCTTGATCTTCTCGCGAATCTGGTGGCTGACTTCGTCAAGAATCGGGAACGACTTCTTTTTTACAGCCGCTAAGACAATTTCCTGAGCAAGCTCAAGCTGTTCGCTCAGGTCTATCTGAATACTTCTGTTCCTAGCTTCCGACGACCCCTTTATGTCGGCAACCGCATACAACACATACACATTGCGGAAAACTACCGGGGCAAATTCTTCAATAGTTCCATTGTCTGCATTTTCAAGGGCCTGAATCGCCGCTTGACGAAAACGCCATTCAACGGACGGATGTATGGCTGTGCATTTTTCTTTGATTGTTCTATCAACGGCAGAGTTAAATTCATCTAGTGATCTCTTGAGCGCCACCGAGAAGATCGGTAAAATTTCCTTGACCAACCGTGACTGTAAGACTCCGAACTCCGCAGGATGGGGTGAAGTAAGGTTAAGAAGTCCTATTTTTTTACCATGATATGCAAGAGGAGCAGACAACAAAGACCTTACGTCATTCTCCAGTAGTTGGATTCCTGTATTTTGATTCACATGGTTGACAGATAGATCTGAGATTGTGACGATTCTACTTTCCTGAACGACAGTTTCAAACTGCGTTCCTGTCAAAATACTCGAACGAAAACTATTCGACGAAGAGAAGAGACTATTATTTGATGCGGCGCTTCTCTCTCTCAAGACAAAGGCTTGATCGCCGTCAAAAGCTACGATCTCTGCTCTTAGATCAGGCACACCCAGCAGTGTCCGTAACCTTGCTTCCAGACGGGCCAGTCCTGAGGACCCGACGATAGAGCTACTGTCAACAAGGTCACCTACCAACGCGGCGATCACAGCGTTGGTAGTTATATCAAAGGCATAGACAACAACAAATCCATGAAACTCAAAGTTCTCAATTGGGATAATACGACTTAATATCGTAAGGTCTGAAATATTGTCCCTAATTTCATTCCTTTCCTGATCCGACAACTCGCAAACGGGTGTAACAAACTGAGGTTCTAAAAATTTCGTTTGTACCATTATCTTATAATATCTGTCCAAGGTGGTATCAGGGTCCGGCACAACCCTCATGAGAGGCAGATCAAGGTCGCTGTCTATTTCGTAAAATTTCTTCAGGACCATCAAATATGCTTTCAAAGACAAAACCCTGTCATAGGTTTCTTCATCCGGATATGGCCTACCTTTCATGGAGCCGTCACTGTTTAAGAATTTCGTCTTTAGTAGCGGCGATACAAAGAATGGCCTCAATTGAAAAGGAATGAACGCGCCAGCCACCTGAATTTCCCAAAATGCCCTGGGAAATACGGCGGACATCAATGTCTTGATTACCGCCTGATGTCGTTCAAGAGCTGAGAAGTCAGTTATGGATTCCATAAGTTCTTGAGCTTCCTCAAGCTTTAAACTGAGTTCATCATGGGAAAGTCCCCATGACGCGTCCGAAGAGGTAATGGTCCTGTTCCAAAAATCAATCAAGGGCCTGAGACTCAAAACGGTTTTGAATGGGAATTTCTGCTGTTCCTTCATCGTCGCCCTCCTCCGGACTTCTTTGGTCTTTGGCGTTACTCGTTTGTGTTTGATGGTTCGCATTTATGCACAAGCTCAATGAGTGGTCAAGAAATCGATTTTTTATGGTAGGTTAGTAATATCAAACTTGGACGGAATTATCGATACCGCTGATCATTAGAATACTCAAAGATCTGAATTCTTCCAATAGATTGACATCTAGATGTGTTTGACGGAGTCAATGTTGACTGATTTTACCAACCACGAGCCTTTAATCTATAATCGTATTTCAGAATACCAAGTTCGGGTATTTTTTTGGATCTTAGCCCTAGGGTTTGCTGGGGCTAATGCTTACACAAGCCGCTATTTTATCAACGATGACGCGACAGTCTACGTTGAGATTGGGGAGGCTATAAAACAGTTTCGCTGGCATGATGTAGCAAATTTTACATTTAGTCCACTGTATGCCTCGCTAATCGCCATTTTCCAAAGTATTCTTCAGCTAAATGCGTTAAATGAGGTTATATGGCTAAAGCTCCTTAACTATATTATTTTTGTTGCGGCCTTAGGCGCACTTGAAGTCTTGCTGCGATTCTTAAAAATCGAGTATCGCGCGCTCGTCAATTTGGGCCGGAGTCCTCTCCCGTGGCCCTTTATTCAGGCTCTATTATATTCAATTTTCCTTGCCACAGCTCTGGTTTCTGTTCGAGTCCGTTTAATAAATCCTGACATGTTGGTCTTTTGTATAGTTCTCTTATGTTTCTCCGTTATAATGTGGATTAGAGAAAATCCCAAGAGGTTTTATAAATTCGTTATTCTAGGGTGCCTGGCCGGGCTGGGTTATTTATCAAAGGCTTTTCTCTTTCTTTTTTCCCCAGTCTTCTTGATTATGGCCGCTATCTCTGTCGGGTCTTTAAAAAAATGTCTGCCAAGAATAGCGCTGGCTACGGTCTTCTTGATCTTGACCATGGGGCCACTTATTGTAGCGTTGTCCCTCAAGAAAGGGAGTTTCACTTATGGAGAAGGGGGCCGTCATGTGTATTCGATCCTGATTGGTGGTCATGGAACACCAGTTGACCCGGGAAAGGTCCTGGACGCGGAGAACAAAGTGGTAGTCTACGAATATGGAGGTGTTTGTACCCGGCCATTCTCGTTTGATGTCTGTTACTGGACAATAGGAATAAATCCATCCTACGATAATGTCACTCATCTCAAGCTCTTTCTTAAAAATCTCTTTGAGATTGTTTCACAATCACGATGGTTGTCAGCCATAATCGCGTGGGCCGTCTTTCAGATTTCTCTTGGCTCGTATCGGGTAGGGTCCTTAAGACCAATAAGTTCCTCTATCCTGTTTATTGTCCCCGCAATTTGCGGGATATTTCTTTTTGCCCTGATATCTATGGAACCCAGATACGTGGCGCCGTTCCTATTTCTGGGATCAGTCGGTTTGATCATGGGTATGGGTCGGGGAAAGAACCAAAAAGTCTTTCTCAGACTGGGAATTAGCGATCTCGGTGTCCTCGCCCTCGTTATATTTTTGATCGGCAGCGTCCTCCAATCTACTGTAGATCAAGCGGTCAGGGGCTTGTGGTCTGAAAATGGCAAGATTTCTTACCGACAGAGTTTTGAAGACCAAATCTCGATTAGTGATTTTCTGTCCAAAAAGGGAATCACCCGTGGTGATCATGTAGCTGTTCTTGGAAATTCGTCGATCCAGTGGGCTAGAATGGCGCAAGTACGGGTGACCGGGGAAATTGAAGATCCCGGGAAGTTCCTTAAAATTACAAAAGCAGAGCGAATGAGTTCTTTGACTCTGTTGAAAAATGAGGGCATTAAAGCAGTAATCTCTCAACGGAAAGAATGTTCGCGTCTAACTGATGAAGGTTGGGTTTTGATACCACAAACGGAAACTTTTTACGCTAGACTATTGTAAACTGACTCAATTGAATATATGGAATCGGAATTCGAAAATTTTGACGCGGTATCGTTTTAGCCACAATATTTAAGAAGTGGGCAGTGTTGGTGTTTCGACCGGCAACTCGATCCGGGACATTCCAATCGGAAGAAGATTCGCTCAATGACTCGTTGGATAATGGTTCAAAATGCGGCATCTATGACCACATAATGTCATAGTATGTGAGAAAGACCAACTTCTATGGCTTCTAAAGAATCGGGTTCTGGTGTCAGAAAATGGAGTTCGGCCCCTGAGTTGTGGAGCGCTCGGATCAGAGTGTGTTTTTGGATTTTAGGGCTGCTTTTAGGGGGGATCCTTACTTACACAACAAGACATTTCATAAATGGAGACGCCATTGCCTATTTGGATATGGCTCAAGCCTTTCGCACAGGTTTGTGGAAGGAATCTGTGTTTCTCGGTTATTCTCCCGGCTATTCACTTCTATTGGCCATCTTTGAGCGTATTTTCCAAACAACACCTGATAACGAATTGTACATGATCAAGTTGTTCAATTTCATTCTGTTTATATCCGCTATGATTGCATGTGATCTTTTTGTAAGCCGTTTGACTGATGAGACTGACACGGAAGTGGAGAGAACCGCATTGCCGTCTTACGTTTCTAAAGCCATGTGTTACTCCGCTTTCCTGGTTGCTTCCTTGATATGGGTGAGGGTCCAGCTAGTTACCCCCGACATGATAATTTTTGTTTTCGTATTGTTGTCAGTTGTCGCTGTTCTAAACATCAAGCGCTCTCCGGATGATGTCTGGAATTTTGTGCTGTTGGGGGTGACCACAGGCTTTGGTTACATTTGTAAAACATTTCTTTTCCCATTTTCAGTGGTTTTTTTCGCTTTTGCGGGAATATATTGCAGTTCGATGAGAAAAGCCATCCCCCGTTTGATTCTGGCCGCTTCAGTCATGTTGGTCGTCAGTTCTCCAGTGATTATATCCCAATCCTTGGAGGTTGGGCGCTTCTCCATTGGCGAAGTAGGCGTTTACAATTACACTTTTTATGTGGCCGGCCAAGGATCCGGGATTCATGTCCCGAAAGTCATCCACCATAATCCGGAAGTGTATTATTACGATCATGGCGCAACATCCACCTATCCACAAGGTGATCCGGCGTATTGGGCGCTCGGGATAGCGCCTGTTTTTAACTTCAGGGCCCAACTGTCAGCTATTCGAAGCAGCCTGGACCAACTCGCCAGTGGAACGCTGTGGCCAACTTTAGTTGTCCTGTTGTGGTTTGTCGCTCAGTTTAAAGTCGCCACCTTTGTCCCATTAAGGATGTTCCCCCCTTCTACTTTCCTGATGCTGATTTTCATGTGTTTCTGCGGTACTGCGATTTATTGCCTGGTTTCAATGGAGATGCGTTACGTGGCGGCGTTTCTATTCTTGGGATTTACTGCCATTGCAACAGCCCCAAGATATAAACATTCCGATTTTGTTAAACATCCCTCAATAATTGTGGAGGCTGCGGTTGTAGTAGCCATATTCTTAGGAATGGCGGGGATTTTTGTTGTAGACCAAAGCATTAGGTCCCTGCGTAGCACCGACAGTAAAGCATCCCATCATGAAACTTTCATGGAAATGGTTGCCACTAAAGACTTCCTCAAGTCCAATGGAATGGATAAAGGCGACAAGGTGGCTGTTTTTCGCCCGATCAACTGCAAGCTTTACTGGGCCAGAATGGCCGGAGTAAGGGTAATGGGTGAAATAATGAGTGTAAATAAATTCCTGGATGGCACAGCCCAGCAAAGGAGAGAAACCCTCAATGCGCTTCAG
>JARLHM010000236.1 GCA_031292235.1 Syntrophaceae bacterium | reverse complement strand
GGATCACACCCCATCATCGTGGCGATTATAGCGTCTAGTGCGACAGCGTTATCCGACGCAAGCACGAGACCAATATTTCGAAGGTCTGTGCCTGCGGGACCATTTCCTTCCATGCCTATTACAGCGTCTACTATGAAGAGGTCTGGTGGTCGCAGACGAAATACTTCGGTCACAACTTCATGAAATCTATGCGGGTTCCCTGCCGCTCTGTGGAGAGCCGCTTTCTGAGCGCCTGGCAGGATGCCGTAACTGTTCTTGATTGCTCCTGTCATCACTGTCAGACCATGAGTTTTGAATTTGGGCAGGCTAATTACTATATCCGCTTCCATGACGGCCCGGGAAACGCTAACCGAGGGCATGAAATCCGGAGTGAAATCCAATTTTATGGAATCGTTCCCGATGTTGCGGTAGTAGCCTTTGGCGGCTTCTGTCAGACCGGTTCTTTCGAAACTTTCTTCATTGGCTCCATAGCTGAACAGGCCAGGATTGTCCCCCACAACAATTGACGCGGGTTCCATAGACTCTACTTTGTTCACAACCGCCCGGACCATGGCCGGATTTGTAGCGATCGCTTCTTTCGCCTCCGAGGAACGGAGAACATTAGGTTTTAAAAGGACCTTTTTCCCGGACAAACTTTGAGGAAATATCTCAAAGGCCTTTTCTACAGCCAGATTGATATTTTCATAATTAGCCGGCTCAATCATTACCTTATACATTTTAAAACACCTCACTGGTGAAACCAATGTGACCCAATCGCCACAATATGTTATATTTTTACAAACATTAATAGGTATATGGACCTTCGTCAAGGGTAAGTCAGTTTCATTAAATTCGTCCCATACCTTAAAAGCTAGAAATAGGCTACCGTATCGATTTGGAAAACGCTGTTGTCGATGTTACAGTCTTGTAGAAACTCTGCGACTTTATGGAGTTATTTCAAAGCACTAAGACGCTCTGCGCCTTGATTTGTAGCGCTAAAAGGACTCAACCATGAAACTCGGAATGATCGGCCTTGGAAGAATGGGTGGAAACATGTCTCGTCGATTGATGAGCGCAGGCCATGAAATGATTGTCTATTCCGCTACAGCGAAAACCAGGGAAGCTTTCGCAAATGAGACAGGAGCGTTTGCCTCTAAGTCTATAGAAGAGATGGCGGCGAAACTTGAATCTCCAAGATTGGTCTGGATGATGGTTCCCGCTGCGGTGGTCGATCAAACATTAATAAACCTCTCCCGCGTTATGCAGAGCGGAGATGTCATCGTCGATGGCGGCAATTCCTATTATGTTGACGATATCCGACGCGGGAAAGAACTTAAAGAACACGGAATTCATTACGTTGACTGTGGTACTAGCGGCGGTGTATGGGGATTGGAAAGAGGGTACTGTCTGATGATCGGCGGAGAAGACGATGTGGTGAAACGGCTTGATCCCGTTTTCGCCGCCTTGGCTCCAGGTGTGGACTCGGCGCCACGTCTTCCCGGACGAGACAAGATCGAAGGAACTGCTGAGTCCGGTTATCTCCATTGTGGGTCAAACGGCGCAGGGCATTTTGTCAAAATGGCGCACAACGGAATTGAGTACGGCATAATGGCCGCGTACGCTGAAGGATTCAACATCCTGCGGCATGCCAATGTGGGCAGGCGTCCGCAAACCGAGGACGCTGAGACAACCCCCTTGCGTAATCCTGAAGAGTATCAATACGACCTCAACCTTAGCGACATCGCGGAAGTCTGGCGACGTGGGAGTGTGATCTCATCATGGTTACTGGACCTGACTGCGACAGCTCTGCTGAGTGACCCGGACCTATCCGGATTTTCTGGACGGGTATCGGACTCAGGCGAGGGCCGTTGGACGATAAAGGCGGCTATCGACGAGGCCGTGCCGGTTCCAGTTCTCGCTGCTGCGCTTTACCAGAGGTTCAGCTCACGTGGAGAAGCGGAGTTTGCTGAAAAATTGATGTCCGCAATGCGCTATGAATTTGGCGGCCATCTCGAGAAGCCGGTAAAGCCATCATAAGTAATTGTTGATGCTATAATGGGCGTGTAATGTTGTACCAGTCGGTTAGCAAGAAAAGGATAATTATTGGTGTTATTTAAGGTTTTCCCAGACGAAGATTCGGTTGCTATGGAGGCTGCCTCGATTATAGCAAGGGAAGCCAGAGTGGCTGTCGAAGAGCGTGGGCGTTTCATACTGGCTGTCAGCGGTGGTCACACGCCATGGAAGATGCTGAGCGCCTTGGCAGGACAAGATTTCCCGTGGCAATATACGCACGTAATCCAGGTGGATGAGCGTGTTGCGCCTGAGGACGACCCGGACCGTAACCTTACTCTGTTAAAAAAAAGTCTGGTTGAGAATTCCCCAATAGCCGAGGAAAATATTCATCCAATGCCAGTGGATGGAGAGGACCTTTCCGCAGGAACCCAGCGATACGCTTTAATTCTCCGTGAGATTGCAGGAGCACCTCCTGTCCTGGATTTGGTTCACCTGGGCCTCGGGCTGGATGGCCATACTGCCTCACTTGTTCCTGGAGACCCGGCGCTAAATATAACCGATGAGGATGTGGCCCTGACAGGGACCTACCAGGGGAGGCGCCGGATGACGCTGACTTATCCCATCCTTAACCGTTCCCGGAAAATCCTTTGGCTTGTGACAGGAAGCGATAAGGCCGCCATCCTTGTGAAACTACGAGACGGCGACACTTCCATTCCCGCCGGCAAAGTCAGGAGAGACCGAGCTATCGTGCTTGCCGATGAAGCGGCCGCTAAACAGTTGCGATGACCAAACCAAAGCGCGAAGATAGCTTACATTGTAGGTACTCTCGAACAATTTGCGCCTAAGGACCTTCAAAGTTTTCTTTACTTTAAAAGTCACGAGCGATGCTTTTCAACTCCTATATATTCATCTTTGCTTATTTTCCTGTCGTATTAGTGATTTTCTACCTCATCGGCAGGCGCAGTCATCGGCTAGCCGCCGGTTGGCTTGGTATAGCGTCACTATTCTTCTACGGCTGGTGGGATGTCCGCTTTGTCCCATTACTCGTTGCGTCTGTCCTTGCGAACTATGTGTTCGGTATCTTCCTGTCCGAGAATTACTCTCAACGCAACAGAAAGATCGTTCTGATAATAGCGATTGCTTCCAACCTTGGTCTACTGGCCATTATGAAGTACACAGACTTCTTTATTGCAACGGCTAATAATGTTCTTCTTCCTTTAAACGTCGGGCAAATCACCATATTGGACATTGTGTTGCCTCTCGGGATCTCGTTTTTTACCTTTACTCAAATTGCTTTTTTGGTAGATACGTACCGAGGCCACGTAAACGAGAAGAATTTCATTCATTACTTCTTGTTTGTATCTTATTTCCCTCATCTGATCGCGGGGCCGGTAATCCACCATAAACAGATGATGCCACAGTTCTCGCAGGATTCTACTTATAGTGTCTCTTACAACAATATTGCCATGGGGGTGACGTTTTTCAGCATAGGTTTATTCAAGAAAGTTTTCTTGGCTGACGGGATTGCCACCTACGCGAATGGTCTTTTCAATGCTGTAGCTGGCGGGGGGAATCCGACGTTTTTCGAAGCATGGGCCGCAGCGATCGCATACGCGTTGCAACTTTATTTCGACTTCTCCGGGTACTGCGACATGGCTATCGGCATATCGCTCTTTCTTAACATCAAACTGCCTATCAATTTTGATTCACCCTACAAGTCTTCTGACATAATCGAATTCTGGCGGCGTTGGCACATGACTCTTTCCGCCTTCTTGCGCGATTACTTTATATACCATTGGGAGGCAATCGAGATGGAAAACTGATGCGATATCGAAATATTATGATCACTATGTTACTAGGGGGGCTATGGCATGGGGCAGGTTGGACATTCGTGCTTTGGGGCGGTCTTCATGGCGCTTATTTGGTGATCAATAATGAATGGAAAAAGATCACAGGAGGTGGGTTCAATACATTCTTACCCAACCATGTCGCCAAACTCGTCGGGGTCTCCATAACGTTTACGGCTGTTGTTGTCGCGTGGGTACCTTTCCGCTCGGAAAGTTTTTCAACATCAATGAAATTCTATTCAGGGATGCTCTGTCTAAACGGAATAAGCTTTCCAGTTTCGTGGGCGCCTCTGTTAAAAGGATTGGCGCCATCGAAGTGGATTACCTTCTCTGGTCTTTTGCCTTTGCTCCACTCGAATTCCTATGAACTATGCCTTTGGCTTTTGGCTGGATTGATCATAGTATTTGCGCTCCCCAACGCTCAACAAATAGCTGGAGGGTTAGATTTTCACACTGGTAGCGAATCCTCCATACCACTTGAGAGATCAATAACATGGAGGAGGGCGGGTATGGCGTTTCTCGCTGGCGGACTTCTTTATATTTCATTTATCAGTCTGGGAAGGCCATCACCTTTCCTTTATTTTCAGTTTTGAGCATGAAATCAATTTCTTATCTCCGAATAGTAACTTTTGTGTTCCTAACCTTGTGCGTATTCGGCGCAGCAATAGCATTTATTGGTGACAGCGCTCACTTGTTCCATTCTGGATATGAAAAGAAAATCGCAGAATCTCTCAACTCGAATTATTTTGTTGAGGGTGTTACGAATTATGATGAAAGACTAGTGCAAAAGTTCCGTTTGAACAGTTTACCGATTGGGACGGAACTAAATACAATCATTCTGGGATCATCCAGGACTATGCAAATTTCAGAGAATTTGTTCAGAAAAAGAACTATTAATCTTTCCGTGTCCGGCGCAGGTATCGAAGATTACATAGCGTTGTATCATCTGGCAAAAAAGTTCAACCCGAAAAGGGTAGTTGTCGGGGTTGACCCGTGGGTTTTCAACGCCAAGAACGGGCTGGTTGGATGGAAAACACTCTCCGATGAATTTCTGGCTGAATCGAGTAATCTCGGGCTGTCTAGCAAGCCCGTCATGAAGTTTAATGAGGATGTTTGGTTACAACTTATTAATATTAAATATATTAAAGCAAGTTTGCAGACCAATATTAAAGCAAGATTGATTGCTATACTGAATGGTCTTGATCGTCAAGATTTGGTAATGACTACGGCAGAAAATCCATGCCCGGACAAAGATGGCCTTCGACCCGATGGCACGAGAATATACAACTCAAGCTTTGCTCTCCTGTCGCCAGATCAGGTTGAAGCCTCGGCTATTCAGTATGCCACTCCACCCATTAACTTATTGTCAGGATTTGACAGGATCGATCAAAATTATTGGGGTCTTTTCAAACAATTTATTTTAGAAATGGCGAACAAGTCAGAAGTCGAGATCGTTCTGCTTCCTTTTCACCCCAGTAGTTACGAGAGAATACTGACCCAAGTTGGTATTGTTCATGATGTTGAACATAGAATAAGAGAGTTTGCCGCCAATAATGGAATTCCTCTGATAGGTTCCTATGACCCGGAAATGGTTGGTTGTAACAAAGTGGATTTTGGAGATGGTCTTCATCCTAAAACCGCGTGTATTTCCAAAATGTTCGGCACGACAAAGGAGAAAGCCACCGCGCTCAAACATTAGGCCAGCCACATCGATAGGATGTAGAT
>JARLHM010000235.1 GCA_031292235.1 Syntrophaceae bacterium | reverse complement strand
TCGAAAGACGCATATGGAAGGCTGACAGAATCATCTGGGAAACTCGCGGTTGGCACGGATTAGGTCAATACTTGCCAAGTTTAATTAAGAAAGATGATGTTATCGCCGCGGACTCATATCAACTTTGCGCTCTTCTTGAGTTCAATATACCCGGACAGCCTAATGTTAGGTATCTCGCTCCCTGGGATAGGCCCACTCAATTTGATGTGTGGAACAGATCCTATGATGATCTAGCCGGCAAGAACATCCTTTTTGTAAGCGCAAAGCCACTGGGGCCCACAAGTTCGGTGTTGATGACCATTTACGAGAATTTCTCTTCTGTTGAGCAGCTCCCTCCCTACGAAGTAATGTACCATGGTGAACCGATTCGCCAAATTTACGTATGTAGGGGTCACGATTTTGATCCGTTCAAGCCTCGTCGGCTAGGCCCCAGATCACTGTTTTATGCAGGCCAGTAAATCAACCATGATTCCGGTTCACTAGGGAAACGCCGTCTCTACCAGGTTCGAAAATAGGCATGGACGCTTCAAGTGATGGTGTCAAGATAATTCACGAAATCGGTAATTTCTTGAGTTCACTCCTGATCTTCAATGAGCCTTAGGACAAAGGTTCCATCCTTGCGTTCGTCTAGTGTCAGCCCATAAAACTTCAGAGAATCTTTCAATGGACGCCCAAAAAGAAGATCAAGGGTTTCAGCCCCTATGCCCAATTTTTCAGATACAAATTCCCTGACATGATGATCGAAACTAAGAAATTCCAATATATTCTCTACCGTTTGTCCCTTGGTTGCGGCTAATCGGCTGATCTCTCTGGACAGATCCTCGTAGGAGCATCTTTCTTCATGCTTCTCAATAATTTTCCATATGTCGCCGGCAGCCTCAAACAGGCGCCTCCTGTTCAGCGGCGATTTCCTGGTGTAGGCTACAGAATTTGGCGCCCAGCATTCCTGGATCCTGCATTGCTCAGGACGTTGATCATAAATTGAACATTCACGATTCCATTTCTGATAAAAAATACAGGTCTTTTCTCCCGGAGTTTCGCGTATCTTGATTCTCTCCAGTTCGTTTGGAACGCTTGTTTCAAGACGGCTGTCAAATACGGTTTCGCCTTTGCGCAGAGTGAACACGTCATTCGGTTTAAGTGTCCGAGATTCAAACAGATTCATGTCGTCTATTGACAGCGTAGGACTACCATTGGAACAACATTCTCCACATTTTACACAATAGGGTCTGGTCGCGTAGGCCGCTTCCAGGAGACGTTCACGCACCTGTTTCCAAATCTCCTCTTGAGTCCGAGTCTCTTCGGATTCCGGCTTGGGGCCAAGTTCCTCCAAGTCTTGCATTACTGATTTCAGGAGTGTTTCAGGTTCAACAGTAGACCCCACTTTCCACAACACGTCTCTGGCCTCTTCTTTCAGAGCTGTGACAAAAAAACTCCATTCAGCTTTATTGAAATCTGCTTCCATATTCACCTTCCAAAAAATCTTTGATTAATCTGGGAAATTGTTATGCTTTCTATGATATAGGAAAAAACTACAATTTAAAAGAATGCCTTGCTCCAGGTCATTGGTCCGTTTATCTTCTCAAATGTCCAGACGGTCGGGCTACCATCGTTAAGGATTTGTTCCGGGAACTGTTGGCGAGGTTCAGAGGTGGAATATGAAAATCAATTATGTCGAACTGGCTGGGCTTGACGATCTTCAGCGGAAGAAACTAACGGAAAGACCAAACGTAGGACTCAGGGAGTTGATCCCCAGAGTCGTTCCAATTATAGAAGACGTTAAATCCAGGGGAGACATTGCTCTATCCGATTATACAATGAAATTCGATGGCGCTCTGATGGGCTCACAAGATTTTAGAGTCCAAAGAAAAACAATGGAGCAGGCGCTGGATAAAATGGCGCCCGATCTGAGGGACGCCATTGAAAAATCTATAGACAACATAACCCGGTTTCACGATTTTCAAAAGGAACCCGAAATTCGGGAGATCGAAATCATGCCGGGTGTAATAGCCGGTGAAAAGACAATACCTCTGAACTCTGTGGGAATTTACGTTCCACGAGGCAAGGGGTCTTTCCCTTCGATGATGATGATGGCGGCGGTTCCGGCCAAGGTCGCTGGTGTTAAAAGAATAGTCGCTGTTAGCCCGCCGGATAAATTCGGCAAGGCGGACGAGGCGACCATGGCGGCGGCGGTCATTATCGGCGTCCATGAGTTTTATGCGGTTGGCGGTGTCCAAGCGATAGCCGCTCTTGCATGTGGAACAGAAACAATTAAGGCCGTCGATAAAATAGTGGGACCTGGTTCAGGTTATGTTCTCGCTGCTAAACAATGGCTTGCGGCTGAAATTGACACGGGTCTGCCGGCCGGTCCAAGCGAGGCCATAATATTGACCGACGGGTCGGTTGACGCAATTACAGCGGTAACTGATCTTTTGATCGAGGCGGAGCATGGTCCGGATTCTTCAGCTTACCTGGTGACTCCTGACACTGTTTTGGCCAAAGAAGCTTTAAAGATCATCCCTGGACTTGTCGATAATTTGCCCGAGGAAAGAAAGGCTTATTGCAAAACTGTCCTGAGTAATTCCGGAGGGGTAATCCTGGCGGCCGATATGGAAGACGCCATCAAATTTGTTAATGAATTTGCTCCAGAACATCTTCAGGCGCTAACAGCCAATCCTAGGGATATCCTTGATCGGATAGTTACAGCCGGCGAAGTTCTGCTCGGAACATTTACCCCAGGAACTCTGGCTAATTACTCAATTGGTCCAAACGCTATCCTCCCTACTTCTGGGTTTGGTCGCACAGCGTCTGCTTTGTCCGTAAGGGATTTTACCAGAAAAATGTCTTTCGCCGAAGTTACAAAAGAAGGTTTCTATTTACTTGCGCCTAAGACACTGACTTTAGCTCGATATGAGGGTTTCGCTGCGCACGCCGCCGCATTGGTTCACAGGCTGGAACCGGTTCAGAAATAATCAGAATCGTGGGAATACCGAAACGGAGATGATCGCATGTCTGAATTGACGCATTTTGATGAAAAGGGCCAGGCAATAATGGTAGACGTCGGTCCCAAACAAATAACTGAAAGACTTGCTGTAGCGCACGCCAAGGTTTACATGAAACCGGAAACACTGGAACTGATTTTGCGGGGTGAGGCCAAGAAGGGAGATGTTCTCGGGGTCTCTCGGATAGCAGGAATAATGGCGGCGAAGAAAACCCCCGAATTGATCCCACTTGCCCACCCTCTTCCATTGAATTCCGTTACCATAGAATTTTCGCCCGACAGGGAAAACGGCGCTATAAACGTCGAGGCGCGGGTCAAGGTTACAGCGAAGACCGGGGTTGAGATGGAGGCATTGACAGCGGTCTCGGTT